>CAJWGN010000010.1 GCA_913031035.1 uncultured Gammaproteobacteria bacterium
AAAGGAAGTAAAAATGAAAAGAATTATAGCAGTCACAATTGCCACTTTGCTCTCAAGCCGTAAAAAAAATCGCCAGCCCTCTAAAAATCTACCGACAGAGGGTGGCTTTTCTTACAAGACTTTGGCGCAACCCTGTCGGCAAGTAAATACGACAAATAGGTTCATCAATCTTGGTTTATCGATGTTTATGTCTATTAGCTGTTCCGTTGCTTTTGCTGATGATAATGGCCTCTATGCTGGGATCGGATTGGCAAACGTAAAGGCGAGTGAACAAAACATCGAAAGCAGTAAAACTGCTTTTAGGTTTATCGGCGGCTATTCCTTAAATAAATATATTGCAGCTGAAGTTGCGTTGTTTAATGTTGGTGAGCAAAAAAAAATTGGCATGAAAGGCAACGGTTATAGTCTTAGTGTGCTCGCTCAATACCCAGTAAGTGACCAGTTCAAGGTTTTCGTCGAACTCGGAGGAATGATTGTAGACTTGGAAGTTGATGAAGGTAGAACTACTGTTAATGCCAAAGGTGAGGATTCACTAAGTGATGGTAGAGACCCTGGTAGCCTTCTCGCCTTTGGTGTTACATATGATTTAAATGCGTGGACCTTTGCCCTAAAGAGTACATCGGCTGATACCGACGCCGATCTAAATATAATTTCACTAAACGCGTATTACAATTTTTAAAACTACGTAATTAACTGGTAATGACAGTTGCACTTTGTCGATTTTTCAATGCGCTGCCTCGCTCCAAGCGCAGGCACTTTGAAAAACATACCTGCAAAGATGCAAATACTTATTATCTTAATTATTAGTGCCGCAAGTCTTCAGTAAAAATGAGAACATTCATCAAGGATGTTCTCGTTTCACTTAATGTTCTATGCCTCGCAGCTCTTAGAAAGAAAAGCCTAAGCCTTTGGCGGACTAAATTCTCAATCGTCATTCTAAAACTCGACACCAGTAGAAGCCCGTGGAAACCCGCCCTACGTAATGGCGAAAATGACTAATAACTCAACATTCTCCCAAATACTCAAAATCAATTATTTATATACCATTGATTTATATGAGTTTTATAGTTGGCACGGTATTCGCTATATTCACTATTCACAGGCAGCCATTAGCAGACGTAATGGCGAACGCCACCTTGCCTGAACTTGGAGTCGGTTATGAAAGTATTAGGAAACCTAGCGGTAATTGTTTTGGTGATAATAGGCGCTTTAGCCCTTATTCCACTGGTTTCATTTGGATTTGCGATATTCAGCGGGATCGCGGTATTTGCGATCTGGCTGCTACCGGTTTGGATAATTGCCACTTCGGATAAGACCACCGGCTTCGAAAAAATCGCCTGGATAATAGCGATCCTTTGTCTTTCCTGGTTTGCGTGGGTGTTTTATTTCTTCTTAGCGCCCCTTAAGCCCAGGCAACGCTATTACTATTCGGACTAGTCGGCTGCTCATGCGCGGTTCACGATTAGTGAGTTACTAAAATCCGTAGTTCATCATCAACTGTTCCGCTATGATGAACTACGATTTAGAAAGAGCTTGCGCCATGGCGATCATTGAAGTTAAAAATCTCTTTAAGCACTACCCCGTCCCTGGTAAAAAAGGCGAGACATTCGCAGCTGTCGACGGCATATCGCTGTCTATAGGTAGAGGCGAGATTTTCGGCATACTCGGACCCAACGGGGCGGGCAAAACAACCACCTTAGAAATGCTTGAAGGCCTCACTGACATTGATGGCGGCAGTGCGTTGATCGATGGCATTGATGTCCAGTCCAACCCTTACAAAGTTAAAGAAATTATTGGTGTGCAGCTCCAAGCCAACGAGTACTTTGACAGTCTCACGATCTCAGAATTACTTGTGCTTTTTGGAAACTTATATTCTAGAAATATTGACCCCCAGGAATTGCTCAAAAAAGTAGACTTAGTCGATAAGGCCAAAGCAAAACCCGACAGCTTGTCTGGCGGTCAAAAACAGCGCTTCTCGATTGCCTGCGCGCTGGTAAACGACCCTAGGGTGCTTTTTCTCGACGAACCAACGACCGGTCTTGACCCTCAAGCCAAGCGCAATCTGTGGGAATTAGTACTTAATTTAAATCGTGCCGGTATGACAATCGTTTTGACCACCCACAACATGGAAGAAGCAGAATCTCTTTGCCAGCGAATAGCCATAATGGATCATGGGGTCATTGTTGCCGAAGACACTCCTCAGAATCTTATTCTCGCCCATGCGCCAGACCCGCCAGCAGCAGCCATCCATGGAAACATCGAAAATGTGTTTCTTGCACTTACAGGTCGAGCCTTGCGCGACTGAGCCGGAATAATCTATGCCTACACAAGTGCAATTTCATCTAGCTAAGGTCTTTTTAAAGATTTTCTTAAGAGACAGACAGTCGATGTTTTTTAGCCTATTTTTTCCAATAATATTCATGACAGTCTTAGGCTTTATCAATCGCAACGGAGTTGACCCTGTAAATATAGGTATAGTTAATGATTCTCCTGATCCCTCAGCAATTGAATTTATCCAAGAATTAATAGACAACCCAGTTTTTAGTGTAACCCTCGGCTTTGAAAATCGACTTAGATCAGCCCTAGAAAAGGGAGAGCTAACATTAGCCATTATAATTCCGAAAGAATTTGACACAAAAAGTGAAGGCACTGCGCTTCGCGTTTTAGTGGATGCCGCCCAGGTAAGGCAATTAGGATTGATATTACCAGTGCTCGAACAGTCACTGGTTGAAATTGAGCGTGAATTCAGAGATATCGAACCTATGTTTGACTTGATAATTGAAGATGTAAAAGCTCGTTCTCAGAACTATCTAGATTTCTTGCTGCCTGGTCTAATGGCATTCACTCTCATGCAGCTTAGTATTGCGGGGAGCGGATTCAACATCGTCGAATTTCGACGCAAGGGCATACTTAAACGATTGTTTGTCACCCCAATTGAACCGAAAGATTTTATCTCCTCTATAGTCATGGCGAGAATGATTATAGTATTGGTGCAGCTATCTGTACTCATTACCTATGCGCTATTAGTACTCGATGTGAATATAGTCGGCAACCTAGCAAGTTTTTACTTGATGATTATATTAGGCACCTTCATTTTTCTCTGCCTCGGTTTTTGCCTTGGCAGCATTGCAAAAACTCAGCAGGCGGTGATGGCCATTGGCAACATTGTTATTTTCCCGCAAATCTTCCTATCTGGCGTTTTCTACCCCATCGAATCTATGCCCGATTTTATCCAACCTATTGCTTATCTTTTACCTCTTAGCTTTATATCGACGGGTATGCGTGAGATAGCTATTAATGGTGCGACTCTTATGGAGATCACCTCAAGTCTTATAGGAATAGGGGTCTGGCTTGTCGTCTCCTTCATTCTTGCGACGCGACTGTTCGTATGGAAAGAAGTAGCCAACTGATCTTCATCAAGATTTATGTTCATCGACGGTGACAATTAAGAATCGTTTGTAATATAGTCAGATGTGCCCGAACGCATCAACACTCAACGATTTAGATGCTGGGTTCACTAAATTTGAAGTGCCTGCTTTAACATGGCAATTCCCTCAAGATGGCTTGGAGAAATATAAAAATGAAAAAAAAAATAGCTGTTATGTCAACAATTGCGATTCTAGCCTCCGGTTTCTTTTCGGCAGTATCTGCACAGGACCCTCCTACCCCAGAGCAACAGGCTGAAGCGGCGGTAGACACGAGAAAGTCTGTATTTAAGCTTCTACGATTTAATCTAATTCCGTTGGTCGGCATGGCGCAAGGTGCACCTTTTGATGCCGCACTAGCAGAGCGTAACGGTCGCCGAATTGCCGCACTAGCACCAATGATCCCCGATGTTATGGCACATAACACGCGTGGATTTGATGTTGAGACAACAGCGCTGGACAAAATTTGGGACAACCAATCAGATTTCGCTTCTAAGGCACAGGCTCTAGTAGATAACGCCACAGCGTTCGCTGATGCTGCCGCTACCGGCGATCGCGGAGCGACACTAGGTACATTTCGTGCATTAGGCGGCTCGTGTGGTAATTGCCATGACGACTACCGTGTAGATGACGACTAGCTCCACTATTTCCTTTACTACGATCAAGAAAAGGCAGCCATAGGCTGCCTTTTCCGTTTTTTATTTGAAATATTTACCGCTCATCTACACTTTTTTTCATATCAAGTTTGTTTGAGAATCATTTTCTATGTGAGAAAGGCAAACAGAAACACCAAGCCGTTGGCCATTACCATTCAAGTAGCTGTTTTATAAAAGACCAATGCTCAATAGAAAGCTCGCTAAGTGTCGCATGAAGCTCAAAAAATACTAGAGCGACGATGACGAATATAAAGTCTATATTCCAAAACTCTTTAACGCGTCACGCTCTCTGATTTACAATAGCACTTGGGAAAACCAAGTCGAAAAAGAAGCAGCGTGATGGCGCTTGAACTGGTTATTATCAGTTGGAATTTCTATGCTTCGACTTGCCAGTCTTCATCACTGCATTAAACTGCCGCAGTTCTATTACATTAAAGCTAATGAAAATATCCTCTCAGAAATGACGATCAAGGCCCATCATGGCTCCTTAATAAAACACTAGAAAATATATTTCAGTCATTTTTTCGCTTTCGACTGAATTCAACTCCAAAGCGTTCCTTGTGTGAGTACTTTACAAACACAAATGCGACAATAAAAGGCATTGACGAGACTCCAATTATTCGTCCTGCAGTTTTTAGGGAGATTCCAAAGTCTGATACAAAAAAATAAGTCTCTACAGCTAACACCCCAGCAAGGTATAGAGCGATTTTAAAATTTACGAACCCAAGATAAGCACCGGTATTTTTATCTCTTATAGCATCAGAAATAAACACCATGGCCAATAGAGGCAGAATGGTTGCATTAAGATAAATGTAATTCATTTTTTATGTTCTCCTTACCATTTGGTATATATCGGCAGCTATAAAAAGTTACTGTTGACTCTTAAGAACTATTACCAACATGATTTCCCATAATTCCAACTTCTGCTGACGAGGCGCCAAAAAATACGCGAGCGAACGTGGGAACATATGAACTGGTAGCAATGCCACCAAAAAACCCGGCAACACCACCCAGAATTCCGGCACCAAGAACCTGACCGACATTTCCTCCGCCAAAATAAGTAGAACCTACGCCTGTCACAATTCCTAGTCCGACGCCTAACAGCCCAAATCCACCGCTCACCTGTTCAATTTCATCACAAGTTAATTCTCTCATCCTCAATCTCCTTTTGATTTCGGTTTAATTTATCCTTAGTATCGACTAGCCTTTTCAGCGTAGGCGTAGCTGTTAAAAAGTCGTAGTTTTTCGAGAAATTAAATTAGGAAACAGAGTATTTTTGAAAAAAAGTCTACGAAAAGGGTAAGCCGGCGCATAGTGATTTCTGGCTCTAGCGTCGAGTAGTGAAACTCATTTGTGGTTTTTGAGCATGGTTTTAGATGAAGACTAATGATATTTCAGCGATGCCTTCACTTACTTTTTCGATCTCATGCTTGGATAGTTCTCTCATTTCGATATTCTTTTGAAATAAACAGTCAATAAACAGATTCATAGTTTAGTGGTCTACCTATTAAAGGCCAAGAAAAAGGGAAATTAAAGCTTAGATCACAGCCACATTGTGCCTGGTGAAATATGCGGCCAGCGCTGCACGATCTGCATCGGTGAGTTTGCTAGTATTGTGCTCAATAACATCATTCATATCACCGCCAACAAACTCCCCATTGGGCTTTAAACCTAACAGTAAGAAAAGATCAAAGTTATCCAGAGTCCAGTCGGACATTGCCTCGCCGTCAATAGGCTCGATTACTTCCTCGCCTAGCTCAGCGCCTGCGTATTCATTAGAATAATCAGGAATACCCAAACTGTTACGCGGAGTATGGCATTCGCCACAGTGGCCTAAATTCCTAGCCAAATAGGCACCTCTCGCCACTGCGGCTTCTTCAAATGCTTGGGCTTGGGGTTCAGCAATTTCAGCCATGATGTTCCAACCGGCCACCGCCCAGCGGCTTAGCCAAAAAGGTGTTTCTGGATCGCCAACGTAATTATTAATTGGGGCTAACGACATGAGGTAAGAACCAATATCTAAGGCCTCTTGATCGGTTAGCCCCCCATAGGCACGATAAGGAAAAGCCGGGAAATAGAAACTTCCAGAGGGTGTACGGCCATGCTTTAAGGCAGCTATAAAATCCCTTGCCTGCCAGTCACCAATACCCGTTTCTCGGTCTGGTGTGATGTTTGGCGCATAGAAAGTACCAAAATCGGTAGCTAAGCCATGGCCTCCAGAGAGCGTTTGTGAATCTTCATCTCCCTTATGGCAGCTAACACAGCCTCCTGCTGTGACCAGATATTCGCCTCTAGAGATTCCCTCGGGGGAGGTGCTAAGTGAAAGGTCTGCGGAAATAGTGGGCGGATAAAAAATCAAAAAAAGCACAAGCAAACCAACGGCTAGGATACTGACGGGCAAAAGGATTTTTAAACGCATAGCTCTAAACCATTACCAAACTGGGCTTAGAGTGTTACAAATTTAGGTTTTAGAGGCAACGATTCCTCGAAATTCAGTCGTTGCCTCTAAGGATCTCAACTCTGATGGTTAAACTAACTCACCCAACATCTCTTTGTTAAAGGTCACCAGCTCGTCCATTTTGCCATCGCGGACTTTATTAGCCCAATCTGGATTAGCTATTAATGCCCTGCCAACGGCAATAAGATCAAACTCGTCTGCTTCCATACGAGAGACAAGCTCATCAATGCCAGCAACCTCAGCGGTGCCCTCACGATAAGTTGCAATAAACTCTTCAGTTAGTCCAACACTACCAACGCTGATGGTTGGCTTGTTGGTAATCTTCTTTACCCATCCTGCCAAGTTTAGGGTTGAGCCTTCAAACTCAGGCTCCCAAAAGCGGCGGTTACTGCAATGAAAAACATCCACGCCAGCTGCGGAAAGGGGAGTCAAAAACTCTTCGAGCTCTTCCGGTGTAGTAGCAAGTTTGGCGTCATAGTCTTGCTGCTTCCACTGGGAGAACCTCAAGATCAATGGAAACTCATCTCCAATAGCTGCTCGAATGGATTTGACGATTTTTTCCGCGAAACTCCCTCGTTTAGCCAAACTACCGCCATAGCCATCCTCTCTGACGTTAGTGCCTTCCCAGAAGAAATTGTCGATAAGATAGCCATGGGCACCGTGAAGCTCGATGGCATCGAAGCCAATCTTTACAGCATCCACTGCTGCTTGAGTATAAGCGGCAACAAGCTCATCAATTTCTTCTGCGCTGAGAGGTTCAAGCACCTGCTTGCCCGGCTTTATATAACCTGATGGCGATGAAGAAGGATAATCTGGATGTGGGCCTTCACCGGGTTTACGAATTGCGCCCACATGCCAAAGCTGCGGAGCAATCTTACCTCCAGCGGCATGGACTGTATCAACTACATGCTTCCAGCCGGCAAGGGCTTCGCCGTGAAAACAAGGAATTTGAACACCGCTAGACGCAGCCTCATGAGGGATGGTTGTCCCTTCTGTGATAATCAAACCAACACCGCCTTCGGCTCGGCGACGATAGTAATCTGCTACGTTTTGGTCAGGTACACCGTTAGGCGAAAATTGCCTAGTCATCGGCGCCATAACAATTCGATTAGCGAGTTCAAGTTTGCCGAGATTAAAAGGGTTAAATAAAACGTCAGGAGTCATAGGTAAGTCCAATAAATTAAAAAGCCGAGGCATTCTAGTAGTTGCAAATCTGCTTGTCGACCTTACACACCACCCGATACACTTAGTTGGCAGATAAAATCACGACATCCTCCCCAACCAACTCAGTAATAGAAGGCTTTTTGTCTTGCTAGATTTTCAACACATTATCCAAGTTAACGATTTAGAAGATAAGAGTCTGCTCGTGGTTACCAGGCCGCAGCTTTGGCAAGGCCTTGTGCTTCGCGCTAGAAGTCCGGAAAAATTTAATGATGCCTTACAATGCCATTCCTCTGATACTGAAGAAAATCAGTTTGTCCGGCGGATAACAGCGGGGCATACAAAGTTTCAGGAATTAGTAGTCATGACGCCTGAATTGAAAATTGAGACAAGCACTGTTCTTGGAATCGGTCAGATTTTTGCCGAAAGCTCCTCTTTAATAGAAGAGCCGGAGCCAAATTCACTGTTTGTTCGCTTTAGCTATCGCAGAGACTTTAATCGCGGTGAGAACGACATTCAAATGGCTGAATATCTTAAAACTGCCTACGTCCAGATTGACCGAGATGCTATTGCAATGATCCGCATGCTCGCTATGAGCAAATCCCTCAATTCAGCGGTTAACTAATCTGTCTCACCTAGAGTTTACTAGCTGGCCAAACTTTATTTAGATGTACATAGCCAATTTTTACAATAGCAGCAGTATTAGCAACGACAGCAGCGACTTTTTGATTCCCCACCAGCAATTGGTTACAGTGAGTATTCAAACAATACTAAAAATAAGCTTAACCGGCCTAAAATGAAAACCTACACTCTGAAATCAGTTGGCTCGTGCCTGCGCTTAAGCAAGCGACTAGTTCTGACTATTGGTATCGCACTTGCCATGCCTTGGTTCAATCTCGTCTGGGCTCAAGGGGTAGACGCCTTCGACCCTGCTCAAACCTATGAGAGTACCTGCTTTGCCTGCCATGGCACTGGCGCCGCTCACGCACCAGAGGTGGGGGATGTCATTGAATGGGAGATCCGGCTAGAGAAAGGCTTGGACAGCCTAATTCAAAATACCATTAACGGACTCAATGGAGTCATGCCTGCGAGGGGTCTCTGCGTTGACTGCAGCGATGAACAACTCAAAGCCATCGTTGAATATATGTTGGACAGTAGCGAATAGCGCGACAATTCCCAATGCGTAAAAAAAATAAGCCAAAGAGGCACGCCAATGATTACAGATAAAAATAAACGCGTATTAACAACTTTAGTCACTTTCGGCTTAGCCGCGATTTTGGCCAGCTGTTCACCTACACCAGAAACGACTTCGATTACAGTTGCCGTTGGTGAAGGGGTTTCTGAACAAAGCGCTAGTAAAATCCAACTTTCAGCAAATCCTCCAGCGAACATTCCAACAAACGGCTTATCTACTGTCGATAACATGGACTGGGCCCTGCATAATTTGGATTTAGCCGGATCACGATTCTCACCCAGCGATCAGATTACGCCAGACAATGTTTCCAGTTTAGTGCCTGAATGGTTGTTCCAACATGGCGTCATTGACGGCGTCAGCAATCAAACCACTCCGATTATCGTTAACGATGTTATGTATGTGACCGACTCTCGCGGCAGCGTCTATGCCCTTGATGCTGAAGATGGGCATTTGCTGTGGACCTTTGATGTCACTCGAAAATTAGGCGGTGGACGCCGCGAAGGCTATATTTTTCGTCACCGCGGAGTCGCTTATGATGATGGTGTGATTTATACCGCAGCAGGGTCTTTCCTATTTGCTCTGGATGCCAAGACAGGGGAGCCTCTTCCCGGCTTCGGTGAAGCTGGCCAAGCACCGGTGATTTTAAATGTCCTCCACCAGAAAGATCCCGGCATCGCCACCGCCATTTCTGTTGGCTATTGGTTCACCACCGCGCCACAGATATACAATGGGGTCGTTTATCTAGGCACTACCCGTAGTGAAAGCCATATCGCCGGTGGTTACGTGCTCGCTATCGACGCAAAAACCGGCGAATCGCTATGGAATTTTAATACCGTTCCCCAAGATGAAACCGATCAGGGCTGGGAAATCGCCGGACCTACTTGGGTTGGCGGCGAACGTAACGGTGGAGGTATTTGGGAGACGCCTTCCATTGATCCCGAACTCAACATGATCTATTTCGCAGTTGGCAATCCCTTTGGCGACAGCACCAAAAGGGCTGGCATGAATCTTTTTTCAGATTCACTCATTGCGTTGACCCTCGATACTGGACGTCTGGAGTGGCACTACCAACAGGTGCACCACGATGTTTGGGACTACGACTCGGGTAACCAACCGGTATTGTTTGATATGGAAGTGGCCGGTGAGAATGTTAAAGCACTCGCTCAGGCCAGTAAAAACGGTTGGCTTTATATCCTTAATCGAGAGACTGGCGAACCTGTCCATCCTATTATTGAAACACCAGTACCCACAGAAACTGCCACTGAAGGCGAAGTTCCTTATCCCACTCAGCCAATTCCGCACAAGGCAAATGGCGAGCGAATGGAACCGGTCGCGCCAGTATTCCCGCAGGATATTGCTGCTGAGAAAATGCTGGACAACCAACTGGTAGAACAATTTACGCCAATAGGCCCAAATCAAATATTTTCACCCGGCTATGGCGGTGGATCAAACTATGCCCCTATTGCTTTTAGCCCGGACACCGGCTTGCTCTATGTAAATGCAATTGACCAGCCTTTTAATTCTGGCCGCGGGGCGAAAGGCTATTTCTCTGCCTACGACCCAACAACTGGAGAATTAATCTGGCGGCAAATCTTTGAAGGCTATGGCCAAGCTGGAGCCGTAGTCACCAAGGGCGGCGTGGTTTTTGTTGGCACTGGTAGCAATGAGGCTGGCTACTTCTTCGCCTTTGACGCCAAAACCGGTGAAGAGCTATGGAAATTCAACACCGGTGCCGGTGTGTTCGCCTCACCCTCAGTTTATGTGATTGATGGCCGAGAATATGTCACGGTAGCTTCCGGAGGTGGTTCTCGTGGCCGGCGTGGCGGCGATTTAATTTTAACTTTCGCGCTTCCGGACGACAACTAAGCTGACAGGTAAAAAACCTATTCAGAGTGACAGTAAAGATTATGAAGTGTTCAGTGGACAAACAGCCAAAGAGTTTCCTTTTGTGCGCAGCAGTTATTGGCCTGCTTTCCCCTTGGATGGTTAACGCACAAATCGATGCAGATGCCGATTTCGACAACTGGCTGGTTGAGTTAAGGCAAGAAGCGGCAGATAACGGCATCGGTGAAGTAACTCTGGTGCAGGCATTCGCCAATATCACTCCCCCGGTTAAACGCGTCATTGAACGCGACAGATCGCAGCCTGAAAGAGTCCAAACCTACGACGACTACCTCACCGCAAGGGTAACGGATTGGAAAAAAGAAACCGGGATTGAATTAATGACCCGCCATCAAGATGTGCTCCGTGAAATCAGTAAGCGTTACGGCGTACAAGCCCGTTTTATCGTTGGAATATGGGGTATGGAAACCAACTTCGGCACCTATCCAATTAAAGAGCCCTTGTTCAATGTTCTGGCCACACTTGCCTATGACAATCGCCGCGCTGCTTTCTTTCGCGCGCAATTTTTAGCAGGCCTTGAAATCTTAGAGAGCGGCTTTCCTGCAATAGAAAACATGAATAGCTCTTGGGCGGGAGCTATGGGTCAATCGCAGTTTATCCCTGAGAGCTATCTTCAATATGCTGTCGACTACGACCAAGATGGTAAAAAAGATATTTGGGATACCGAAGCTGACGTATTTGCCTCCATCGCAAACTATTTCAAAGCGCGCAACTGGCAAGACGACCAAACTTGGGGGCGGCCAGTGCTACTACCCGAAGGTGGGGAAGAAAATTTAGTTGGATCGCAGTCCGACGGCCTCAGCCCAGACCGGTACTGTAAACGCTATAGCAGTTTAGGCGCTTGGAGAGATCTGCAAGATTGGCAGGCCCTGGGAGTAAGAAAAGCTGACGGCAGTGATCTACCCACTCGCTCGATTCCCGCAGCATTAGTATTAGCGGACAAAGGAGACAATGAAGCCTATCTAGTTTATCGGAACTTTTGTTCCATTATGAGCTACAATCCCGCTTTTAAATATGCTCTATCCATTGGGCTGCTCGCCGATCAATTACGGTAGAGTTAGCCATTGTGCTCTATATAAAAGGCTATGCCACTAAGTTCTTTGATGGCTTCGTCCAGCAGTTAAAAGACTATCAGATCGACGCCGTCGCCGATGTAAGGTCGACTCCTTTCAGTAAAGTTTTCTTCGATACCATCAAATCGCGCTAGAAAAACTTTGCCGGCTAACGGGATAGACTATAATTTTCTTGGCTAAGAGCTAGGCCCACGCTCGATAAATCCAGACCATGACGGTCAAAGCGGCCAAGTAAAATTTGACAGACTAAAGAAATCTCCACTGTTTGAAGCTGGCATCGAAGGCCGGCAGAACCGCCTGAAAAAAGGCCTTAAATTCGCACTTTTGTGTGCCTAGAAAAACCCAGCTCTGTGCCATCGAAGGTTGCTGGTGGGTCATTATTGATGTGAGGGTTTTTAAACTGACATTCAGCATATCGATCATGGCAGCGGAATCGAACCCTAAAGCTGGCTTGAGCAGCGCTTAATCGAGCTTCGAGGTGTGCACGTGGACTTGCTGACTTATACCTTTATATAAGCTCAATTGCCTATAAGCGACAGCTAGAACAAACCAGCTATCGCAAATAGGAAGCCAAAAAGACACTAAGGACCTAAACTAAAGCTAAATAACATCCACCGCCTTGAAGCGGTGGCTTTACAGACGCATTTGAGAGGGGTACCTTGCCTCTTAAGCAGTTACTGGCCAGCTGGTTTTGCCACCTAGCCCAAACGCTTACACAATAGAATTAAGGAGACACTGAATGCTTAAACTTAATCGAAGGGCACTAGCCGCAACAATTATAGGCTGCTCGGTCGCATTTTTATCGGCGCCGTCTATGGCACAAAGCAGCGATCGTCCGCAGTTGACTGGCGTTTGGACTAACGCATCTTTAACCAGCCTTAACCGCCCACAAGGAGTAGATTCCTTAGTTGTGTCTCCAGCGGATGCAGAAAAAATTGCCGCCGGCACAGCTATTGCTGGAATTGCCCCTGGCGATTTTGACGATAATGCACCATCCAACACTGAATCCGGGGCACCTCCCGCAGGCAGCATAGATTTCGGACTCCGAGGCTACAACTCGTTCTGGACTGATCCAGGTTCCTCCTTAGCCCTAGTTAAAGGCGAGTTTCGCACCTCCTATATCATTGACCCGCCAAGTGGCCGCGTTCCGCGTTTAGAAGTCCCTAAGGTTAGCTTTACAGACCGAGGGTTTGGTAGACGCTATCTCACTGGCTTGGGTGATAACTCCGGACCAGAAGCGCTGCCCTTGGCTGAGCGCTGCTTGCTCGGCTTCGGCAACACAGCAGGCCCCGGCATGATGGGCACGCTTTACAACAGCACCTACCAGTTTGTGCAAACTGATGACTACGTGATGATCTTGGCTGAAATGGCACATGACGCCCGCATAATCCCACTATTTGACTCAGCAGAAGATGCTAGAGCGAATACTCGGCCCCAAGTGATGGAGCAGTGGTTAGGGGATTCAAGAGGCTGGTATGAAGGGGACACCTTGGTTGTCGAGACTATTAATATAAAGCCTATTCAGATGGAACAGAGCTCGGTGCCAATCACCGACGACGGCACGATCACTGAACGCTTCAGCCGTCATTCGGACTCTGAAATCGTCTATCAATTCATTGTCGAAGATTCAAATCTCTACCGCCAACCTTGGACCGCAGAACTTAGTTTTTATGCAACCGAAGGCCCTGTTTATGAATATGCTTGCCACGAAGGCAACTACGCGATGCCGGGTATGTTGGCTGGCGCGAGATTTCAAGAAGCAGAAACCGCTGACAACCAGTAGTGATGCTAAAAGGCTGAAACCGGTCGGTGCTCTTATCCAAAATCAATAGGCAGCACCGACCAAGTTCTTGATAAAAGCCCCGCCTAGACTCTTGATAAAACACCGACTGGAAGCTCGGACTAAGCTGCAATTGAACGCACGCAAGTCTGGGATTTTTGGCCCAGCCAAGCTCAATCAAGAGCAGCCTTTTCTCTACGAGGCACCCTTCGGATCCCAACTTAAGGCCTAGTGTAGATTCCGATGCCGACCGTAAACCTAAATTAAACTTATCCTTAGCTCCCCTATCCTATCAACTAGATTTGCTATGCAGCGTGTCAACCTAGCCTCATTGTTGGTCGGTGATTACGATGAGGCACTCGGTTTTTATATTGATAAGCTGGGGTTGAGCTGGATGAAGACACCACCCTAAGCACTCAAGGCAGACGCTGGGTTGTTATCAAATCTAATGGCTCAGCAGTATGAATCTATTGTTCGCGAAAGCCTCAGGCGAGACTCTATTAAGTCAAGTTGGCTATTAAACGGGGGGCGGAGATTTTTTTATTGACACCGGAAATTTGGACAGAGACACACAAAACTTACCGGCCTTGGGGTAAATTTTATCCGCCAGCCTCAGCAGCATGAGTATAGCAAAGTCGCAGTAGGCGAAGACTTTTATGGGAATCTTGTGGACCTAATCCAATACCAACAATGAGATCATGGAAACGAATTATATGGGCACGAAAGTTTATCAGCCGAGCCGAAAACCTAGCCCTGTGGTCAAACCCCATTAGTCACGCAGTCGTAGTTGGCAAACGGTGTTTTGTTGGTGAACAGCTATCGGTGAGCACAGAAGACGCTTACATCTCTGGAGCTATTTTAGAAAAAGTCACCCTCCCCTTTAGTCACTTTCTAGCCGCTGTAAAAGCTGCCGGTTTCACAAAAAAGGAAATTGTTTTTGTCGATATCACCTTTATCGATTTAGGCGAGGTGGATACGCTTAATACTTTTTATGGGAACTTATTTTCTGGCGAAAAGCGACCTCCCAGAACAATCTACAAAGCCGCAGCCTTACCCTCGGCGGAAAAATCAAAGTGATGGGCTCAGCAGTTAAAGACTAAAGCGTACTTATAGCAATTCGAAACCCAATAGTAAGATTTCTGACGCTGGGGTCCACACCTCCTCTTACGGCGGCACGGACATTGTTAACTTGGTCAGCATAAGATCCTCCTCGCATTACCCAGATTACATCAGAGGAAAGACTGACTCCGTCGTCATCAGGATTGTAGGGGTAATCTTGAAGGGGGCTACGGGTTAATTCCCAGACATTGCCACTCATGTCAGAAAGTCCATAGCTACAAGAGGGGCATGCTAAAGCACCAACTGCCAGGGGCTGATCATTATTGAAATTTGCAAAGTCAGTCCTGACTCTCGAGCCCCAGGGGAACACTTTGTTGTCTGTGCCACGTGCCGCTTTTTCCCACTCCGCCTCGGTAGGCAAAGTGACATGGCCACCTGAATCCAATAACGCTTTAACCTGCGCTGGCGTTGAATCGGATTGGCGAAGCTTTTCTTCCAACCATCTTGCATAGCCAAGTGTTTCTGGCCAAGTCACGCCTGCAATTGGAAAGTTCCCCGGTGAATCTAGATTCAGTGCAGCGGAAGTTTGAGCGGTGTCTTCTAAATAGGCGCTGTACTGGGCAACTGTAGTCTCAAAGCGGCTAATGAAATAAAAGGGCAATTCTACTTTCCCCTGACGCTGCCTGCGAGACCACTGCTCGTTGCCATATGCAAGCGAGTCGAGCGTCGGGTTACTGCCCATTGTAAAGGTGCCGGCAGGAATTTCTACAAAACCAAGAGTAGAATCGTTCGGTAAGTACCAGCTCTCGATTTCAAACCCAGAAAGTGTTTTGAACGCGTCTGTGGAGACTAGTGTGGAATTATCCAGCGTGGTAGTTTCAATGCTTTCTCGAGTCAGCCAAACTGCGGTAAAAATAATAAAGAGCAAAAGAATAAGTAGGCCAAACGTACGACTAGGCTCCAACGGTGCTGGAGCAGAATCAATCACCGAGTCTTTTGCCAGTTTCAGTTTCTGGGTTTTACTCAAAGTTGACTCTTGATATTTAATTCATCGCAAGCAAAGCTCCAATTATGATCACAAGCCTTCGCGTACAAATCTGATGCAGGAAGATCGATAAGATTTTTACCACCCTGTCGTAACATTAATCTTAAGTCCAACTCTTTCGGCAGATCAGCAATAAGCCTGTCCTCATTCAATAAATTTAAGCAGCCACTCTTAAATTTAAGCTCACATGCTTGACTGAAATAGTTAAATGCCAGCTCAGTATTTATTTCGGTGATCTCACCTTGACGATAGTGAATGCCTAATTCATTGCAGGCCCATGCAGCGTTGTCATTGCAGTAGGTGCCCTCGATTAATAGCAGGCGATCGCAGGCACCGTTAAGACTCTCAGCACATGACTCTTCCCAAAAAGGCAGACTATCACCGGCATGCTGTCCATCGGTTTTATTAAACATCGACATAATTGCGAAAACCGCAATCCATACGCTCATATGCGCTAAGTTAGCTCGACCACCAAACCAGTTCGGGTTCCAAACATTGAGCCAAGCCTCAGAATTAATTGACCGCACCGCCCTATCGATTGCGATAACGCTCAGATTCAGTAGCGGCACACAGAGAAGTTTGTCATAAAAGGTAGGCGCGCCAAAAAGATCGAGTATCGTATAAAGTGCAAATACGCCGATACCGTAGAGTCCTCCAAATATCATTTTCCCAAGAGGGGTTCGCGGAGAAGTAGACGGGTCCGTCACCAGCAGATGAAGACCTAAAAAAACAGCTGCGGGAATTTCTGAATCCAAAAAATACGGCACGCCGTTAAAGATCGAATAGAGCGCGCTTGAGCCAAAAAGAACCAGAGCAGCTGATCCTGCAACCAAGGTAATAGAAAAGAAATGCATCACCACAAGGCCAGCAAAAAATAAAAACAAATAGATATTTGGCGCTAAGGTTAGGTTCGATGAAATTAAAGGAGCCCAGGTTAAATTTGTACTGTTAGTAATAATGAGAACTAGAGAGAATAAACCCAAGGCAAATGCAGAAGGGTTAAAGATGTGAACACTGCGCCCCTCTCTGTTCCAGCGAACATATTCCTTCCCCATAAAACCAACCGCAATCATCAAAAATTGCATATAGAACCAGTCGTCTCTGAACCACAGAAACAGGTTGGTACTAAATATTATTGGAATCGGCCCAAACCCTAATGTGTAGACCCTACCTCGAGACCAAGCCAGCAGCGTACCGAATGCAAAAGCGAATAGAACCTGAGCCAAAAGCAGCAGCATATGGTCATAAACAGGCTGCCAGAAATATCCCCAATACAGATAAACACTAAACTGCACCATTGCCTGAATATAGTGCTGGGAGTGAACGACTATTGAAAATCCGTGTTCTATCCCCCTGCGCTTACTGAGCAACAAAAGATATGCCTGCCATAACATCAAGGCGAGAATCGCAGCCCAAAATGACCACACCAATGCCAAACTAGATTGAACTCTAGGGGTAAATGACAGAAGGAAAAGTCCAACGGTGAGCACCATAGGCAGTGCAAAACTGCCTAGTGAAAAAGCCGAACCGGAAGAGTTATTGGTTTGCGCAGTACTGGCCATACGAAGAATGCCTAAAATCCCTAGTCTCAGGATTGCTGAGGACGGGTAAGTGTTTAACAAGAAAAGAGTGAAGAATAAACCAGCTAAAGGGTCAATTCAATTTTTGTAATTGGTGGGAGTAAACAGAATCATGAATGAATTTTTGACCTTGCTCTGCTTAAAATGGGTCTTGGAATCTCGAGAATCTTTAGAAATGAGTGAATTGCACGCAGGGTGCTGATCCTCCATTCAATGATTCGAGCACTGTTCTGGGCAGATAACCAAACTTGTCTTGTCAGGTTTAGCCCTCTGAGTGTTTATGCTCGCGGAAATGTTCGTGGCTATTATGATTGTGGAGGTGTGACTTTACTTCCTCACCCGTCGCCTCCTCAGCGCCCCCATGACCCCGCTCTTCGTGAGAGTCTCCATGATGCTCATGGTCGTCCCCAAAAGCTGCGTCAACGGCCCTGAAGGGCGCAGCGATGACTGTGCCGGTGGTGTCCGCCGCCGCCCCAATAACTGCACCCGCAATTTGAAATGGCGCTTTAACGACAGCAACCGTAGTGTCTACTGCAACCCCGACTACCGCCCCGATGCAACCGGTCAGTGCCGATGCGAGCAACGCGGCAGTGGTCAGTTTTAATAACTTTACAAATTTCATAACCTCAAGCCTTTCCTGTTTTGATAGTGGATTTCTGCCACGCTCAGGGCGTAGGTCTGTATTTGAACTGTGACTGTTTCGCTCTGTGATTGACTGCTTTGTCTTTCCAACCGCTGAGCTCTAGTCTTAGCTATGATCACAATAGCTGGGATACGCTTAACCCTAACTGAATATTTAGCGGGTATTGAGCCCCTATGTTGTCCGTTTAGACAGATAACAAAGCCTTGAAAACAGGAGGAAACAAGCGTACTTTCAGTGGATTAGCTGTCACTCAGCAGCCGTTTAATAATTAAAATAATAGTTGGAGGTTTAAATGATTCAGCCCCACGCAAAACCAGCTTCTCCTGTGACAAACTCGCAAAAAATCACCAAGATTGGAATGAAGTCGGTGGCGTTGCTTCTTGGCGTTGCCTTATATGCGTCAGCTCAAGCACAAAGTAACGACATCCCAAGAACAGAACATGGCCATCCAGATTTACAGGGAACTTACACTTTCCGAACCATAACGCCGTTGAATCGGCCCGCCGAACTTGCCGACAAAGCAGTTCTCACCGCCGAAGAAGCCATTGAATGGGAAAAGTTTGAAAACACCCGTCAGAATCGTGACCTGATCATCGACAGCGAGGGCGGTGCGGGTTATCCACCCGGCGTTATTTCTTATAATGAATTTTGGTACGAGCGGGGCAATCAAACTATTTTGGATAGACGCACATCGCTCATTTACAACCCTGCTAATGGCCGTATCCCAGCAGCCAACGCGGCTGGGCAAAAACGTCGAGCAACCTATGGAAAAATGGTCTTTGATAGTGCCGGCCCAGAAGGACGAACCACTGTTGATCGATGTCTTACCGGCTTTGTTGGCGGCCCACCGATGATACCGGGCTCGTACAACAACAATATGCAGCTCGTTCAAACTAAAAACCATGTAATGATCCTAAACGAGATGGTTCATTCGGCCCGAATAATCAGACTTGATAGTGACCACAGTACCAAACAGTTAAAATGGGAAGGAGACTCAATCGGCCACTGGGAGGGTGATACTCTTGTGGTGAAAACCCAGCATTTTTACCATGATTACAATTTGCGGGGCATGTCCGACCAAGCCGTAATTGAAGAGCGTTTTGACTATGTCGATGAAAATACCCTCGATTATGACTTTACGGTAACAGACCCGTTGTCATGGGATGACAGCTGGTCAGCTAAAGTACCGCTACGGAAAGCTGGGGACCCTGTTTATGAATATGCCTGCCACGAAGGCAATCATGGTCTTCAGGGAATTTTGGCAGGATGGAGACGCTATGAGTCATTGGGCATGAACGGCAACGGTACCCCTAAAGAATAGCTTGCCCTGATGATATGTTTTTTAAGGGGCCAAATGGCCCCTTTTTTATTAGAGAATTTTGCTATGACATCAGTCTCACCTTTTTTTTCATAAGCTTAATTGGTTGAGGCTGAGCTCTGCATTCATATTACTAATAGTGTTTGGCTCTAGTGCCAGCGCGGCGTCATTAGCCTCTGTTGATATTAAGTCCAATCTAGATCCAAACGCGATTACGATCACCGAAATAGATATCGTTTTTCTCTACGATCAAGCCCTTGTTGACGCTTTTCCAGCAACCAAGTCGCGCTGGTATTCCCTGCGGCGAACGCTAACTCGGCGCTGGGGTGATTCAATGGATGTTGTCAGTGTATTAATCACCCTAGGCTTTGACTCAGACACAGCAATCTTGCCAGGTCGCGGGCTAGACGCAGTTAAGGTCTACGTTATTGGCCAGCATGCATAATGAGGCCGCTATGATGCCAGTAGATGTGACGGATTTTTCCTCCGTATTAACCACCATAAACGGCTTAGGCATTATTGTAACGAGTGGCGAGTAAGCGGTAGCACTCTATTGCATCAATTCTTTGCTTAACCCCAGCAAACTCACAACAGGGGATATCTGGCACTTTATTTTTTTTGTCAGTGCTGCATAAGCCACAATGCTTTAAACCCCGCACGACATTGCAACTCCTCTAGTGCGTTAGCATTTATTCATGTCAGCATACATTCTGGTAATTTCAAACCACTGAGGCTTTGTAAACAATTGTTACAGAACAGTTTTCATGACTACTCAGTTAGCAAGCCTGTCCTCAGGCCGCGGAATTACTAAGGCTTGAAGGAATCACTGCCAGTTTTCGAGTGTTGTCCTCTCTCTGTGTCGCCGCCGCACCACTAACCCGCAATTGTACTGCTGTTTTTACTGGTTTATCCTTGCCAGCCCCTCAACGAAGCAGTGAGAGACAAAAGAATGAATAATAATCAACTTCTAAGATCCTCGGTGATCGGCTTTCTAGGCCTACTAGTTTCACCGACGCTGGTTTTTGCTCAAGCCGACATGGACCCCGTAAACGACCTAGCCAATCCTTATATCACCCAAGCGGGGTATTTTAAGATGCCTGGGGGCCGAAGTTGGGGCTCTTCCAGTACTGTCGACATCGACCTTGACGGTGAAAGCGTCTGGATAGCTGAACGCTGTGGCGCTAATCTAAATGCCTGTGTCCAGAACCCAGATACCAACCTGATTATGTTGTTCGATAAGAACGGCGACATGGTGCGCAGCTTCGGCGCAGGCTATATAAGTTGGCCTCATGGCATTCATGTAGATTTTGAAGGCAATGTTTGGGTAGCAGATGGCCGGGACAATCAATCTGGCAACAATCCACCAAGTAATGCTTACGGACATCAAGTTCACAAATTTAGCCCAACCGGCGTTCATTTGATGGCTTTAGGTCAAAAAGCCGGAGGCCGCGATGATGAGTACTTTTTCACCCCTAATGATATGCATGTCGCCCCAAATGGCGATATTTTTGTTGCCGAAGGTCACTCAAATAATCCTGGAACGCCTGCCCGAATTCTAAAATTTAACAGCGACGGTGACTTTCTCATGTCATTTGGTGAAATGGGAGATGGACCAGGCGAGTTTATGCAGCCTCACGCCTTGGCCATGGATTCCAAAGGTCGACTTTTTGTCGGAGACAGAAGCAACGACCGCGTACAGATTTTCGATCAAGACGGCAACTTTCTCGACATGTGGTATCAATTTGGTCGCCCAAGCGGAATCTATATTGATAGCAACGATGTTTTCTACTCAGCGGATTCTGAGTCTGGTTCAATAAACCCAGCTCATGGCGATTGGCTTCGTGGTATACGGGTAGGCTCTGCGCAAACTGGCGAAGTTGAGTTTTTTATTCCTGATCCCAATCCAGACTGCAGCGGCACGTGCACTGCTGAAGGCGTAGTGGCCGATGCAAACGGTAATATCTTTGGCGCCGAAGTAGGCCCTGTCGGCGGAGTGAAGCGTTATACGC
Source organism: uncultured Gammaproteobacteria bacterium (assembly GCA_913031035.1). Lineage (GTDB taxonomy): Bacteria > Pseudomonadota > Gammaproteobacteria > Pseudomonadales > Pseudohongiellaceae > UBA9145. Next base: position 21,305 of record CAJWGN010000010.1, read on the forward strand.
GCCCAGTTAAATAATAACTTGAGGTGAGCTGGTAAATGAAGGATCGTGCCAGATCTGGTGAAGGTGAGGGTGTCGGGAAAACCATTCCGATACCTAATCTCTAATCCACAGAACCAATCACCATACTAAAACCCTTAACCGACCCGATAAACAAAAAAGCCCGCCTTTGAAAAGGCGGGCTTTTTTTTGATCATAGCTCTTCAGACTGTAAAGAAGCCTGTCGGTCGGCCTGAAATTCTAGATTCCCATAAATGAGAGCCAGTAATAAAAGCCTTAACAGCTAAGCAATTTTGACTTTTGATACAATCTTATTCAACGTTTCACTGGGGCGCATAGCCGCAGATGCTTTAACAAAATCTGACTTGTAGTAACCAACAACGTCCATACTCACACACTGAACTGCATTACGCTCATCAACAATTTTATCTTCGTTATTAGTCAGCTCATTAGCCACAACCTTAAGCTTAGCAGCAAGCGATGCATCTTTTTTTTGCTCGGCCAAGGCTTGTGCCCAATACATAGCAAGGTAAAAGTGGCTTCCTCGGTTGTCCAGCTCATTTACATTACGTGCAGGGGATTTGTTCGTGTCCAAAAACAGACCCGTCGCATTATCCAAGGCATCAGCCTTGACTTTTGCGCGACTATTTTTAGTCATATTTGCAAAATGCTCAAAAGCTGCCGCCAGCGCAAGAAACTCACCTAAAGAATCCCGTCAAAGGTGATTTTCTTTATCAAACTGCTGAACGTGCTTAGGAGCAGATCCACCAGCATCGGTTTCAAACTGTCCACCGCAGGCCATTAATGGAACCATTGAAGGCATTTTTGCACTTGTACCAAGCTCCAAAATTGGGAACAAATCGGTAAAGTAATCTCGGAGCACGTTGCAGGTAACTGAAATAGTATCTTTGCTTACGCCAATTCGCTGCAGTGAGAATTTAGTAGCGTCTTCAGGCCACATTAAATGCAGCTCAACACCATTGGTGTCGTGTTCAGGTAAATACGCTTCAACCTTTTTAATCAACTGGGCATCAATGCCCTCACCGGCCAGCAACGCTATTCCGTCTTTTAAGACAATGGCAGTGCCAGGGGCGCCTTTTTTTTCAATTCGCACGCTAGTGGCACTGGCAATCGTCACAGACTGCTCGCTGCCAAAAAAATCACCTTTGCTCATACTTGCCACATGAGTTTTAGACTCAGGAGACCAAACAGCCATAGCGTGGGCGTGTTTACGCACATAGGCTTTCACTGATGGCGCAGCTCTTTGGTCAGAATTGCCTTCTCTCAAAACAGGATTAAGCGCACTGCCTTTGATTCGCTCATATCGGGTTTGAATATCTATCTCAGCATCGGTCGCAGCAACTTACAGCTCCTCAGGAAGCGCGTAGCCTTAAGCTTGCGGCTCTTTCATTACCGCATTCATTTGCGGCACTGACGGCGATATATTGGGCAATTTGATAATGTTGGCCATCGAATCTTGGGTAAGTGCGCCAAGTTCAGCCAAGGCATTGGACTGTCGTTGTTCTTCTTTTAGAAACTCAGGAAAGCTGGCAATAACGCGCCCGACTAAGGAAATGTCGCAAATTTCTGCCTCAATATCAGCGGCATCGGTGAATGCGCTGATGATGAGGAAAGAATAGTTAGCTAGCGCAGGTGCTTCATCTGTTTCTGTATCGATGGTGGTAGGTTTTTACTCTGACATTTCTGATCCCTTAAGGTTGTTACTAAAATTACCGCGAACCAAATCGCTGGGCTGAACTCATCACAAAATCGCTCAGCAAAAAAGGCGCGTAGTACAGCGGTAGCGCACTTTTCAGAACAGGGCTGCAATCTCTATCAATTTGCGAAAAATTACCTCAATCACCATGTATACTGTTACGCACCACTGATTTGAAGGATAAATATGACTATTACAACCTCACTACCCGATTTGAATATTAGGCACGCAACGGTCGAAGACTGCCAAACCATACTTGGTTTCATTGTGGAATTAGCCATCTATGAAAAGCTTGAGCACGAAGTTGTGGCCACTACCGCGACATTGGAAGAAACCCTTTTTGGTGCGACCCGGTATGCTCAGTGCATTATCGCTGAGTATCAATCCAAGCCTGTAGGCTATGCACTTTTTTTTAATAACTTTTCAACTTTCACAGGCCGGCCCGGCATTTATTTAGAAGATCTTTATGTGCGACCAAAAATGCGCGGCAAAGGTTTTGGAAAAAACTTACTCGCCTATCTTGCCAAGCTAGCGGTTGATTCTAACTTCACTCGTGTGGAATGGTCAGTCTTGGACTGGAACAAACCCGCTATTGATTTTTATCGCTCTATTGGTGCCCAGCCAATGGAAGGCTGGACAGCACAACGACTTGACGGCAATCAACTGCAAGCCTTTGCCAAAGAATTTAAATAGAATAAATTTTCTAAAAACTTAAGCTTAAAAATAGCACCGATAGCTGGTGCTATTAACCGGTGGCCAGAATAAATAGGGCAACAAGAAAATGGAAAGGATCGTCTACGTTAATGGTGAATTCTACCCCCAGTCTGAAGCCAAAATATCAGTTTTTGATAGAGGCTTTATTTTTGGCGATGGGGTTTATGAAGTAGTCCCTGTTATCAACAGCAAGCTTGTTGACAAACAGTACTTTCTTGAACGCCTGAACCGATCTCTAACCGAACTCTCTATCGATTGGCCCTGCAGCCAAGACCAGTATATAGAGGTCATGGAAAAATTGATTTCAGCCAATCAGTTGACCGAAGGAGTTGTCTACTCGCAGGTTACTCGAGGAATCGCAGAGCGAGACTTTCCCTTCCCTAAAGATGCCGCACCAAGCTTGGTGGCGTTCACCACAGTAATGGCTTTGCTAGACAATCCTGCCGCACGTACTGGCATTCCGGTTATCACAACTGAAGACTTACGCTGGAAGCGCCGAGACATCAAGTCAATCAATCTTCTCGGCCAATGTCTTGCTAAAGAGGATGCAGTGTCACAGGGCGGCGCAGAGGGGTGGATGGTTGAAGATGGCTTGGTAACAGAGGGAGTATCCTCGACTGCCTATATCATTAAAAATAATTTAATTATCACAAGAGAACTATCCAACTCAATCCTTCCAGGTATTCGCCGAAGAACAATGTTGGAGATAGCAAAAGAAAACAATTTAGATTTTGAAGAACGAGCATTCTCGGTTGACGAAGCCTTGTCCGCCGATGAAGCTTTTATTAGCAGTGCAACTACGCTAGCCATGCCGGTGGTAAGTATCGACGGAAAACCTGTCGCTAGCGGAGTCCCTGGCCCTATCACAATGCGACTACGTGAACTCTACAAGAACAAGTTAATAGCGGAAGCGGCTGCTGCATAGGCAAAACTCAAGCTAAGTCTGTAGTAAAGCTAATCACTTCGCTGATGGACTTAGCGCCGGTTACAATCATCAGCAAGCGATCTACTCCCAGAGCAACTCCTGCGCAGTCTGGCAGCCCGCTTTCCAGTGCCGCAATAAGATTTTCATCGATCGGCACCAGTCCACGATTAGCTTGCCTCCTTTTATCTAGGTCTGAATCAAAGCGCCGACGCTGCTCAACAGGATCAGTTAACTCAAAATAGCCGTTAGCTATTTCCATTCCAGAACAAAAAAGCTCGAACCGCTGAGCGACTTTTACACCTGCGGCATCAAGTTTCACCTGTGCTAAAGCAGCCTGATCTTCTGGGTAGTCATAGAGAAACCAATTGCCTTGCATAGCGGGTTCGATGATTTGGGAAAGTATCAATTGAAGATAGTCAGTTCGACTAAGTCCTTGGGCCACCAAAGAAATCTCGCTTTTAACGAACTTCTCTAAGTCGTCAGTAAGTACTTGGTGAGGGTCTATTCCTAAATTTTGCTGAAAAAGTTCCCGATAAGAAAAATGCCTAATGTCAGTCAGCGGGGTAACTAAGTAAACCAAAGCCTCAACCTCGGTCATTAGCTGAGATAACGAATAGCCCGGTTGGTACCACTCTAACAAAGTAAATTCAGGATTATGGCGGTCGCTTATTTCTTCGAATCGAAATGCTTTGCCCAGCTGATAAATGGCACCAGACCCCGAGGCCAACAACCGCTTCATAGCGCACTCTGGAGACGTTTGAAGATATAAGGCTTGGTTATTTTGCCCCCAACTATTTTCAGTTTTCCACGACTGGATATGAAGATCGCTTGCCGTTGCCCTGGCAAGTATCGGGGTTTCAACTTCTAAAACTTTGCGCGCGGCAAAGAACTTTCTTATTTGTGCCAGCAAATCAGCACGAGCGGCAAGCATGGAGGCTGGCGCGCTCGGCTTCCACTTAGTCAAAGGACTAGCTACTTATTCACCCGATTTTGATACTCGTTAGTCCGGGTATCCACTCTCAGTACATCACCTATATTGATGAAAAGTGGCACCTTCACCTGAGCACCAGAACTGAGTGTGGCCGGCTTGGTGCCGCCCTGAGCCGTGTCGCCCTTTAACCCTGGGTCCGTATCAGTCACTTCTAACTCAACAAAATTAGGAGGCGTCACTGATATTGGAGCGTCATTCCAAAGTATTACCGTATACAGACATTGTTCTTTTAGCCAATTCTTAGCGTCTGATATCGCGTTTTCATCTGCGGCAACTTGCTCGTAGCTGTCGTCTGTTTTCATGAAGTGCCAGAATTCCCCGTCGGCGTAGAGATATTCCATATCAAGCTCCATTACGTCTGCAGATTCGACAGATTCGCCGGATTTGTAAGTACGCTCCAAAACACGACCGTTCATCAAATTTCGCCACTTCACTCGGTTAAAGGCTTGCCCCTTGCCCGGTTTGACCATTTCGTTTTCTAAAATAGAACAAGGCTCTCCTTCAACCAAAGCTTTCATTCCGGATTTAAATTCGCTGGTTGAGTAATTAGCCATAGTGCCCTCTTGGTCTGTTTAATTCTGGGTGTCGTTAAATTAGTGTTGCCGAACTGTTTTAGACGAGCTATTTTTTTGAATATTAGAGCTTAGATATCTTAGCCACGTTATTTTAACCGATTTTTTTGCTGAGCTTCGTTTTAATTTAGCTTCCGCCAATCAATCTCTACAACTCGTCTTGCCCTGCAGAATTGGTCCTGCAAAATTGACCCCTTAAATTAAAGGCGGCAAAGTCCGCTCTCACCGCTCATGCCCGTGATGAAGATAGCTGCTATCATCTGCGCTTTCACGAATCTCGATGATGCCTGACTCAAGCAAACACAAAATCAGAGCCCACGTCGCTCTCGCCCAGAACTTATGAATAAGCCAGAAACTTTGATTATACAGTCAGATCAGCCTGAAAAATGGCAAAAAATACTATCCGACCTAATAACAGACCCAAAGGACTTGCTAGACTATCTTCAGCTTGATGAGGCCCAGCGACCTGCAAGTTTGATGGCTCAGACTCAATTCCCAATGAAAGTGCCCATGCCTTTTGCCGCTAAAATGAGAAAGGCAGATTGGGGTGACCCTCTGCTTAAACAAATTTGGCCAGCCACGGAAGAAGAAATTGTCGATAGCCGCTATGTAACCGATCCGTTGGCGGAGGCCGACAGCAATCCAATGTCCGGCTTGCTGCACAAATACCACGGGCGAGTTTTGTTAACCGCAGCTCCCCATTGCGCAGTGCATTGTCGTTACTGCTTTCGTCGTCATTTTGACTATGAAGAAAACGCCCCTAGTCGTGTTCTTTGGCAGCGATGTTTCGATTACATCGGTGCCGACAACAGCATAGAGGAGGTCATACTCAGCGGTGGCGACCCTTTGGCCTTGGCGGATAAACAAATAGGTTGGCTTCTGGACGAGCTGGAATCTATTCACCACATCACCACTATCCGCATTCACACTCGATTGCCCATTGTCATACCTCAGAGAATCACCAACGAACTAATCGAGATTTTGAGTCTCAGGAAAGTAAAGATAGTGATGGTAATTCACTGCAACCACGCTCAAGAGCTGTGCTCTGATAGCCGCCACGCATTAAACACGTTGTCGTCAATTGGCCTCATTTTAATGAACCAATCGGTGGTTTTAAAGGATGTTAACGACAATGCAGACTGCTTAGTTGAGCTCAGTCGAAAACTATTTTCTGTCAGTGTACTACCTTATTATCTGCACTTACCTGACGAGGTTGCTGGAACCGCACACTTCGACGTCAGTAGAAACAGGGCGCTGAATCTGATCGCCCAGATGCAAACCCGACTTCCCGGCTATCTAGTGCCCAAGCTGGTGAAGGAAGAGCCTGGACAGCCCTCTAAGACTCGCATTGGCTAGGCCGGTAAGAAATAACGAGGTAAATCGGAGCATTGGATAAAGAGAATGGATAAATAAAGTAAGCAGAGAAAAAATAGCAAAAAGGCCGGGCGAACGTAGAGAGAAAAGGTCGAAGGAAAAGCTAGAGAGAAAAGCTAGAGAGAAAAGCAGTCCAGGCCAAAGTGGATTTAGCCGATCAAACCACCCACCAAACAAGGAGTCGTCATGGCCGTGGATCATCACTATACCGAGCAACAAACATACTCAGGCTTACTCCATGATCCGGCCAAACTCGACCCCCTGACAGGCTTTCACCATCAGAGCTATCTCGACGAAGTTCTCAATAAAAAAATCAAAGGCCACAAACTTAATCCTGCTGCTGCCAGCCTGGCAATTCTTCAGCTGGAGAATTTCTACGAAATCAGAACATGGCTAGGAAAATCTGATGCAACGCTTTTCCTAGGCGATATTGCTCGCCTTTTAAAGAAAACCCTCCCTGCCTCAGTCTTACTGAGCCGCTGTGAACGATACGAGTTTGCAGCATTACTCACCGACCAGTCCAGCCATAATGCCAGAGCGATTGCCGCGGAAGTCCGACACGTTATCGAATCCGCTGCGGAGAAATCTGTGCCGGATAGGGTCAAATTAAAGATCAGTATTGGAATCGCAGAAATTGACGATCGCACTACCAGCAAAGACGTTCTTTATGCTCGGGCGCGGCACGATATGAGCGACTACAGAAAAGGCCAGATTCATTTAGTGCGTCAGCAGCTGAATCAACAGCCAGCTATTGTTTTTAAACGCCTTAAAGACGCCCTGAATTCAGGCTCGCTGCGGCCATTATTTCAAGCGGTAATCAGCTTTAAGCCCGATCAACTAGAACACTATGAAATCAGAACACATGTCGAGGACAGCCAAGGTGTCATTCCAGCTGAGCTTTTCTTTGAAGTTGCTGTACAAAATGCATGGGGAGATGCCATCGACCGCTGGCTCATTCAAAATGCCCTGAGAATTCTTAAGCAATTCGCAAAGCCCTCATTGAAATTTACCGTTAATATCACCCACAACTCCATTGTTAAGCCCCATTTTCTATCCTGGCTCGACTCAATAATGACCAAAAACCCAAACCTAGGGAGCAGCTTAGTGTTCCAAATTAGTGAGATTGATGTGCTCATCGCTCAGCATCACATACGTTATTTTTGTCAGCAATTAAGCGTTCACGATATACAGCTTTGCATCAACCATTTTGGCTGTACGAATGACCCGTTCCGCTACTTAGACTTATTCCGCGCTGAGTTTGTAAAACTCAATGGCACAGCTGGCCAACATTTAGAGCCCGGGAATAGTGGGTCACAAAGTTTGGCAGACCTAGTGGAGCGATTGCATGAGAGAGGCTTACGAGTGATCGTCCCAAAAGTGGAGAACATGCTCCAGATGCCACAGCTTTGGAACAACAGTGTTAACTATGTTCAAGGCTATGGTTTGCATAAACCTAGCAAATCACTTGATTATGAGTTTTCGCAAGAGGCGACATTGAGCATCCATTAGGTTTGTAGGCCTGAATTAAACTCGAACCCAACCCGTGCTTTAACTCCACAGACCGTCATCTTAACTGCCCTTAGCCTACTCCTTGTCTTTGCTAGGCGTTAACTAGAGTAGCCGAGGCCACTAGCGCCTTAGCGGAAATATCCTAAACAAACTTATTGGGGAAGGCTGCGGCAGCTGTTACTCTTGCCGCAATACCTAAACGATACACATCAGCACCGCCACACGAGATTTTACTTTGCCAGCAAACCCTTCAGATTCAGCACCTCGGCCGATTCCCCAGACACCGAGGGATAAAGAATCGGGCAAAAAGTCAGCCAAGGTATCGACTAAATTTTCATTCACGGTATCGATTCTGCTGATCTTGGCGCTATGCTGCTATTGGTTAATAAGCACTTACACCACCCAAAGCTTAATGCGTGACTATGCCGATGGCATGGGCAATACACTCGCTAGACAAACAGCAAATCAGATGACTGAACTCATGCTGGCCAATGATCTGATTAGCATGAATGTGGTGCTATCAGCTTTGACTCAAGATTCTTCTATCCTCAAAGTAGACGTGTTGAACGTCAGTAACGAAGTCATAGCGACCTCGAGAACAAGGGCGGCCTCGCCTGCCCCGATTATCCCTGTGCCTTTCAAAGTTAATCAAATTCAAGGTGAGTACATCGCTTCAATTTCCCTAGCCAACTCTATAGCCGGGTCAGTAATACTAACTCTTGATCTTGGCTATCTAGAAACCGGCTTGGTTAACAGCCTAGTTCTTAATGTCGCAGCCACTTTACTCCTCATTGCTATGTCATCGTTATTGATTAGTACCTACTTCCAGACGCTGGTTAGCTTCCCGGCCAACTTGTTAGCCTTTGCATTAAACCAAGTTCGAGAAGGAAAAATCGAGACCTGCCCGGAGCCCAGCAACAATAACGAGTTAAGCACCGCAATTCGGCAGTTTAATGCTACCGCTGAATTTCTAGCGCAGAATACTTTTTTAAATAATTTTGGAAACCGCCAACCTGATATCGAAGGTGATGTGCCAAAGTTTGAGCCGGGCACCCAAGATGTCACACTGCTAAATATCAAGATGGCGAACTTCTACTACCTAGCTTCAACACTAAGCGAATCAAAACGGGTTAACCTTCTCAATAAATTTTATTTCTATGCAGGTAAAGTCAGCCAGCTTTACAGCGGCCAAGTCACTTACTGCTCTGACGGTGAGGTGTTGATAAACTTTGGGGTTGGCAAGGTAGAAGAAGAGCAGGCTTTTTATGCGATCTGCGCGGGCCAGCTTTTTCTTCAGTTAGTAGATGACATTAGCGATATCGACGGTGAATCTACCGACGCAAAATTTAAGCTTGCTGTGCATGGAGGGCAAGCTGTTGGCGGACTCTACTCACCCATTACGCAAGACACGAGTAATTTAACCGGTAAAACACTGGATTTATGTCGGCAAATTTGTGATGAATGTCCCATCAATAATTTACTTATTAGCCAGGCTTGTTTTGAGAATGCTGGAGCGGCAACCCGTGTTGAAGGCGAAGTATTCACAGTAATAGACGAACAAGAACAGATCTCTGCTTACCTAAGTTGCGAGCCTATGTCTGATTTCAAATTGCTACTCGAGCGCCAAGCGATCCAACTAATCACCGTTTTCAGCGAGTAGCCAGAACCATACACTACCGAGCATTTACTCTCCTTCTGGTTTCAAAGACGTCTTAGATATCACTTCAATACGGTCAACGTTTTGAAAACCTCTTGGTAATTTATTGCCCCTTCTACCTCTTTCGCCCTGATAATGTTCTAGATCCGACGGCTTCAGATTATGGTGGCGGCGACCCGCATGGACCGTCAGTGTGTCTTTGTTGGTAAGAACTGCGATCGCCACAACAAACTCAACACGATCGGCAACGCGAGCAGACGGTATGCTGATCACTTTATTTCCTTTTCCCCTAGCCAGTCTAGGTAGGTCAGTTAATGGGAACATAAGCATGCGGCCTTCATTGGTAACCGACACGATATAGTCTTCATCATAGTTCGCTAATATGAGGGCTGATAAAACCTCACTACCTTTAGGCAACTTTAGCACCGCCTTGCCGGCTTTGTTTTTGCTGATAAGATCGCCGATTTTTGCAACGAAGCCATAACCTGCGTCACTAGTTAACAATACATCAATTGAGTTCTCGCCAATCAATACGCCTTCAAAAGTTGCCCCGGAAGGCGGATTCACACGCCCAGATAATGGTTCTCCCTGACCTCTAGCGGAAGGCAGACTATGGGCTGGCAACGAATATGTGCGTCCAGTAGAATCCAAAAAGATAGCGAGCTGGCTGCTTTTGCCCTTGGCGGCCAACTTAAACTCATCCCCTGACTTGTACTGCAGTGAAGTAGGATCAACATCATGACCTTTAGCAGCTCGTATCCAACCCCGGTCAGACAAAACGATAGTGACCGGTTCTGTTGATAGTAATTCTGTTTCGCTAAATGCTTTTGCCTCGGTGCGGCTTACCAATGGCGTCCGGCGATCATCACCATATTTTTCAGTGTCCTCCCTAATCTCTTTTTTGATTAGGGTTTTCAAACGTGTGGCGGAGCCTAACAGCAACTCGATGCCTTTGCGTTCCTCGTTCAATTCTTTTTGTTCTGCTGTGATCTTAATTTCTTCAAGCTTTGCCAACTGTCTCAGTTTGAGCTCAAGAATTGCTTCAGCTTGACGTTCAGAAATTTTGAACTTTGCAATTAAAGCTAGCTTCGGCTTGTCTTCGGTTCTGACAATTTTGATGACTTCATCTATATTCAAATAGGCTATCAATAGCCCGTCTAATAAATGCAGACGATCTACTATCTTATCAAGACGAAATTGCAGTCTTCGTCTGACCGTCTCAGTTCTAAACTCAATCCATTCTTTTAATAATGTTGCAATATCTTTAACGTTAGGAAGCTTATCAATACCGATCATGTTGAAATTCACACGATAGCTTTTCTCAAGATCTGTGGTTGAGAATAAGTGTGACATGACGCTATCTACGTCTATCCGATTTGAGCGCGGAATGATCACGATACGAGTCGGATTCTCATGATCGGACTCATCTCGCAGATCTACCACCATAGGCAGTTTCTTTTTCTGCATCTGCGCTGCGATTTGTTCCAGTATTTTGGCACCAGAAACTTGGTAGGGCAGTGCGTTAATAACAATATCGCCGCCTTCCACACTATAAATAGCGCGAGCTTTCAATGACCCTCGGCCAGTTCGATACAGAGCCTGAATATCCGCCTTAGGCGTTATTAACTCCGCCTCTGTTGGAAAATCAGGTCCTTTAATTATTTCGCAGATTTCTTCTACGGTTGCCTTTGGCTTGTCTAAAACATAAATACAAGCTTCAGCGACTTCTCTTAGGTTATGAGGAGGGATATCTGTCGCCATTCCTACCGCGATCCCACTACCACCATTAAGAAGTACATTAGGCAACCTCGCCGGGAGAATTTCTGGCTCATCCATAGTGCCATCAAAATTCGGGCGCCAATCCACAGTACCCTGGGCTAGCTCGCCTAGTAAAACATCAGCGTAGCCTTGCAATCGAGATTCAGTGTAGCGCATAGCGGCGAACGACTTAGGGTCATCCTGTGACCCCCAGTTGCCTTGGCCATCAACCAGTGGATATCGATAGGTAAACGGCTGCGCCATGAGCACCATTGCTTCATAACAGGCGGAGTCTCCGTGTGGATGAAATTTACCAATTACATCACCTATAGTTCTCGCCGATTTTTTAAACTTCGCAGACGCTTTTAATCCAAGCTCTGACATCGCATAAACTATTCGGCGCTGCACCGGCTTAAGACCATCACCGATATTCGGCAGAGCACGGTCGTTGATCACGTACATCGAATAGTTTAGATAAGCTTGCTGGGTGTAGCTTTTCAGAGGCATCTGCTCGACGCCGTCTTTATTGACTGTAATATCTTGATTCATGAATTTCTCAATTTACAATTTTGTTATTCAGCAAAGTTTGCCTGATCGCCACTGCCTTCCAACCACGCCTTACGGTCTGATGATCGGCTTTTGGCAAGCAGCATATCCATAATTTCAAAAGTCGAGCCCTCACTCTTTAGATCTGGCTCTTCCTCTAGAGTAAGTTGCACTAATCGACGAGTGTCTCTGGCCATGGTCGTCTCTCGCAGCTGCAAAGGATTCATTTCACCTAAGCCCTTGAACCGCTGGACATTAACTTTGCCAGATTTTTTCTCGGCCACAATGCGATCCAATATGCCATTCTTTTCATTTTCATCGAGGGCGTAGAACACCTCTTTACCGATGTCGATACGAAACAGCGGGGGCATCGCAACATAGATATGTCCTGCATCAACCACGGCTCGAAAATGTTTAACGAAAAGCGCGCACAGCAGTGTCGCAATATGAAGACCGTCGGAGTCGGCGTCGGCCAATATGCAAATCTTTCCATACCGGAGACCCTCGATATTACTGGTGGCCGGATCTACACCTAATGCGATAGCAATATCATGCACCGCCTGAGACGCTAAAATCTCACTTGAGTCCACCTCCCAAGTGTTCAGTATTTTCCCACGCAAAGGCATAATCGCCTGAAACTCTCGGTCCCTTGCCTGTTTTGCCGAGCCGCCGGCTGAATCACCCTCCACTAGGAAAAGCTCGCCTGACATAACATCTTGAGTGGAGCAATCCGCCAACTTACCCGGCAACGCTGGGCCGGATGTAATCTTCTTTCTGGCTACTTTTTTGCTGTCCTTAAGTCGGCTTTGGGCATTGTTTATACAAAGCTCTGCAATCGCTTCAGCTTCATCGGTGTGTTGATTCAACCAAAGGCTAAATGCATCTTTAATCACACCAGCAACAAAGACCGCACATTGACGAGAAGATAACCGCTCTTTAGTCTGCCCAGAAAACTGCGGCTCAATTACCTTGGAGGACAACACATAACAGCATTTATCCCAAACATCGTCCGGGGTAAGCTTTAGACCACGAGGCAGCAAATTTCTAAATTCACAGAATTCTCTTAACGCATCAAGCAGCCCTGTTCTGAGACCGTTTACATGCGTGCCACCTAACGGTGTAGGTATTAGATTAACGTAGCTCTCACCAACAATTTCGCCACCTTCTGGCAACCACTGCACTGCCCAATCAGCGGCTTCGCCATTGCCGCTCACAGATCCCTCAAACGGTTCTGCCGGCAAAGTTTCATATTCAGCGGTGGACTGGAGTAAGTAGTCTGTTAAACCATCCTGAAAACACCATTCTTCGCTCTGAGCTTTGTCATCGCTGACAGTCTTATCAATAAAGCTCACTCTAAGCCCAGAACACAAAACAGCCTTGGCTCTGAGAACATGCTTTAGTTTTAGGACAGATATTTTCGCCGAATCGAAATACTTGTCATCCGGTAAAAATTTTACCGTTGTACCGGTATTGCGCTTGCCTACGGTATCGATTTGCTTTAACTCAGAGTCTTTTTCGCCATCCTTAAACGTCATGGAGTAAACTTTACCGTCTCTCTTAACGATGACCTCCAAGGTTTTTGATAGGGCGTTAACTACTGAAACACCAACCCCGTGAAGCCCGCCAGAGTACTGGTAATTATCGCCAGAAAATTTGCCACCTGCGTGAAGCCGAGTAAGAATCAACTCGACACCGCTTACTTTTTCATCTTTATGCTTATCAACCGGCATACCACGGCCATCGTCAGAAACCTCGACACTGCCGTCTTTATGCAGAGTTAGGGTAAGGCTATTGGCGAAACCTGCCAACGCTTCGTCCACGCTGTTGTCTATGACCTCTTGGACCAAATGATTTGGCCTGGAAGTATCGGTATACATGCCTGGCCGTTTTCGCACTGGATCTAGCCCAGTTAAGACTTCTATGGCATCGGCGTTATAGGTATTTGACATTCAATTTTCTTCTGTAGGGGAAGTCGTTCGAAAAGCTAAAAGTTGATAGTACTTTATCGCGCATTTATCTTGATTCTTGATAGTAGAAACTCAAAGATTAGAGGTAGTTCGTCTAAGTAATTTTCATAGCTATGGTTACCGCCTTGGCGGACGAGACAGTTGGCCTCAGTATATTTCTCAACAGCCTGACTGTAATCCAATGTCTCGTCTCCTGTTTGAACTAAAACTAGGAAATTTTCTGGCTTTTTCAAGGTTTCCACATGGATGTCTTTGAGTTCATCTATATGCTCTCTAGACACTGTATGGATTTCATCCGTGTGATAATTGTGGTGTTCTCCAATATGATCTTCCCAAAGCTCAAACGGTCTTACCGCAGGATTAATAAGCACTGCAGGCAAAGCATATTTCTGAGATAAAAAAGTGGCATAAAATCCACCCAGTGAACTACCCATAATAATGATGTCATCAGCTTTCTTGCTTTCAATTAACAAACTCAGCTCTGCGACTGTTTGCATCGGCCCATTTCTCATCATAGGAAAAGTGCAGGCACTCTCTAGCCCTATTTCACTACAGTAAGAGGCTGTCTGCTGAGCTTTAGCCGACTGCGGAGAACTTAGAAAACCGTGTAAATAGAGAAGATGTGGGGAATGTGACAAGTTTGTTCCGAGTGTGCGCTGGGTGATAATACTTTGAGAGGAATTTTAAATGCTATTCCTACCGGACTGTTCTATTAATTTATTCTCACTGAGCTGTTCTTGTTAACCGCTTCTTAACTTAGTAGAAGTGTTTTAAACTTTGTGAGTGCTGGGATTGAATATCAACTACACGCGAAGACCATCAGTACCCGTCACTTTTTAAATCTACATCAAGGTCCGAATCCATGATTCGTTTAACATCCGATTCTATAGATCCATCTTCATGGAGCGAGAAGCTTCGATACCCGGGATTGACCTCATCGAGGGCGAAACTCTTAGCGTGAGGCTTAAATTGAATACACGTTGAAGGAGTACAAAAACAACGTATTCCCAAATGCTCAAAATCCAAAGACTGATGAATGTGGCCATAAACGACTGCCTTAACTTTATTGCACGATGTCGCTATTTTAAAAAAAAGCTCATTATTTTGCAGACCAATATCTTCCATCCACTCAGGAGTGCCAAGCACTGGATTGTGATGCAAGCAGATCATACAGTGATTGATCGAATTAGTGTTATTGACGTAATCGAGCTTGTCTTGTAAAAACTCCAGCTCGCTTTCAGATAACCGGCCATGAACTTGGCCAACAATGGAGGTATCCAACATCACGATATACCAGTTTTGAAGTTGGATAGTCTTACTGCCGAGATCGCTCTCTTTAGCGACATACTCCATAACGGTGGCAGCATCGTGGTTACCCGGTATCCAGCGACATGGAGCGTTAAGTGGTGTTATCGCCTCTAAGAAATTCTCGTAGGCGGCAACTGATGCATCTTGTGCAATGTCACCTGTTGCCAGTATCAAATCGATGGGTTCTTCGTAATGCGCCACCATTTTTACCACATGGTTTAAACTGTCTGCAGTATTCATCCTTAACAGCGTACCATCACTAGTTCCATACAAGTGAGTATCAGTAATCTGCACTAGTTTAATAGGAGTTGATGATGCCATAAGGGTTGGGGCTTCATTAGGTGCTGGGTGTTATGGCTGGCGTTTTCATGCTTCTACCTACTTTCAAGCAATGAGTTAGCCATTCGCCTAAGAATGAATTCACCTGCATTTTCTCATCCGGATAATACATTTTTGGATTTGGTTGGGCATAGCGAGATTGCAAATGCCGGTGACCTTGATAGGAAACAACTTCAGCTGTATTCGCATCATGATAGGCCCTGACAAGCATAGATGGATTAGTCATCCATTTCTTGAGCTGCGGCCTCTGTGTAATCTCTAATGTGGTGGTGTATTTAAATGCTTCAAGAATTCTAATTTGAACAACTACTTTCTCACCGCCTGACTCTAAGTCTGCAATCACAAACTCACGGCCAATTCCTTCCAATATTTTTTCTGGGTCGACTAGCTCGCGCTTTATAACATCGGCATCAGAATTAGCGGGGATATAATCTTCAAAAGACCTATCAATATAGGCCTGTAGCTGTGGAACAAGTTTAAGCAACCGTATGTAGTTGGCGTCGCACTCTGCCATCTGCTTGATGAGGTCGATACTGTAAGATTTTCTTGCCATTCGTCTTTTCGGCCTAGGTACTTGTCTCGTTGTTTGTGTTTCGTTTCATGTCCGACTTTTATCTAACTTTAGTCTAAATGAAAAATTATCGTGGCGCTAATTGTAAACATTTACGCCATATTTGCGAGCCAATCTATGATTATATTTCGATTTTTAGAAACTCTTAGCGAGCCTCACCCAACCACTGAATGATGGTTACATCAAGATGTTTCTCAAGCCAAAAACTAGCAATAATAGTCATTGCATTGTTAATCAGACCTGATTCAACCGCACCATAAAGCTCAGCCACTGATAATACGACAACCTCAATATCTTCATGCTCAGCGTCCAGTCCAAACACGCCCCCAGCTTTACTTGCGTCGACTTGTCCGCAAAACAGATGTACTTTCTCATTAGTAGTGCCGGGGCTACTATAATAGGTGCAAATCTTAGTAATATTTTGAGGCCTGCAGTCTGCCTCTTCTTCGGATTCTCTCAATGCCACATCTTCTGGAGACTCTCCTTCCTCAATCATTCCCGCAACAAGCTCCAGCAGCCATGGATTCTGGCCCTCGTCGATCATTCCCACTCTGAACTGCCTGACTAAGACCACCTCAAGACGCAATGGGTCCAGCAACAGTATCCCGATAGCACCACTTTTAACTTGAATTTCACGGCGCATCTCCTCACTCCAGCCGCCTAAAACTAGTTTGTGCTTGAGCAGCAGCTTGTCAACTTTGAGAAAGCCATCATAACCGGCTTGTCGCTGACAAACTTCCACATCGTGGCGCGAGAATTTGCTCTTAAGCTTGCTCATACTGAACATCCAGGGGTTAGCTGATAATTGTGAAATGCGTTATTGTGTAATGAGTTAGTCGTCACACTGGAGACAATAATTGTCGAAGCAGAGCAGTTAGAGCTGAATTTAGCAGGAATAGCAGCTGTTTCCATGCTCCAGCCGCTAGCTCAAACCCGCTTTAGGGGAAAGCCTTGTGGCTCAAACCCGAAAACCCATAGATTCATTGGGCTTTAGGTAACTAGCCCTATGGCTAAGTACGTAAGCGGGCCCTTAAACGCAGGTTTACGTGCAGGTTTACGTGCAGGTTTAAGTGCAGGTTTAAGCGCGGGCCTCAGCTGCAGGGCTCGAGCATCCGGCGCACAGAAACAGTGCGCCGTGAGGTTTAATCTCGGCTAGTAACCTCTAAAAGGTGATAGCCAAATTGTGTTTTTACTGGACCCTGAAGAGTATTAACATCGGCACTAAAAACCACCTCATCGAATTCTTTAACCATCATGCCGGGGCTAAATTGACCAAGGTCACCGCCTTGAGCTTTTGATGGGCAGTTTGAATGGGCTCGGGCTACGTCGCCAAAGTCTTCTCCACCGTCAATCTTGCCTTTAAGTTCCAGACATTTTTCCTCAGTCTCTACCAATATGTGTCGTGCGCTAGCCGTAGACATAGATATTCCTCTTTAAATTTCTTTGACCATATTATGCCTCAATCAACCTGCTAGGCACACAAATAATCAGACTTACGCTATAATGGCCGGCTAACCGCGCGTCTTTGTTAATACTGCCAATGCCAACGAAATTCACCTACGTGCCTCGTCTAAGCAGTAGTTTTATAGTCATCAGTTAAGGTTTTTATTATGCCATTGCCCGAACCAACCGCTAGAAGACATATCCATACACGGGCTATTCATTACAGAGGCTTTGAGCGCGAGGACGGACTCTGGGATATCGAGGCCCATATGACCGACACTAAAACCTACAGCTTCAGAAACGATTGGCGGGGAGAGATGGCGATCGGCGAGCCTCTCCACGAAATGCTTCTGCGAGTTACTATCGATGATGGGTTCATTATTAGAAATGTAATTGCCGCTACCGATCATAGCCCTTTTGAAATGTGCCCAGAGATCACCCCTGTGTATAACTCTTTGGTTGGCATCAAAATGGGCCTGGGCTGGCGCAAGGCCATAAGAATGAAAGTTGGAGGGGTTGATGGATGCACCCACCTAACTGAGTTACTTTTCCCCATGGCGACCGTTGCGATGCAAACTATCTGGCCATTAATGAGTCATAGGAAAAATCAATCTGACTCTAACGTCGGTGACAGCAAAAAGCGCCCCGCGGTGCTTGACACCTGCCATGCTTGGTCCACAGAATCGCGGGTGGTGAAAGAAAACGCTCCAAAGTACTACACTGGCCCTGACAAAATTGACACAGTGGATATTGACTAGCTGCTCGTTTGTTTGAGCTGCTCCGTTAACCTTCGTTTGGCCTCCGTTTTGACTTCGTTTGACCCCGCCTTTAGACCCCAATTTTTCTGGATCTGTCTTTGTCGCGGGTGGAACCTGACTCTTTAGACCCGTTTCTTTAAACCTACTTTTAAATGCCTTAAGCTAGGCCAAAGCTAGGCATTGCTAACGGTAAAAGAGTGGAACCACCAAGGATATTACAACCCCTTCTCGATCAGTTTGGTTTTCGGCGCTGATTCTGCCGCCATGAAATTCAGCGATGAGCCGGGCAATATGCAAGCCTAATCCCAAATGTGGTTGCTTTTGTTTCTCTTGGGGTCTTATCGAAATCATTGAATCGAATACTCTGTCTTTCATTTCTTCGGGTAAAAATGGACCCGCATTGGATACTTTTACCACCGCATGATCCCGCAACCCCTGACAGTAAACAACAATGGGCTCGTTCGAGTAAGAAAACTCCACCGCATTAGCAATGAGCTTGTCTAATAGTTGCGCAAAGTACTCTGGCACACCGTTAATTAAAATGGGCTGATCGGTTAACTCAGTCTCAAATACAGATTCTGGGTAAGCTAGTTTGTAACCTTCGACACAGCCATAGATTACATGGCACAGATTTATTTTCTCCTTTTCTGAGGTTTGTAGCATTTGCTCAAGTCGAGTGGCCTCACTCATATTAGTCAAAATTAAATTCAGCCTCTTGATACCTTCCTCAGCCCGCTCTATATAGATTTTGGATTCATCGTTGCTATTTATCATGCTCAAATTTTCTAACGATGATCTCACTACAGTCACTGGCGTTCTCAATTCGTGGGACAGTCTTGAGGACATATTTTCTAAATAAATCGTATACTGGGATAGTCGTTCTACTATGTTTGCAAAGCTACGAGAAAGGTCGCCAATTTCATCAGAATTTCTCGACGGCATCATAGTATTCATAACGCGTCCAGACTCATCGATAATTCCCTCAGCTTGATTTCTTAGTAGCCGTATTCTCGATGAGATTCTGGAAGCGAAGAAAAACAGTCCAAGGGTAACCATTAACATTACTGCAAGGATGGTATTAAATAACTGCTCCAACGCTAGGTTTCTAAAAGTACGTAGACCATTCATATTCTGATCTACCAGAACAGCGCCAATAACTTCTCCACCCGCGACAATAGGGTGGGCAGCTTCCAAAAGCCGAGTCTGGGTTTCATCTGTCAGCGTTCTAAACTGAGTAAACGGCATGCCGTCCAACGCCGAGTCAATATGAGCACCCTCACGGCGCACGCCGGAATACAGCTCGTCAATAAAGTCATTGCTAGGCTTAGAAAGAATTTGGTAATAGAGCGGATTTAGAATTTTTTCTTGAACATAAGTTATCGCTTTGTTGCCTGAGAGACGCTCATCAGCGGGTCTCTCTAGCTGTAAACCTGTTGCAGATTGGATATCGCCAACGGTTAGAAGTACTCGGCCACCACGGTCAACAACCTGAATGCGAGAATTATTGTGGCCCATGCCGGCGACAATTCGATCGATCTCCGGTGTTGGTAATCTAAGTGAGCCAAGATTTTCTTTGTCCTCCGAACGGTAGGTGGCGACTACGCTATTAATACCGCGATTTTGTTGATCATCTACATCGAAGATAGCAAAGCCAAGCTTGTCGCCAAGCATATCCATTGGAATCTGAAGCTCTACCTCATAACCCCCTTCTGTTTCATACCACTGACCGCTTATACGGTCTTCGTGAATAGGGTTTGAGTAATCGTCTGCAACTCGAAACGGATACAGATATTCCGGCTCGTGAGGGGCAATAACATAGCGATTAATCTCGTTTCCCTGCTTGGACAGCATACTTATCTGAATGAAGTCACTGCGATGTACGCTTAAAGAGGTTTGGCTTCGATAAACCAAATTGTCATCCTTGACTTTAAAGTAGGCATAGAGAGACCCATTATGCTCGCCCACCATACTCTTGAACTTTAATGAATCTTCATTGCCTTGAAGCCTCACTGGTGCAAGTGAGGTAGAAAGATAATCTTTTGCACCGTATTCAACTTCGTATTGCTGATACTCTCGCCAATCAACTATGGCGCCATCGTCTAGCGAAAGCGGCGAGAAAACAGGATAAACATAAAGGTCTTCTGTGCTTGTAGCAGGGCCGTATACTCCTTCGTCAAACAACTCTGGTCTTTCGTTTAATGCAGTGGCTAAAGCCTGGGCTATTCCAAGAACAGTTTGCTCTTGCCCGCGTCGAAGATACGTTTCCATTTCCAAAATATATTGATATCCAAGCCAGGGGATAACTAGTAGAAAACTAGAAAGGAAAACCAACTTGAAGCGAATCCCAAAAGGATTTTTAAAAGCTAGCATAATCTAATCTTTAGCTTCGCGCTGTGGCACTATATTCCAGCGGTAGCCCATCCCGTAAACTGTTTCTATGCAATCGAAGTCGTCGTCTATCTGCATAAACTTTTTCCGAATTCTTTTGATGTGCGAGGTAATAGTGCTTCCATCAACGAAGATTTTCGATTCCTGCATCAAAATTTGTCGACTTTTTACGTGACCTGGAAATTTCGCCAAAGCGTGAACCATCCAGAATTCTGTGACTGTGAGAGGAATAGGATTGCCTTCCCATTGTACTGTGAGTCTTCTGATATCAAGGGAAAGCTTGTCTCGCTCAATCTGATTGTCAGGAGAGGGCGGTTGATCTATTACATCCATTCGGCGAAAAAGAGCGGCAATTCTTGCGGTTAAGTGGGGCAGACTAATGTCTTTAGTCAAATAATCATCCGCGCCCATTCTAAGGCCACTGACTGTATCAAAATCGTTGTCTCGGGCCGTCAAAAATATAATGGGTAACGTTTCAGAAAGAGAACGCAAAGCTTGGCAGAGTTTAAAGCCCCCGTCGATTTCATCTTCTAAACCAATATCGATAATCGCCAGATTAGGCAGTCTAATATCAAAAGCTAGCATCGCATCTTTGCGGTTCGCGTATGTATTGACTTCGTATCCCTGCTTACGCAAAACGTCGGCGTAATTTTCACGGATAGCGGCCTCATCTTCAACAATCGCGATTCTTCTGCTCATGGTCTTGGCTTCTTGGGTTTTTAACTAATGAAATAACTAAATACTGCTGATTTTCGCGACTATAACTCATTTGACGTAGCAAAGTGACGGATGGTTTCACAGGCCTAGCAATTGCCATTATTCTGCCATATTTAATCAGCGTATGGCCCTTTTACTTCCCTATCCAAGTAATAAACGTTGTGTTTAATAGCTTTAAGACACAAACAATATTTCGATCAACGATTTGCTTGATCTTAGTCACATAGCAGCACTGCTGCAAAATCACTTAAGGATACTACCCATGACTAAATTTTTAACGTCGGTTCTATTGTGCAGTTTAGTTTCGGTTCCGGCGTTAGCCGATACTGAAAAAGCGTCCTATGGCGATGATCCCAGCTCACAAGAAACAACAGGGTTCTTCACCGGTGTCGCGTTAGGCGCACTGGCCGGAGGCCCCCCAGGCGCTATTGTTGGAGGCGCCTTAGGGGCCGTATTCGGAGATGGCTGGCATGCGCGACAAGAAGTTGGGTTGCTGCAAGTAGACCTAGTCCAGAGCCAACAAGCCTTTAACAGGCTAACCGAAAAATCAGCGAACCTGCAGCGTGAATACCAGCTCGCACTGGGGCAATTGGATTCAATGCGCAGCCAAAAGCCACAACTTTTCAATGTCGCGAGCACGCCAGGGGAACTGTCTTCGTGTTGTGACAACGCCGGCCTTTCCCTTCATTTTCGTAGCGGCTCCAGCGACATCGAACCACAATATGCAGAGCAACTTGCTAGCATGGCGAAAATGGCTGGCCTGTTACGCACCTCACGAATAGAAATAGTAGGCTACGCTGATAGAAACGGAGATGCTGAAATGAATCTTAATCTGTCGAAACAGCGCAGCAATTCGGTAAAAGCATTCTTTAAAAGAATGGGGGTTCAAAATTCAGAGATCACCACCCTCGCCTATGGAGAAACTCTGCCTCTACAGCCTAGCCAGAGCTTCGAATCAGACTTCTTCGATAGACGAGTCATAGTCCGGCTTCGTGATCCATCTAAGCAAATGCTAACCCAAGGCGCTGGTGATAAATAAATCTATTCACGTCATTGACGACCGGAGTGCAAAAATGACAGAGTTAAGGCTAGTAATCGGCAACAAAAACTACTCAGCGTGGTCGCTTTGCCCCTGGTTGATGTTAAAGATGTACGATATCGACTTTGATGAAATTAAGATTCAGCTTTATCAAGATAATACAGCGGAAAAACTTGGACCATTTTCTCCCTCTCTTAAAGTTCCTGTTCTACTGCATAAGGACATCAATGTCTGGGACTCATTGTCCATTTGTGAATACATTAACGAAGAGTTAATAGGCGGCGCTGCATGGCCTGCTAGCGCTAAGCTCAGAGCCTGCGCTAGATCAGTAAGCGCAGAGGCTCATTCAGAGTTCCTTGGCCTTAAGCGCGATTGGCCAATGAACTGCAAAGCCAGCTTCCCGTTAACCCCCTCTGAAGTCTTGATTAATGAAATCGCTCGGATTGATGCAATTTGGAGCTGCTGCAGACGCAAATACGGCGAAAATGGAAGCTACCTGTTTGGTCGATTTTCAATAGCTGATTGTATGTACGCTGCTATGGCTATCCGCTTTGAATCGTATGGGGCGGAGCTTAGCAGCGAGGCCAATACCTATATGCAGACGCTACTGGACAATCCTTTTGTGCAAAAGTGGATAACCTTGGGGAGACGGGAGAAAGAGACTCTCTCTATTGCATATTCTAGCACCGGCTAATCTCAGCCCTTTACTGAGGTGATCCCCACTTCGTTCAACCTCGCTAAAAATATTGCGCGCGTGGACGATATGCTAGAATATACAATTTGCAGTGAAAGAGGGTTGCCGTGTCAGCGAAGGAAGTGATTAACTTTTGGTTTGGGGAAATCGAGCCAGGCCAGCGTTTCAAAAAAGACCCTGACTTTGATGAACAAATCAGAACTCGCTTCAAGTCCCTGCATAAAAAGGCCACCCAAGGCTTGCTATACAGATGGCGCGATCATCCGCTTGATGCGCTTGCCGAAATAATCTTATTAGATCAGTTCTCAAGAAACATGTATCGGGACAGCTCTAAGGCTTTTGCTTGGGATAACCTCGCGCTAATACTTGCCCAAGAAGCTATTAGAAGAAAAATGGACCTGGAGCTGAGCGATACGCAAAGAGCATTCATGTACATGCCTTTTATGCACAGCGAGTCAGCTGAAATCCACGAAATCGCAATCTTTCTTTTCGATCACCCTGGCTTGGAAAACAATTTCAACTACGAGCTACGGCACAAACAAATCATTGATAGATTTGGCCGATATCCTCACCGCAATAAAGTGCTGCGGCGTAAATCCACCCCAGAAGAAATAGAGTTTTTAAATCAGCCAGGGTCTGACTTTTAAGACTAGGCAGCAACTCGCCCTAACTTAATCTAACGATTAGGTAAAACATCTTTTAGTTTTGCAGCCATTTCTAAAATTGCTTTCTCTGTAGTTTCCCAATCCATACAGGCATCGGTGACCGACACTCCGTACTTCAAGTCTTCCAGGTTTGCGGGAATGGATTGGCTGCCGTGAAATAGATGACCTTCTAACATTGCACCAATAATCGACTTGTTTCCCTCAAGAATTTGATTAGTCATGTCTTTTAAGACCAACGGCTGAACATCAGGGTCTTTGCTTGAATTAGCATGACTACAATCAATCATAATGTTGCTGTTCACGCCGCCGGCAGCTAAAGCCTTCTCACATTGGGCGATATTAACTGAATCGTAGTTGGGCCCCTTGCTGCCGCCTCTTAAGACCACGTGGGCATAGGGATTTCCCTTTGTGGTGACTACAGATACTTGCCCTGCTTCATTAATTCCCAAAAATCGGTGCGGACTCGACACAGATTGCATCGCATTTACAGCGACTGTTAAACCGCCATCAGTGCCATTTTTAAAACCAACAGTCATAGAGAGCCCACTTGACATTTCACGATGAGTTTGAGATTCTGTTGTTCTTGCTCCAATTGCACACCAAGAAATAAGATCTCCTAAATATTGAGGAG
>CAJWGN010000011.1 GCA_913031035.1 uncultured Gammaproteobacteria bacterium
AGGTAGGTAGGTAGGTAGGTAGGTAGGTAGGTAGGTAGGTAGGTAGGTAGGTACAAAACTGGTAAAAATAAAATAGATATCCTAACAAAAAACCAGCCTAAGTACTTTCCCCCAACAGAAGACTCGCAACATCAAACTCTAGTATCAACGCGCTTTAAAAACAAAAAGAATTACGAAAAACGCACTTGCCTTGTTCGTAATCCCAATCAAAACCAAACAGCGATCAGGCCTATTTCAAGCTCAAGGAAAGGTATAGAAAAATGCCAAATTAACTAAGGATTTGCGCACAAAGAAATAGAAGCAAGGAAATAAGATAAGTGTCGGGGTGAACACTCCGACACCTGATCATGTGACTAGGTCAAGCTGATTCCCAGTCTACTCGAGGTTGCATTACTCAGCACCATCCAAACGCTTAATCTTGCGCTTAATCAGCCGCTCAATCGCTTTCAGTTGTTTCATCTCATCTTGTGACACAAATGAAATTGCCTGACCACTTTCGCCTGCCCTGCCGGTACGCCCGATTCTGTGAACATAGTCTGCAGGCACATGAGGTAAATCAAAATTCACTACAAGACTCAACATATCAATGTCGATGCCACGGGCCGCAATATCTGTTGCAACCAAGACCTGAACTTTGTCATCCTTAAAATCTTGCAACGCTTTAGTACGTTGAGCCTGACTTTTATTGCCGTGAATCGCCGCAGCACTTAGTCCACTTTTGCTAAGCTGTTTTACCAACTTATTAGCTCCATGTTTGGTGCGGCTAAACACCAGTATTTGCTCAGATGTATTGCTCACAAGCTCGGTCAACAAGGCCGCCTTATTTTCCTTCTCTACCCAATAGACACCCTGACTGATTTTTTCGACAGTTGAGTTTCTTGGCGCCACATCAATCTCTATTGGATTTCTACAAATAGTACCAGCAAGCTTACGAATTTCTTGAGAAAATGTTGCTGAGAACATTAAGTTCTGTCTTTTCTCTGGAATCAATTTCAGAATCTTTCGAATATCTCGAATAAACCCCATATCAAGCATTCGGTCTGCTTCATCAAGAACTAATACTTCAATGTTGTGAAATCGGATAGCGTTCTGCTGATACAAATCTAAAAGGCGACCAGGCGTCGCAACCAGAACATCCACCCCACGACTTAAGGTTTTAAGCTGCGGATTGATATTCACACCGCCAAAAACTACAGCGGATTTGATCTGTTCGTTCTGTCCATAAGTTTTGATGCTCTCATGAACCTGAGCTGCTAATTCGCGTGTAGGGGTAAGAATCAAGGCACGAGCTCGGCAGGGCTTAAGACGAGATTCGCCGCTAAGGTGTTGAAGCAGAGGCAAAACAAAACCCGCGGTTTTACCTGTCCCGGTTTGCGCCGCCGCCATAACATCGGCACCCTTTAATATGGCTGGGATCGCTTGGAGCTGAATTGGTGTTGGTGTTGTGTATCCTTCTTTGGCTACGGCACGTAGCAAAGAATCGGATAATCCTAGTGTTGTAAATGACATTTATTTTCTCATTTCTTTAATATACAGAATTGCCGCTGCCTAGATCATTAATAGACAGGCACGCAAATCTGCGAATTCTTGTTTTGAGCCTAACAGTAGTGTTTGGCTGCACGATTGTGCAATCGATAGGTATGGCTTGAAGTTGGGTGTCGTGTTGTAACGACAGCAAAAGCAGGCTACGACTCGTGTTCAAAACAGACTTTTGGAGCACGCTTTGAAGCTTTTTCGAGTGTTTTTATCAGATGACTTTATTGCTAAAGCATTGCACTCGCCTTGAATAGCATTGAGCTACTCAAAACTGAGCGCGACAGTATCACTTAATCAGACTAATAGCTTTGAATTTCTTTGCGAACTTGAGTTTATTTGCAACATAAGAACAGGCGCTTAGCCTAAAGCCCTTCGTCTTGCCCCAATAGCGCTTGCCCCAGCGAGCATTTCTGTCAATCATGCCGGTTAGTATCCTGCCTGCTTTAAGGTATGATCCACTCACTTAAACCAACAACCAAACCAACAACCAAACTATCTACCCAGACAAAACAGGAGATATTAGTGACTAACCGAAATAAAAGTATACGACTCAGCAAGGGCTTGATGTTTTTGATGATGTCCCTTTTAGTTGCATGTAGTGGAAGCACAACAATCAGCTTGGACATTGGGGCTCGTGATTTATTAAACGGCTCGCCGGAATCTGTTGGCTTAGATTCCGATAGATTAGACCGCGTTACGGCGGCTATGCAAGGCTTTGTAGACGATGGCCTGTTAGCTGGCGCCGTTACTATGGTTGCCAGAGACAACAAAATCATCCACTTTGAGTCTGTTGGATACCGCGACATAGAAGCTGACGCGGCAATGACTAACGACACTATTTTTAGAATTTATTCAATGAGCAAGCCTATTACTGGCGTGGCCTTGATGATGCTATATGAAGAAGGCCTGTTTAAGCTTTCCGATCCTGTGGAAAAACATTTGCCTGAATTCAAAGATATGCAGGTCTATGCCGGCATGGATGACGACGGCAATATGATTACTGAGCCTCCAGGCCACCCCATGACCGTTAGGGAACTAATGAGCCACACAGGCGGCATGACGTACGGCATCTTTGCTCAGTCACCTGTAGACAACATGTATGTAGAAGCCGGAATGCTGGACACAACCATACCGCTCAGCGAAATGGTTGCAAGACTTGGAAAAATTCCTTTGAAGCATCAGCCCGGTTCCGCATGGGAATACAGCGTGTCTGTAGATGTGCAAGGCTACTTGGTTGAAAAGCTGGCAGGCCAATCATTTGGCAGCTTTTTAGAGGATCGAATATTTACGCCTTTGGGAATGGTCGATACAGATTTTCATGTACCTGCTGAAAAAGCAGATCGATTTGCCCAGATGTATGTAAATTCTCCGGCTAGCTTGCTCACCCCAAGTGAAATGTTTCCTGGCACCGATTTCTTAATTGACCCGATACTAGAAGGCGGCGGTGGCGGCTTAGTGTCCAGCACTATGGATTATATGCGTTTCAGCCAAATGCTTCTTAACGGTGGCGAGCTTGATGGGGTTCGAATTCTTGCCCCGTTAACAGTGGATCTAATGCATCGCGATCAGTTGCCAGAAGCTGTTAAAAGTATTGGGCTCGGAAATCGCGGCACAACCTTTGGTTTGGACTTTGCCATTATCGAAGATACGGTAGAAGCTGAAGGCTATTCTGAAGGAGAGTATTTTTGGGGAGGAGCCGCTGGTACTTGGTTCTGGATCGACCCAGTAGAAAACTTAGTCTTTATCGGAATGATTCAGCAAGCCGGCCCGATGATTCCTGATGTTCGCGGCACATCTAAGCGTCTGCTATATCAATCAATTATGGATGCTTACGGTATCTAAAAACTAAAAAGCCCGCGTTTAACTTCTTAAGCGCGAGCTTTTTTACAATCTCATCCTTAAGTCTTCCTCAAAGATGCCGTAGCTAGCCTTTTAAGACCGACTCTCACCTGATTTTAAGTAGATGTCGCTTTAATAAAGGCGGGTCTTGCCATCATCGCAGCTAGATAGCGCACGCAATTTGGTTTGTAACGGTCAGCTAATCCCAATCGACTTCCCATGTAGAGCGCGAAGGTAACCGCAATGTCAGCGACCGTAAAACGATCTGCCACAAGAAAATCTTTCCCTTCCAAAGCCGCTTCCACCGATCGAAGCCTAGAGTGATACCAGATACTGTAATCCTGTACCGCTTGAGGCAGACGACGCTCTTCAGGCTCAAGTTTTGAGTAACGCAGGACAACAGCCTGTGGAAAAGTCAGGGTGGCATCACTTCGATGCAGCCAATTCAGATAGTCGCCGTATTGAGGCTCTTCTCGCCCAACGCCAATAGGATGTGGTCCATATTTATCGACTAGGTATTGGCAAATACCGCTGGACTCAGTCATGGTTAAGTCACCATCAATAAATGTGGGCACCGTGCCTAAACGGTTTATATCTAAGTAACCTTCAAATGTTGCCCGCGGAGGAAACTCCATCGTAATTAGGTCATAGTCCAACTCCATTTCTTCTAACGCCCAAAGTGGGCGAACAGAGCGCGAATGCGGACAGTGATATAGCTTCATATTTTAGGCACCTTTGTTATTTACACAGCGAGGATCACTGTTTTGAATGTTAACGATAGTCTCGCGAGTAATAGGTAAAGGGGCGCAACCGTGGGTGCTACCGCAAATAAGATCCCATTCCGGACGCGCCAATGTGTGACAGTCAAAACAGTTGCCACCAAATTGATTTATAACTTCTGTGGTACGACGAGTTTTGATTTCGGACCTTGTTGCAGAAACGTTTAACTCAAAAAATTCCCAGTCATCAGTCGCTTCATTCCAACCCGAAAGATGTTTGATCATGACCTCAGAAGGCACCAAGGAAATCAATGACCCTGCAGGAAACTCTCCGCCAATCTCCGAATTAGCAATCTCAAGCGTTCCCGCCACATCCCCTAGAATATTGTCTACAAAATAAATGCCAATCTCTCCTTTCTCCATATCAGTCAAACAGCGAAAAGTGTCTTCGTTGACCTCAAGTTGTTTTTCAAGTTCTTGGGAACTGCTCATGCCAACAAGAAACAGTGATAAAGAAAATACGATTGTGGCGTTTACGGCCTTGACAAATATTTGCATCGTTTTTTTGATTGGAGCCCTAGCTATTATTGCCTCTTAAAAGAAGATCTGTTTCTAGTAGTTTTTGACTTTTATCATTCTACAGACACAAGGGTAAACAATAACTGATCTGGGTCGGTCAGTACAAATCTCGCATTTCTAGCTGCTACTGCGTCATTGATATAAATTTTTGGGATAACCAAGCTACTATCAGCTGAACTAAAGCTTGCAAAACTTGCATCTCCGCTGGCCTCAGGCTCAACCGTCTCAAGAAGCCCGCGAATGACAACCGGAGCTTCCAGAGAGACAACGCGAAAAGAAACTCCGAGAAACTGAGCTCCATCTATAGCGACTTTTAATTTTAACAAACCCGCAGCGGCATCAAATGTGTTTGATATGACTGGCCCTGGAGGAGCAGACACAGACATCTGCACACCTAATAATTGTGACGTAACATTTCCATCGTCATTAGTTGTTTGAACCACTGGAACACCGGCGAGGCCATTGGCATTAATCACGGGCAAATTGGAAATAGCATCGACAACCGTCATGCCGGGCTCAATCACTCTTCCAAACACAGTAAATCCTCCGTTCTGGCTGTCAAGATTTGCGCTGTTGTCAGCAAGGTTAACAAACCATTGGCTAGTAGCGCTGTTGGGATCTCCACCCATTTTAGCCATCGCGAGTGTCCCGCGGGTATTCGATATAGAGAACTCGTTCACTACGGGTGCATCTAGATTTATTGCAAAAAATGTTTGTGTTGTCGCGTCAAATTTAAA
This sequence comes from uncultured Gammaproteobacteria bacterium, assembly GCA_913031035.1. GTDB lineage: Bacteria > Pseudomonadota > Gammaproteobacteria > Pseudomonadales > Pseudohongiellaceae > UBA9145. The sequence goes on from CAJWGN010000011.1 coordinate 5,411, forward strand.
CCCGCCCCCTTGAATAACAAAGTCTGCTACTGCTCTATGAATAAAAGTTCCGTCATAACGTCCGCTAACCACATAGCTGAGAAAATTTTCGACGGTTGCTGGCGCAACAGTGTCGAAAAGCTCGATGGAGAAGTTACCCCTTTCAGTCGTCACGTTAACAATGGTTTGTGCGTGAGAAAATTGACCAGCGAAAACCAAGCTTAATAAAACCACTACCGCATACCCATTCCGCAGGCTGCGCATAAAGTCTGATACTATATTTACTAAAAAATTCATGCCTATATCCTAACCCAAATTTTAAATTTAAATTTAAATGAAGTCTTTTAACATGGCCCGATTCTAGCGCTACTAAAACACTGTAAAAGGGGAATAATTCCGCTTCATTCCATTGTCTCGGTTAGCGCGTAACTTTCATACCGATACCCCAGCTGTTGGTATAATTATAGCAGCCTATCAAATCGCTGCTATGGCCTGTCACAGCCCACAAATTAAAAGGGACTCCGAGCAGACTAGCGTTAGCTCGGCGCTGTTGATATTTCTGTTAAATGAGCCAATACAGGGCGATGATACATAACTCGTCGATAAAATTATACTCAACTGAGAACTTTAGTCCGTCGTATTTATCTTTCGACCTAGGCGCAGCACCCGGCCTCTTCCAGACGCTATATTCGTCTGGTGAGCCCGACAAAAATCAATTACTGAAATAGAGGCGTCATCTATGTGAGCTGTTGTAATCCTTTTCAGCCTGAGTAGAAGATCCGTTTCCCGCTGTTTAGTTCAATCTAGCGAAAAATAGTTCCAGCTAACACCAGTTCTCGCTTTCGCGTGAATTCAAGCTTTCTGTTTTCACCTAAATAGCATTGGTTTAATTGCCCAAATGACTGGGGGGTCACTAATTTTCTAGCCATTTAGCTCATAGCCAAAGCATCCTCGATAAGCACAATATCTGCAAAGTGAATCGCAGAAATCTATTTATTATTGTAACTGCTGGGCTAAATCTCTAGAGTGACTGTCGACACATCAAGTTAGTATAGTTTTTTTCTGAGAAACCAAGCTGCATTAGTAAGGATATATACCTAAAATGAACCTAGAATTGGACGTAGATTTCATCCGTGAACAGTATCCAGCCTCACGCTGGCAACGTCCCTTTTTTGAAAACGCTGGCGGCGCTTTTGTGCCCCAATCTGTCATCAAACGCATGACAGACTATATGACTGATGCTCAGGTTCAAACCGGTTATCCATTTGCAGAATCTGTGGATGCCTCCGAGCGGGTCAATCTAAGTCAAGCCCTTATGGCGGAATTTATCGGGGCTGAGACAGAGGAGGTTATTTTGGGGCCTTCCACTTCCATGAACGTCTATGTCTTGGCGCAGGCGCTGCGACCATTATTCAAGCCAGGTGACGAAATTATCGTCAGCACACTGAACCATGAATCGAATTCTGGACCTTGGCGAAAACTGGCTGAGTTCGGTATACGCATTATTGAATGGCCTGCCGATAGAGATACCGGCGCCATGAAACCTAGCGATCTGGGTTCTCTGCTTAGCGAGAATACTCGACTAGTTGCCTTTCCCCAGGTCAGCAATATTACTGGGGATATTAATGACGTGGCCAGCATCACAAAAAAAGCTCATGCGTCTGGCGCTATGGTATGCGTTGATGGGGTTGCGTTTGCACCTCATCGAGCTGTCGACGTCAAAGCCTGGGATGTAGATTTCTACCTTTTTAGTTTCTACAAGGTATTTGGCCCACATCTTGGACTTCTCTACTGTAGGGCAGATAGATTGTTAGCGGCGAAGGGGCAGTATCACTACTTTTTTCCTGAACACGATCTTGACCACAAACTCAATCCCGCCGGGCCAAACCACGAGACCATTGCCAGTTTAACTGGCATCAGTGATTATCTTGATGCCCTCTATGCGCATCATTTTACAGATTCTACTAAAAGCAGATTCGAGAGAACGAGGCTGCTGTTCCAATTGTTCGCCGAGTATGAAGAAAAGCTCGCTCAGCACTTTTTAGAATTCATTAACTCAGAAACCAGCATTCGGCTCATTGGGACAACGAGAGCGGAGTTGAACGCTAGAGTCCCCACTTTTTCTCTGCAGATAAATGGCGTCCCCAGCGATCAAGTGGCTCAAGCACTTGCCAAAGAAGGAATCGCCTGTGGCTCAGGGCATTTTTACGCTAAACGACTTCTCGACAGCTTAAACATCTGGGAGCCCGAAGTGCTGCGCTGTTCTATGGCACATTACACAAGCCTAAGCGACGTCGACCGATTGATCAGCACCCTGAAAAGGCAAATTCCTGCACAGACGCGCCCGCTCAAAAAATGACAATGTATTTACGTTTTTGATCGGCCTCGGCCAAGGATTTACGGACAACTGAAGCCTCATACTCTATATTTGGTGTCCTAAACTTAATTTTCAGTAGTACGATCAAGTTATCTGCCACCTCATAAAGCCATAAAGAGAAGCAACTATGCACGATTTTAAAGCACCTATTCGAGACATTCAGTTTACATTGTACGAAGTATTAGGGGCCGAGCAACATTATCAACGTATCGGTGCGCAGGAAGCTAACCGAGAGTTAGTAGATGCAATAATCGTCGAAGGTGGCAAGTTCGCAGAAGAGGTTCTCGCCCCGCTAAACCAAATTGGTGACACCGTAGGCTGTCAGTTTGACAACGGGGTTGTCACCACACCGCCCGGATTCAAAGAAGCCTATAAGCAATATGTGGAAGGCGGATGGCCTAGTCTTGCTGGTGAAGCGGCCTATGGCGGACAGGGCCTACCGGAGTCCTTAGCCACTGTAGTCAACGAAATGGTCAGTACCGCAAATTGGTCCTGGGGCATGTATCCTGGGTTAAGTCATGGCGCCAAACTAACGCTCTCCCAATACGGCACAGAAGAGCAAAAACAAACCTACCTGTCTAAGCTCACAAGCGGCGAATGGACCGGCACAATGTGCCTGACCGAATCTCACTGCGGCACCGATCTTGGTCTATTAAAAACCAAGGCCGAATTGCAAGCAGACGGTAGTTACAGCATTACCGGCACCAAAATATTTATCTCTGCCGGTGAACATGACATGGCAGAAAACATCGTTCACATTGTCATCGCCCGCATACCCGGATCGCCAGCAGGCACCAAGGGAATCTCTCTGTTTGTTGTGCCTAAAATGAATGCTGATGATGGGTCAAAGAATGCCGTGAGTTGTGGCTCAATAGAGCACAAAATGGGCATTCACGGTAATGCAACCGCAGTTATAAATTTTGACAATGCTAAGGGCTTTTTGATTGGCGAACCAGACCACGGCTTAAAGTATATGTTCACATTCATGAACTTTGCCCGCCTAGGAACAGCCCTGCAAGGCTCAGCAGCAGCTGAACTTTCTTTTCAGGGATCCCTGGCTTATGCAAAAGACCGGCTGGCAATGCGCTCTTTAACAGGACCTAAATTCCCAGAAAAGAGCGCAGACCCAATCATTGTTCATCCTGATGTAAGACGCATGCTACTGCAGCAAAAAGCTATCGCGGAAGGTGGCAGAGCAATGATTTATTTTTGCACATTGCAAGGTGACATCTTGAATAGCAATGTCAGCGCAGAAGAAAAGTCGGAAGCTGAAGACATAATGAGCGTCCTGACCCCAATTGCAAAGGCTTTTCTAACAGAGGTAGGCTATGAAGCAGCAAACAATGGCCTACAAGTTTTTGGCGGTCATGGGTATATAGCAGAATGGGGAATGGAACAAATTGTCCGTGACACCAGAATCGCATTACTCTACGAAGGGACTACCGGCATTCAAGCTTTGGACTTGCTTGGCCGGAAGGTATTGTCAGACCGTGGCAAGAAGCTTCGTTTGGTCACTCGTGTAATGCACCGTTTTTGCCGCGACAGTAAAAACAGTGAGATGAAGGAATTCATCAAACCACTTCGAAAACACTATAAGGACTGGGGCGGGCTAACTACCAAGCTTGGTCTAAAAGCTTTAAAGGACAGAGAAGAAGTTGGTGCAGCGTCAGTTGACTACTTAATGTACTCAGGCTACATCACGTTAGCGTATTTTTGGGCGACTATGGCCGACACAGCATACTCTGCGCTAAAAACCGGCAGTACTGAGAAAGACTTTTATGAGAGCAAAATTAAAACGGCGCGCTTTTATTTTGAGCGCATCCTGCCTCGAGTCAAGACGCACAAGCTAGTGATGATGTCTGGCGCGGGCAACCTGATGGATATGGGAGACGATCAGTTTGGGTTCTATCAGTAGACTATCGATAGCTTACCAATCAGTTCTCTTAACAGCGTGACCTAAAAACTGACTCCGAGGATTATTTATCGGAGTCAGTAGCCCTGCCTACTTTTTGTCTTTGCTTCTGTTATCCGGCAACTCTTTATTGCGAGGATCTTCCAAACCACCGAACGCTGCAAATAGTGAAGTGAAAAAATTACTTAATTCCAGTGTCATCAGTACAAATTCCTGATCAAATTTTTGAGCTGCAGATTCTTCTTCGAAGCTATCAATTTCTTCGTTCATTTCTTCGAATTTCAAACGTTTTACCGCTAGGTCATCGCTAATCATACAGCTCAGCAAGTTATTCCAATAAACCCCAAGACTTTTAACTTGTTTACCCGCGTCAAGATGAGCTTTGATTTCATCACTGACTAAATCTTGCCCCTTGCAGCGAACCACATTACTGCCATCGATAGGGTTAAATAATTCGCAGTCCTCATGAATCTCAAAACTGTCTGTAGCTGACTGCTCGCTGAGCCATCGAGTCATAACATCGCTAGGGGCCCGCGTGCTTTCAGGAAGTGCCACAGGAAATGTACCGAGAGTATCTCGCAAAAGATTAAGAAGCTCTTCGGCCTTTGGCGCACTTGCAGCATTAACCACAAGAAGCTTTTCTTTTTTGCTGATATAGGCAAAAGTTTGTGTGGATCGAGTAAAAGCTCTTGGTAACAAAGCAATAAAAACATCGTCTTGAATCTGGCGCTTTTCTTTGCGATAAATTTTACGCCCTTGGCGCTGCTCTATCTCCGATATTTGCTCTTCCGCTGCTTCACGCACTACAGACGCGGGTAAGAGTCGATCCTGCTTTTGTGCACAGAGCATAATGTAATCACCAACCCCATGGCTTAGCATTGGCGCCACGCCATCCTCTTCATCCACAGGTGCGTCGTTGCCCAGCGGACTTATCCACCCAATCCGAGACTTCTCATAGGTGGCACAAGGCACAAAAGTTTTTTCTGCCAAATGAGTTTCTAGGTCTTCTTCCGACATTTCAAAGGGTTGAGTCAGGCAATACAGGCGTAGGTTCTTAAACCACATAGTTAGTCTCTGGAAATTTGTTGTTATATAAGCGGGGGCTGATTATGCAGCAAAACATCGATAACAATAAACCAAAACCTAAGCTGTTAACGACATTCGCCGAATCGAGTTCTAGAGCCTTATTCTTGCAAAGTTGTCAGGGAAAGTTCGATCTCACCGCGGGCGGCGGCTACATAAACTGAATTTCCTGTAATGGTTACTGATATATCCATTGTCCGCTCAATCAAATCAGCTAGTTTCTGTATTTCTGGCCAAGAAAACTGAATAACCGTAGCAGATAGCTTGGCAAGTTTAGGAGATTCTAGTTGCCACCACGTGGCTGACTTTGTATTGAAACAGTAGACGATGGTTTTTTTAGCTTGCCGACTCACTTTTTTAATTCGATCGGCCCCTGGTTCACCAGCTTCGATCCAAAGATCAAGCTCTCCAGTTAAGGCTCTTGCCCAAAGATCAGGCTCTTCGGTATCGCTTAGCCCCTTACAAAACTCAAGCTGTTCTTCATAGTTCAAACAGTAGGCCAGTAAGCGGACCATCATCCGTTCACTGGTTTCAGAGGGGTGCTGAGCAATCGTGAGACTTAATGACTCGTATACCTCTCTGTCTAGATCGGTAAGTGCCACTTTAATTTTAAATATTGTCGGTTTTAAGGCCATATCGCATTACAGAGAAGTCAACGGAGCGCAATGATAGCCCCAATCACCTAGCGAGTCTGGATTGTTTTTACAATCCCAGTGACTGATGTCCGGGGTGAACATTGATACTGGGGTTGGAATTAACCAATTTCTTGAGTCTGGCCAAGCTTGTCGCACTAAGAGGAATATTTTCGGAGTAAGTGCCAGACTCAACGCCGTTTTCCCAACCCCAGCGAGTATGAGTTGCATCGCCAATCATCAATTCCGGCCCTTGTATTGTGATAGCCAAGTAGGCAGTGGCGCCCGGTGTATGGCCTGGCGAATGCAGCGCCCAAAAACTGCCATCGCCAAATACATCCACTATTCCCTCTTCACCAAACTGCCATTCCAAGATGCCCTGGGTGCTGTCGAGCAAACGATTTGTGCTGCCTTGGGTAAAAAAATTCATAAAAGTGGACAGCTCGGCATCCCCGGGACCGCCATAAACCGAAGCCTTCTCAAGATCAGACAAACCCATAATGTGGTCCATGTGAATATGGGTAAGAAATACGCCGTCAACTCCGCCTAGCTCTTGCTCAAGCTGTTTAGTTGACTTGAGCACGTCTAGGGCGCTTATATTCATTGCCGACTCGATTAACCAACCTATGCCATTATCTTGAGATTCATCGGCGAATGCCGTAGCCACCCCAGAGTCCACTAGATAAGTGCCAAATTCAGGATGCTTTATGGAATACACGTAAATTTGAATGGCCTCTTCTTTATCACTAATTTCAGCCGCTTGGCTTTTCGGGTGGTCTAGGTTCAATAGACCCGATAGAGGCACCGACCAGTTGGCTGCTAAGTGCTTCTCAAAAACGATCTTGCCGGGCTGAGCTATCGAATTTTCCAGCTCGATGAAGGACCTAGGCACCCCTAAATCTGCTGGGGCGGTGCCGATTGTTGACGCTCGGCAACACGCCAGCACTAGCGCTATCACTAAAAGTACAATTGACTGGCTCATTACTGGCTTCATTGGGCTTTCCTCATTAGGGCTTCCTCATCTGAATTATTGACTGCGATTTAGAATAATCACGAGTATTGGCCATGAAATTAGAGATGTATACTCCGAATTATCGAATACTGGTATGTGTAAATGCATACTATTTAGCGTGATGGGGGCTCGAATAAAATGAGCAAAAAACGCTCTCTTGGGAAGACGCTCAAACTCTGCTCACAGTGATAGAGTGCCAAAGCTTTAGTCGTGCAGCAACGCGCCTAGGGGTGGGCAACCAACGGTCAGCAGACGTATTCAGGCGCTAGAAGCGCGAAGTAAGCAACAATTGTTGACCGTGGTAAGCATGGAGCAAAAGCTACAGCGGCTGCAAATGATCTTCAGGTCGCGGCCCAGCAGATGGCAAAATGGGCAGCAGAGTTTCAGCGCATCGCCAACGGCTCTGAAAAAATTATCAGGCATGGTTAAAATTGCTGCGCCACCGAGAGTCGCAGTAGAGCAGATAGCGCCTTTGCAGCCACCCTGCGCAAACTCGAACCTCAGCTCAGGCTGGAGGTATTAGCCGCTGTTGACCTAAGCCGTGGAGCCACGGATATTGCTGTTCGCACCAACTACCCCAACGAGCTTGAGTGCCTATACGAGGGTGAAATTCAGCCCACCGTTTATGGAGCCAAACCTTACCTCGCCACCTTAAATCAGCCCTGCAAATGTGAGGATCTGGACAGGATTAGCTGGGCAGGTCAATACAGCTCCCTTAGCTCACGCTCTATCTTGAAAAAAGCCATTCCAGATTTCAAACCAAGCTTAGCCAGCGATGATTTTTCGGTTCAAAAAGCTGCAGCAATCGCAGGACTCGGCGCGATGATCATGAGCGAATCTGAAAGTCTTCAAGAATCAAGTCTAGTAGAAATAGATATCGGGGTTAGATTGCTCGCTGTTAATTTCAACTTGGTTTGCGCTAAGTCGATGAGTGGTATGCGAAACATTCACAAAGTCTCCCACCTTCTAATCGAGCTCTTTTTAAACGCACCTTAACTGTGGTTTTAATTTGCTTTGGGCAGTTCTTAGCTTGTTAGACACAGCAGACGGCGCTAAAGTGCCTGCTTACTCACGATTACTTACCCATACTGACAGTGTATAAACATGCTTAAACTTAAAGATGCGTCCTTACTAAAATCCGAAAACTATATTGATGGCCGCTGGACAACGGCTGCGACTAAATTTGATGTGACTAATCCAGCCAACGGCGAGGTAATCGCCAGCGTCGCTAATGGAGATGCCCAAGATACCGAAAAAGCGGTATTGGCAGCGCATGCAGCATTCAAAACTTGGCGTAAAAAAACGGCCAAGGAACGCTCGGCAGTGCTGCGGAAATGGCACGATCTTATTCTCGAGAATGCTGACGACCTCGGCGCACTGATGACAGCAGAACAGGGTAAGCCTCTAGCGGAAGCGGTTGGAGAAGTGAAATATGGCGCCAGCTTTATTGAATACTACGCCGAAGAATGTAAGCGGGTGAACGGTGCTACGATTCCTACAGTTGCCAATGACCGGCGTCTGTTCACTTACAAGCAAGCTATCGGCGTCGTAGGATGCATTACTCCTTGGAATTTCCCCAATGCCATGATTACTCGAAAAGCAGGCCCAGCCTTGGCCGCCGGTTGCACGGTTGTAATAAAACCCGATGCAGGCACTCCCCTTTCAGCGCTCGCCTTATGCGAGCTTGCCGAAAGAGCTGGCATACCCGCTGGAGTTTTAAACATTGTTGTTGGCGAAAACTCATCCGCAATCGGCAAAGTGCTTACTCAACATAAAGACATTGCTAAATTTACTTTTACCGGCTCCACAAAGGTCGGCAAATTACTCATGGCCCAATGTGCGAGCACTGTAAAAAAAGTGTCACTGGAACTCGGCGGAAATGCACCTTTCATCGTGTTTGACGATGCAGATCTGGATTCTGCAGTCTCTCACTGTGTTGCAACAAAATTTCGCAACTGTGGCCAGACCTGCGTCTGCACCAATAGAATTTTCGTCCACAGCAAAGTAGCAAATCTTTTTACAGAAAAACTCAAGAAAGAAATCGCCGGCTTAAAAGTAGCGGACGGCTTTGAGGAAGGCGCAGTTATCGGCCCAATGATTAACAAGCAAGCTGTAGAGAAAATGGATGCTTTACTTGCTGATGCTAAAGAGAAAGGCGCAGAAGTTGTCATCGGTGGCAAACAGCACGAGCTCGGCGGGGGTTTTTACCAGCCTACGTTACTGCTTAATATTAATGATGACATGAGACTGGCCAACGAAGAGATTTTTGGCCCAATCGCGACAGTTCAGCACTTTGAAACAGAAGACGAGGTGGTCGCTAAAGCTAATGACACTGAATATGGCCTCGCGGCTTACTTTTTTACTCGCGATGTTGGCAGAGTGATGCGCGTATCAGAAAACCTAGAACACGGAATTGTCTGCTCCAACTCTGGCGTGTTCTCAACAGAAGTTGCGCCTTTTGGCGGCTGGAAACAATCAGGCATTGGCTCCGAAGGCGGTCATGAAGGTATCGTAGATTTCTACGAAACCAAGTTCCATTCAATGGGCGGCATATGAAATGTGTAGCATTGACCTGAATTAGCAGTGCCTAGCTAAATTGCAGCACACCGTCTTCAAGGTTAGCCTTGCCCAGAAGTTTTTTATCTAAAAGGTAGTTCTGGGTATTCTGCCATGGCGCATGATTTCCCTGCTTTGGAAACATATGTAAGCCTCTGCTCATATAGCCCGGCTGAAAGTCCTTGAATGGGTTTTCTGCCGGCATGTTTCGATCATCCTCAACGAGCTCGGCACTGACTTTAGTCTTATTTTTTTGCTGCATATAATTAACCAGCCGGCTTACAAAAAGAGAATTTAGGTCAGCCCGCAGCGTCCACGACGCGTTAATATAGCCGAAGGTTTGAATCAGATTAGGAACGCCGGAAAACATCATCCCTTGATAATAAAATCGGTCGCGAAAATCAATTTCCACGCCATCCATGCTGAATTTCGTTCCACCTAGAAGCTTAAGGTTTAGCCCGGTAGCCGTCACTAAGATATCTGCCTCTATCTCTGCCCCGCCAACCATCCTTATGCCTGTTTCGGTGATAGTATCAATATTGCCGGTGACTACTTCAGCTTTCCCACTTTTAATTGCCTTAAACAAATCCCCATCCGGCACCAAGCAAACCCGCTGGTCCCAAGGGTTATAGCTGGGCGTAAAGTGCTTATCTACGGCAAAGCCTTCTGGTAGATTTTTTCGTACCTGATTAATCAAGAGGGCTTTTATTCTCTTTGGATTATTACGGGCCTTTTTGTAAAAGTAATTTTGGAGGCGAATATTTTTCCAACGAACTGCATTGTATGCCCACTGTGCAGGCAGAATTGCATTGAGGATATTAGATAGAATGTCTTGCCTTGGACGTGACGCAACATAGGTTGGCGAGCGCTGCACCATAACAACCTTTGCCGCATCCGGCGCCATTGCAGGGACCAAGGTCATCGCCGTAGCCCCACTGCCAATAACGGCTACTTTCTTATTTTTATAGTCGAGATCCTTCGGCCACTTTTGGGGATGGACCCGCTGGCCAGCGAAAGATTCAAGACCTGGTATTTCTGGGGTGTAACCTTTGTCATAGTCGTAGTAGCCCGCACACATGAACAGTATCCTAGTTTCAACTTCTACCGTTTCCCCCGATTTCTCTTGAATGACAACACACCATAATGATTTATCTTCTCGCCAATCTGCCGAGATGACCTTCCTACCAAACTGAATCTTGTCAGCGATTTCATAGTCAGCAATCGCCTCATTTACGTATTCTCGGATCGACTCACCATCGGCCAGTACTTTTGGGTCAGTCCAAGGTTTAAAGGAAAAACCAAAAGTGTGCATGTCACTATCCGAACGAACACCCGGATAACGAAACAAATCCCACGTGCCTCCTGAATTATCCCTCGCCTCAATAATGCTATAATCCGCCAGAGGACACTCTTTTTCCAAATAACAGGCGGCGCTAATCCCTGAAATTCCAGCACCAACTATAAGCACATCTAACAACGCATTATTCCTTTAGATTTAGTTTTGCATTTGCCCAGCGAGAGCAAATTCACCAAGCCATGATAGTGCAAAACTTGACTGAGGTTAAACAGTTAAAGCTGCATTTCGCGCGTAATTCTCCATTTACTCGCAGCGAGGCCCAACATGCTTTAGACTCCTCTGCTCTTAAAGTACGGCCACCTCTTTCCGGGGGCAAATTTGCAGTCCGGATGCGTAACTACTGAAGAATCTAACTAATGCCTTTGTTAAAACTCGATAAAATCTCAATTAATTTTGGCACTCACATCTTATTGGATGAAGTGTCGTTGAATCTGGTAAAAGGCAAGCGCTTAGGCCTGCTTGGCCGTAACGGCACAGGCAAAACTACTTTGATACGCACCATTGGAGGGCTGGTAAAACCAGACAGTGGTGAACGCTGGTTGCGGCCCGGAGTGAAAATCGCCTGGCTAGATCAATCCCTCCCTGACGCCAGCGAAGAAACTGTTTATGACGTCGTAGCAGGAAGTCTTAGCGAGGTAGGTGAACTCTTAAAATCCTATCACCAACTGACAAGTAACTTTGACGCTAACAATATGGACAAACTTGCAGCCGTGCAAGAGCAACTTGAAGCCAATGATGGATGGAGCCTAAGTCAGCGAGTTGACACGGTTATTAGTCAGCTTAACCTGCCAGCTGAGAAAAAAATGTCGGAGCTCTCTGGCGGTTGGCGCAAAAGAGTCGCGCTGGGTTGTGCCTTGGTTCTTGAGCCGGACATTCTGCTTTTAGATGAGCCTACTAACCATCTCGATATTCCAGCGATTGAATGGCTTGAAAAACAACTACAAGATTTCCGCGGTGCGATGGTTTTAGTAACTCACGATAGAGCATTTTTGCAAAAAGTGGTAAACACTATTGTTGAGCTGGACCGAGGCCTTCTCTATGAATTTGAAGGAACTTATCAGCGCTTTTTACGCTTTCGCGAGGAGCAATTAGCTGCCGAAGACAGAGCCAATGCCTTATTTGATAAAAAGCTAGCACAAGAAGAAGTCTGGATACGGCAGGGCATTAAGGCCCGTCGCACCCGTAACGAGGGGCGAGTAAGGGCTCTAGAAGCACTTCGCCGAGAGCATAGCCAGAGAAGAGATCAAGTAGGCAAGGCAAGCTTTAAGGTAGATGCCGCTTCACGCTCTGGAAAAATCGTTGCTGAACTGGAACATATATCTCACAGCTTCGGTGATAACGAAGTCATCAGGGATTTCTCTACCACCATTCTGCGTGGCGACCGCATCGGTTTGGTCGGCGCTAATGGGGCAGGGAAATCAACACTGCTAAAAATCATCCTAGGCCAGCTAGAACCTTCATCTGGAACGGTGAAGACTGGCAGTAATTTAGAAATCGCCTACTTTGATCAGCTTAGGGCCCAGCTAGATCCGGAACTAAACCTCATCGACAATATTTGTGGGGGCCAAGAATTCATCGAAATTGACGGTAAGAGAAAGCATGCCATTACCTATCTTGGAGACTTCTTATTCACCCCTGATCGCGTTCGCACCCCTGCCAAAGCCTTGTCGGGTGGAGAACAAAACCGAGCCATCTTGGCCAAGCTATTCAGCAAGCCCGCCAACATATTGGTATTAGATGAGCCAACCAACGATTTGGATGTGGAAACCCTAGAACTACTAGAGGACATTCTGCTGGGATTTCCCGGTACAGTCCTATTGGTAAGTCACGATCGAGTCTTTATGGACAATGTGGTTACAAGCTTGATGGTATTTGAAGAAAAAGCCTCCATTGGTGAATACGTTGGTGGCTATTCTGACTGGGCCTCTAAAGGCGGTCGCTTGCTAAGCTTGCAAGACGAAAAAGAGACTCCAGCGGAGGCAGCGCCTAAAGCAAAGGCTCAGCCTGCTCCAATAAAGACGGAACCAAGCAAACCGAAGTTGTCGTATAAAGATCAGCAAGAACTGAAGGATTTAACCGCTCTCATCGAAAAATTAGAAGCTAAACAGGGTGAATTTGAAGACCTAGTGGCTAAGCCTGACTTCTATGAACAAGACAGTGATAAAGTCAGTAAGACATTAAAAGAGATGGCTGACAATCAAGCTAAACTCGAACAAGCTTATGGCAGATGGGAAATACTAGAAGGATAATTCCCCTATCACGGCTCAATCAACACAAGAGACTTAACCTATCGACACTTTTCTTATCGAGTGGCTAGAAGCGCGGCAAAGCTATGCAATATGGTTAATACCCGTTTTTGCTTTCGCTGAGGCCTGTGTTGGCATCGGTTTGTTTATATCTGGCGTGCTGCTATTGGCAATCGCTACTTTTATTATCCAGTACGATCTAGCCCCTATAGAATTGGTTTGTTCTCTAGCATTCGCTGGGGCATTTGCTGGAGACCATCTTGGTTTTCATATTGGCAGAATTATTGGCCCTGGATTTCATAAAACGAAAATCGCAAATAAGTATGCCAAATCAATATCTCAAGGCCAGGATCTTATTCAAAAATTCGGCAGCGCTGCCATATTCATTGGCCGTTTTGTGCCAGCAGTGAGAAGCTTGGTTCCTGCATTGATGGGACTAAGCGGATTCAGTCGAATCCGCTACAGCCTTTTTGATGCCTTAGCTTGTTTGCTTTGGGCGATTGCATTGGCATTAATTGTGCTAGGCATTGAGACCGTGCTCTAGCCTATTGAACGACTGTTACCTTATAAAACACAGCTGCGATCCGGTATACCTATCATCCGCGTTATTCTGGCATCTACTTATTCAACGTTCTGCTTACCCATCTATCCACCTGCGCCTCTAAAGCCATCATGGGTATGGGCCCAGATCCTAGTACCGTGTCATGAAACTCTTTGATATCAAATTGTTCACCAAGCTGAGCCTCAGCTTTTTCTCGATACTCAATTATTTTTAGCATGCCTATTTTATACGCAGTAGCTTGACCCGGATTATTGAAATAGCGACGGACTTCCGAGCGCACTGAAGAATCAGGCCGCGGCGAGTTGGCTAACGCATAGTTAACCGCTTTGGCTTGAGTCCAATCTTTCGTATGTATACCGGTATCAACCACTAACCGCACTGCGCGCCAAAGCTCACCCGACAACCTGCCCATATCTGCAAACGGATCGTTGTATCCGCCCATTTCTTTACCAAGCAGTTCGGCGTAAAGACCCCACCCTTCGCTGTAAGCGGTATAACCGCCGTTGGTTCGAAACTGCGGAATATTTTCTAATTCTGTTTGAATAGACCTCTGCATATGATGCCCGGGAACACCTTCATGATAGGATAAATTTTCTAAACGGTTCACGGCAGCGGCCCGCATATCCGTCAAATGGACATAAAAAGTACCGGGCCTAGAGCCATCTTTAGTTCCCCGCCGATAGTGAGCCGCCCCGCCAGCTGTCTCTCTGAACGATTCCACTCTTTTCACTTCTAAACCGGCTTTCGGCAGAATTCCAAAGTAATCTGGCAATCTAGTGTACATCTGCGTTAGGTGAACTTCAGCAAGCGCAAGGTAATCAGCTCTACCTTGATCGTTTGTTTCAAAATAAAACTGATCGTCCTCTCTAAGAAATCCAAAAAAATCTTGCAACGACCCTTCGAACCCAACAACCCGCTTTATGACTTTCATTTCTTCATGAATTCTTGCCACTTCAGAAATTCCTAGAACATGAATTTCATCCGCGCCCATTGGCAAAGTGGTCATCGTTTGCAAACGAACACTGTAATAGTCATTCCCGTTAGGTAATGAGGATGCGCCTTGGGCTATTTCAGATGCATTAACTCGGTCGGACTCCAGCCAAGCAAGCACATCATCGAACCCTGGCTTCAAGTAATTCAAAAGAGCATCCTCTGCTCCATTCGCAAGCTTCGCGGCTTCCGCTTCATCAATCATATCCCTATCTCTAAGAGACGATATTTTCTCATTCACATCGCTCCACAGCGCGGAGGAACCCTCTTCAGTAAAAGGCGCGCCGGTTATAATTCTTTTTACCTCCCTTATTGCTTGATCGTAGTCAAAAAACGGCGCACGAATACCATCACTCACTGAAAGCTTTGCTCTGTCCAAATACTGAGACATGTACCTTCGAGATTGCCGTAGACGAGAAACGTAAGCTTCCATGTCGGAGACAGAATCAACCCTATGGTTGTTGATAAGACGGTTGGGCAAACGCGACTGCGGCCCGTTGC
The DNA here is from genome assembly GCA_913031035.1 of uncultured Gammaproteobacteria bacterium. Lineage (GTDB taxonomy): Bacteria > Pseudomonadota > Gammaproteobacteria > Pseudomonadales > Pseudohongiellaceae > UBA9145. Next base: position 20,618 of record CAJWGN010000011.1, read on the forward strand.
GCCCAAATATATAAGCATGTCTTCTAAACGGCAGATTTAGTGTGGCGATTTCCAGCTGATATTCCCAGAGATCCCACGATAGTTGCCCTTCAACATCAAGCTCAGCCCGGTCAAACTCGGCTCGCATCCTAGCGACGCTGTCACCTCTCCATGCCATTTTACGGTCAAGTGCCTGCTCGGAAACATCGTCTAACTCGCCGTAGTCACTTTTAATTCCCTGACTTGTTTTTGTAAGCGGGTGAAAGTCTAGTTCGGTAGCATATTCACTATCCAACCACTCGTTGAAATCATAAGTTCGAGTGGTAAGCTGGCTGAGCGCTACATCAGCATCTTCATTCACAGCCATACCAGCAGGTTGATCACTGCATGATGACAACATGAGTAGTAGTCCTACAAAACCAGCACGAGCTGCACAGCTCTTTTCAACTAACGTCAATTGCGCCTCTCCCAGAGATTTTCGAATAATTAAGATTCTAAATCTTTCTAGAAGAAATCCCAATAATTAAAACCCTCATTTTATAGATTCCTTTTACCCCACAATAAAATAAATCACGGCATTAGTTCTGATTTAGAGAGACCCGCGATCCGGTTCTTAAATAACCAGACAGAATCGCGATTCATCACCAGAAATAACTGTTGCGAGGAGCGGTGCCCGAGGAAGTCAAATAAGAACAGGAAGTAATTTTCTAAGTATATTTATGAATTTAGTGGGATTAGAATATCGAGGGGGAAATTTTGCACTATCGAAAATACCGTCGAGAATTGCACTACCAGTACCCAAACCACCTGCAGTCCAAGTGCAGAATAACAAGCCCGCTGAAAAGGGAACTATGACGCAGGAGCTATGATGTAGGCATTAGTTCGCTATAACGATGCGTTTTGGTGTTTAGAGAGATTGGCTCATTGCTGAGGCCTACTCAGTCACCTAGCGAAAGCATGCGCTGTGACGCTTCGCGTGCAGTAAAGGAGACCATAAACCCGATCAATGCCATCATCAATTTCAATGCTTTATTCACTTTCAAATAACTTTTATCAGTCTCGTAGTCGACTATAGGCGGTTTTCAGAACATCAAAGCATAGCGCTAAGTGCTTGGAGTGACTCCGCGCAAGGCTTGGAAACCTTTAAGGTCAGTAAATCATCCGCTCTGGTTAACCCCTGATTGATACAGACTATTGGAATATTGTTCTCAGCAGCGAATTTGCAAAATCGATAACTGGAGTACACCATCAGAGACGAGCCCACTACGAACAAGGAATCTGATCTTAGAATTTTCTGATAAATCGACTCGACTATGTCTTTTTCCACCGAACTGCCGTAAAAAACCACATTAGGTTTCAATACGCCACTGCAACGCCGACAGCTAGGAACCTGCACCGCTTTGACTAATCCGTCATCCACATCCGCGTCGCCATCGGGTCTAGTTAAATTAGAGGATTCGTGGAGATGGGGGTTATGTTGTTTTAGCCAATCCTGAATATCACTTCTAGCAATTAAGGCGCCACAGTCCATACACAGTACTTGATCGAGACGTCCATGAAGGTCAATGACTCTTTTATGGTTCGCACGCTGATGGAGCCGATCAACATTTTGAGTAACCAACTGGCCAACAAAGTTTAGAGCTTCTAAACTGGCTAGCTCGACATGGGCAAGATTAGGCTCCGCTTTTTCTATGGTTGGCCAACCTGAGAAACTCCGAGCCCAATAGCGTTGACGAACCGAATGGGTTCGCATAAATTCGGCATGTTGAATCGGGCGATTACTCGTCCAAGTACCACTATCATCTCGATAAGTTGGTATACCTGACCCGGAGCTTATCCCCGCCCCTGTAATAACAACTGAATTGTGACGCTGGATCATGAAATCAGCAAGTTCACTGATAGTATTCGACTCATTGATTTGGGCATTGACGTTAAGCTTTCTAAGAACTGGTGAATCCATTTAAAGATAATCCAACTTCGGTTTTTATTTCGGCGCAGTGCCTGGCATAGTTTCAAAGCCTGGTGCAAATTCGACCAGCACTTCGGTTAAACTTAGCAGAACGGAGACGTCACCTTCGACGCTACCCACACCAGTCTGCAAAAGAGATCCAAGGGTTGCCGCTCCCATAATAACCGCATCAAGATCGCTACGGTTCATGGTGATGGTAACGTCGGCATTGTCTGATGAGTAACCCGCAATATTGGTTAAAGTGCCACTACTCATTTCCACAACATAACTCTCATCGGTATCTGGGGTTAAAAAGTTTATAATAAAATCGTTTCCATCAGCCAAGTCACTGTCTACTCGAGTAGCCACTGAATCCCACCACTGGCTCGTTGTCATTGCCCGGGCAAGGCTAGGACTCGTGCCTCTCGGAGCAGGAATCCTAGGCATACCATTGCGTAAGTCCTGAGCCGTTGCTAGAAAGACATTACGCATACTTGCACTTTCGTACTGATAACCAAGTTGTTCGAACACATCCGCAAGTAAATCTTTCGCAACTTGGTTGTTCTGCTCGGCATATACCAGCTTGTTCAATATTTCCATTGCCATACGATAACGGCCATCCTCAACGAGTTCTTCACTGCGACTCATGATAGCAGCCGCCCCGCCCATCATCTCCACATAAAGAGGAGCAGAATCAGCTGGAGACAGCGGCGCAAGAGTCGCGGGATTACCATCCCAATATCCCAAATACCGATTAGCTACTGCGCGTGAGTTATGGAACTCTGAACCATGATACTGACGAACATTCCACTGCTGCTGCAGTGATTCTGGAACTTTGTACTCATTGTGCATTTCGTTAATCGTGACGCCCTGGTTTGCCAAGTACAATACTTGATTATTCAGATTCGCGTAAGCGTCTCGCTGGGCTCGCATAACTTCTTGAATTCTTTCATTGCCCCATCGCGGCCAGTTGTGAGAAGACACCAGCACCTCAGCCTCCATTCCAAAGCGATAGAGAGCTTCGTTTATCTGTCTTGACCATTGCAGGGCATCTCGTACAAGTGCACCGCGCAACGTATAAATATTATGAATTGTCGCTGTGATGTTCTCGGCCGCCCAAAATACTTTCTGCTCAGGGAACCAAGTATTCATTTCCGCAGGCGCTTCAGTGCCTGGCGTATTCTGGAACACAAGATTAACGCCATCAATTGTGTGCTCCTCATACTCACCCTCGATAACTAAGGTAGGCGCTATCAAGCCGGTGGTTCCTGCCGCCAAGCCTTTGCCAATTGCCGAATCCACCTGTCCAAAAGGACTTGATGGAATAGTGCGGCCATATTGCAAGACGGCCCTACGTGACATCGCGGTACCTGCATAGACGTTTTCAGAGATTGCCTCCTTCATAAACCCGGAAGGAGCAATAATCATAACCTCTCCCACGCGCACAGCTTCCTCACTAGTAACGCCTAGCACACCGCCAAAATGATCAACATGGGAATGTGAATAGACAACCGCTTTAACAGGTCGTTCTCCCAGTTGCTCATTGGCAAGTGCCAAGGCAGCTGCGGCCGTTTCGCTCGTTAACAGTACATCAAATATGATCCAACCTTCGTTCCCCTTTACTAGGGTCATATTGGCCAAATCGAATCCTCTCACCTGATAGAGAAAATCTGGCACCACTTCGTAAAGCCCAAAATTCATGTTCAGTGTGGCTTGGCGCTGAAGTGACGGATGTATGCTGTCCAGTTCATCCCCGTTAAGCAGAAAATCATAGCGGTTCATATCCCATACCGTATTGCCCGCTGCACCGACGATACGTCTGCTGTCCGGCTCGGCTATGAAGCCTCTGCTAGACTCCGCGAAATCTCGCTCATCTTCAAAAGGCAGCGACTCCCTTAATTCACTTTGAAGGGCTACTGTAAACTCGCTTGGCGGGTTTCCTTTCGGATTAAAGTGATCTTGAGCATTAACACTCGAGCTGCAAATTACTAAAAAATGCACGCACGAAAATAACATCAAAGTTACTTTAAGTTTGGCGGCTATCGAAGTCTTCATGGGAGCGTTCCTGCTGGTAAACAATATGAGTATCGGATTCAGTATACCCTGAGTTGTCTCTCACCTTACCCTGCATTTGTGCCTTAACCGCAGTGATTCTGGCTAACAGTTATTGGATACCGCAGTTATCGATCCTTTAGCTCTCCAAGCCATTGTATTTGTTCGCAATTTTTTTATATGAAATAAGCAGCTACCCTTGTGCAGAAATCTTATCTTATTTAAATGTCTTACTTTGAACTAGGAATTTGGAAACGTAATCACATTGAAAAATCTAAGCAAGGTTTACCAGACCGCATATATAGAGACTGCTGCGCTAAAAAAAATTAACCTCCGCATATCTAAAGGCGAGTTCGTTGCCATGATGGGGCCTTCTGGCTGTGAAAAGTCTACCCGCCTGACCGTAATCCGAATGACCGATAGACCAATCCCTGGGTAGTATTTTTCACGATGAACAGGAGAAAGCTCATCGCTCTGAAAATGGGCTTGTGGATCTGCGTAAAAATAATATTGGATTTATTTTTTAGAACTTAAATTTGATCGACGATCTTAATGTCGAAGGGAATGTTGATTTACCTTTGCTATATCCAGGCATACCAAAAAAAGAGCGTTGAGAGAAAATTGAGAAAGCATTAAAAATGGTCAGTCTGAAAAACCGAGCGAGCCACAAACCTCAAGAACTATCTGGCGGCGAGTAGCAGCGAATGGCCGCCGCACGCTCGGTTATTGGCGAGCCAAAACTGATTTTAGTCGATGAGCCAGCCGGCAATCTGAACACAAAAAAATGCTGATGACGATGCTAACCGTTGGCTTTAGTATCACCGATGCCCTCTTCATAGCCGGAACGCTAGTGCTGCTAATTGGCTGTATTCCCTATTCAAATTTAGTAATCAGCCAACTATTAGGCCGCGGCCAAGACATACCAGCTGAAAGATATTAGGTGCCAAACGTAGCACGATCATCTTTCAATCATGAATCGGTGTTGAAAAAGACAAATGAGACTGATGCCCGAGTCAATAAAAAGTAGCCGTTATGACAGCTAGATAAAGTCTCTAGATCAAGAAAAGGAGAGAATCAACAAGTACGCAATTGTCGATCTGAGGATAAAGCAGATCTTAAGAAAGAATAATAGTTTTGGGGAGAGTTAGTCCACTGGGCAGAATTAGAAACTTCTATCCAGTGGATTTTTTCTTATGTCGGTTTGCTTAAGCTAAACCGAGTTTAACTACAGACGTGAGCGCTCTAAAACAACGTCAGCGTTCCTCCAGAGGGATTCAAACTGGCGCTTAATTACTATCGCCTCTTGTTCGCGACCCTGAGCTTCAACAGACTGATAAAGCCCAAATGTAGACCAACCATTCTGCTGATTCCACTCGAGGTCTTTCATATAAACTTTTTCGGCTTCTGCCGCATCGCCTTTTTCAAGTAACGCAGCGCCAAGATAAAGACGCATTGACTGAGACCAGTCTGGTGGCTCGGTATAGTTCAAGTTGTCTTGAAACTCTATCGCGTGACCGTAGTGAAGAATCGCACCATCAAGATTACCTTGGGCTTCTTCGATCTCGCCTAGTAAGGCATGCATAGCAAGACTTAAAACATGAGAGGCCGGTGTCGGACCAACACCGGTGTCGTCTACGTTGTCAGCGCCCATCTGAACTTGAATATTAGCAACTTCAGCTTTGGCCAAGTCGATATGGCCTTTAGATGCGTGGGCGCTACCTTTTACGTAACTCCACATGCCATCCAAGTAAGGCGTGCCGCTGTGGGACTGTTCGGCAACATGGATTTTGTCGTACTTACCGAAAACCTTGTCGACAATCCAATTATGGGCGATTCTCTTTTGACCACTAGTGATAGCCGCGTCGTCACCAACGTTTCCAGCTCCGCGACTTGACGCATCAGCGGTAGCAGCATAGTTTCCTTGCAGCATGTTGGCATAGCGAACAAAGTCCAAAGCATGTGGGGCATGAATTTTGTGGGATAAAGGATAAGTGCCAATCATTGGGAAATTTGTGTCGCCCCAAATTTCAGCAAACTGCTTATCTACCACCTGCGAACGCTCATTGATGTCGATGGCTTTTTCATACTCACCAACACGCAGGTAAATATGGCCAGGCATATGCACCATGTGGCCAGAAATCGGCACTATGCTTTCTAGCTTTTGGGCAGCAGGCATCGCCAGTTCGGGCTGGCCAGAACCTTCCATTAAGTGAATATACAGGTGGTTAGCACCAGGATGGTCATGCTCTAAAGCCATTGCGGCCTCTAAAGCGGCCTTGCCTTCTTCGGTACCCACCTTGGCTGTACCATCGGCTTCCCAATAGTCCCAGCGGGTTGTATTCATATAGCCTTCGCCAAAGATTGTGGCTATATCAGCGTCATCTGGATATTTGGCATGAAGCTGACGCATACTGTCCAAAAAGGCAAAATCTCGCTCTACACGGTCTGGGATTGCGTCTTTGTTGTACAACACAAATAGGGAATTGATCATGTCGCGTTCGCGCTGAGTGCCATTGTCCGCCAAATCCATAGCTCGGCGAATCGCTGCTAACCCAGCACCTTGGGGATCATCAGGCATTTGGGCATAGCGGCTGTTAGGATTTGGGCCCGCCGCATGAGCAATACCAAAATGAGGCATTGGGCTATCGGGGTCTAACCTAGCCGCTTCTTGATAGGATGCAATGGACTCTGGAAAATAGAAGCTCCACGCCATCCGTAAACCTTGATCAAAAAAGGCCTGAGCCTGAGCCGAGTCCGTAGTAATAGAACGGCTGTAAGTGCCACCGCCCGGAACCATTACTGCCAAAGGTTCATCTTGAGCTACGGAAATGGCGGAAGTCACCAAAGTCGTCGCTGCAGCAATGAAGGAAATAAACTTGCGCATAGCACTCTCCTGAGTAGATTGTTTTATTTTTTAATGCTTTAAGGGCCAAGAGTATACTCCCATAGTTGAAATTTTCGAGCACGAACACATTTCGAGCTTGCAGGAGCAGCTTTGCTCACTTTAACTAGGCTTTGCCCTATAAAAGAGTGAAGAGCAAAAGGCTGCTAAGATCGTAAATCTAAGACCATAAACGAGCCAACCAACCACACTCAGTGAACTGACAATAATAAAGCCACCTCACTTGGCCCGAGTTAGCGGATCATCTAAGCGTTCTCTTAAGGGCTCGCTTCAGGGCTACGTTGGGGAACACTCGGATTGGAAATGACCTTAATCTGGTCATCGTTAATTGAAGGATTAAGACAACTCTTAGTCGCTTCTAAATTTTACTTTAGAAGCAAACTAACGCTGGCCCCGGACACGCTTTCCCTTACGTGATACTCAGACCTGCAATCTCACTCTGTTGCTTTAGACGTCTACGATTCCATCCACTACATGAGACTAATGTTTACCCCAACAAAGGCCTCTGTTTTCTTGACTGGGGCACCCAAACTTTTTGGCCACCTCTTTAGCGAAGTTAGCTTATTAAAGTCTATTCCTGAGGTATTGCTGCCATGAAGGACGAAAAGGGTCTGCATAACGAGTCATCATTGCCAGCGTCTGCCGATCAAGCTCCATGGCGAACTGCATGTGAAGCGGGTTAACTTAGTTTAACGGTGTTCTCGGTTCAGAATACGTAACATCAAGCTCCGCATGTCCATGCTCATCTAAAGTCACGATATACACTCTATCGTAAACACGCTCATCTAAGTCTTGAAGGCTTTCACCACTAAGCAAGTTTACAAGCCCTGGAATAGTATTCGAGTGCCCAGTAACTAGTATTACACCGGTGAGAGTTTTCAGCTTATCAACTAATTTCTGCCCCTGATCTGGGTCATATTCTTCTATCGAAACCCCATGTTCTTGAGCGGTTGGAGCGGCCGTATCTCGGGTTCTCATGTAAGGAGTAGAGAATATATGACTAACATTTTTACCGTGCAGCATTGCAGCAAAGGTTACAGCACGAGCCTGCCCAACTTCGGTCAGCGCAGGATCGTTTGAGTCTTCAATGACCTTTTCTGCATGCCGAACCAAATATATCGTCGGGCCATCGGCGGCCAATGCTGAGAAAGCCAGACTAAGTGACAGAAATAATAAGCTGATTCGAGCAAGAGTATTGTTGTTTTTCATAATTTCTCAGTTTTGTTCGTTTCTCGGTTTGGTAAACGGCCCTTATTTTCTAATCTTTCACTGCATATCCAAATAAAGCCGTTGCCAGTGTCCCTTAGTTCTCACTAATCCTCAACTGCCCCAAGAAGAAAGAAATAATCGATGCGTGAACAGGTAACATCAAACACTGCGATCCCCAGACTTAAGGCACATTTCACATGTCACTGAACGATCCTATTTTCGGCACTTTGCGTCTAACTCAACCATAAATATTTCCGCAAGCACACTTATCAGACAACAGCTTATTACTAAGCCAGAATAAGCCTGAGCTCAACCACCTCTATGTTTTTCCTGCCATTACTTCATCCTATTCGATGAATCGCTTCGATTATAAAGTAGTAACGTTAGTAGCCTTTCCTGCTCTTTTTCTGTTAAGTGAGGATCGCCCGTGGTTAGCATGAAAAACAACATAACCCTTTTTCTGTTTTCGCAATAATAAATACCTACCTTATTTATTTTTCTTATACGCAAATAAGCGATACCTCTCACTCAGAAGGGGCAGCGCTCAAAATACTCAAGCCATTTCCCTAATGATTTCCGCCGTGGATTTTCCCTACCGCCTTTAAACCATCCGAATAAAGTAATTCATCTTGCCATCGCTCTTCTATGTTTCAGTTTCATATTACGAGGGCTTGATCTTGAGCATATGGACGTCTTTCAAACTATAAAAATACTCGACAGCGGCCAAGGCAGAATTTTACTCATGGCATCCCTACAGGCGTCACTGATTTTTTATGACTATAGAGCCGTCGAAAACAACGTGTGGGCTTTAAAGGATTTCTGTTTCTCTCCTCTTTGCTCTGTTCTTTTATTTGCTTTTTTGATGCTGATGGTAAGGCCGGTATTGGACAAAAAAGGGTTAAAATAAGCCAACCCATGTTTTGCGAAGAACTTGCCGAAGCCAACGCCTATATGCTGAACTGTTTACCAGTCATATACCAAGCTGGCGATTAGGTTTATGAGAAAAACAGCATGCTTTCTTCAAAACTTCTAATCTTTATGAACCACCCTCATCGCTGGAGCAAAAATAGACTCATCTACTATCTAAGCCTTGATAAGTTAAGCCATGTGCTAGAAAGAATTTCTGAACTTATTAGAGGAGTAAAAAATTTTTTCTTGACCGTCATGGCCAACCCGAATGAGTATGTACACCAGCAAAAATGGCATACCAACAGCTAATCTGGATACAGTGAGTGTATATCCACGATTGCCTCATTGGTTGATTACGATAGTGTTTAGAGGGCTCTAAATACAGGCCCATCGGAAACAGGCGGACCTCAAGTGACTTACCTGAAATAAATTACCCTGAAATAATTTCCCCTAATTAGGCTATCCTGAGCACAGCCAGCCTTCTAGAGTAACATTAAGTCGCTTTGGCACTAGCGGCGAGAGTCTTCTTCAAGTTACTCTTAACTCCGTATTGCTCAATTACTTAAGCTTTCGTTCTTTAACCTAGAGTGTAGATTAGTTCCGCTGTGAGCGATTCCATAGAACATAACATGCCTGATGTCCGCGATGGTCTTAATGCCAAAGAGCGGGTCATCCTTTATTGCCTGCATGAGGCGCAGAAGGAATTCCCCAATCGCAATGTGCCAACAGCATTACTTTATGGGCGAGTTGTCGAGCAGATGGATATGAGCGAAAATGAATTTCAAAGCATTCTGTCGAGGATTGCGGGGCTAACTAGAAATACTCATCTGTAATTGTTGAGCCATTTCAGTTGACCTTTATAAGAGACCGTATTAGCTTCTTGACGTGTGCAATTAGAATCTTAAAGTAGTGGTATTTTACACTGCTGCACTTTTTGACCCATTTTTTAGACCCTTTTTTTAGATCCACTTTCTAGACCCACTTTAGTGAAGTCGCGAACAACTCGAAGGATTTAACCATGTTTTCAATGACACAAATGGTGCGCAGAGCAGCACAAACCCAACCCAATGTTCTTGCCACAGTTGATGGAGATCGGTCCCAAACTTGGCCTGAATTTGCACACAAGATAGCTTGCTTTGCTAATGGCTTACAGCAACTGGACATTGGTGCAGACAGCTGCGTAGCAATTTTAGCACTGAACAGCGACCGCTACTTTGAATTCATGTTTGCCACCCCTTGGGCAGGCGCAATTTTTCAGCCTATTAACACCCGCTTAGCAGGACCGGAAGTTGTATACTGGCTAAACGATTCTGAGGCTACTGTATTATTAGTAGACAAGAATTTTGCACCACTGATTGCCGAAATCAAAGACCAGTTACAACACGTCAAGCATTTTGTGTTTGTTGACGATCTCAGTGAGGCAGACGAATTGCCTAAAGGGTATATTGCCTATTCCGAGGTGGTTGATAACGAGCCCGTTGCAGATGCAAACCGCAGTGATGACGATGCTGCTGGCTTGTTCTATACAGGAGGCACTACAGGCCGCTCGAAGGGCGTTATACTGACCCATACGAATTTCGTTGCGAACGCACTGCAAGCTATTTCGGTACTGGGCGTACAAGAAAAAAACCGACTTTTGCACGTGGCTCCAATGTTTCATATCGCAGACGCTTTTGTTTGCATGATGTCCACCGCACTATCTTGCTCGAACTACTTCCGCCCCGCATTCGACCCCGTATCGACCTTAGAAGCCTTACAGGACCATAAGATTGAGCGCTTGGTGCTCGTTCCAACGATGATCAATATGCTGGTCAATCATCCGAGTATTAGTGACTACTCCTTAGAATCGCTACAATGTGTCTGGTACGGCGCGTCGCCCATGCCTGAACCAGTTATTCGAAAAGCTATGGAAGTAATGCCGGCCGTAGATTTCTGCCAGGTTTATGGCCAAACAGAAGCTGCACCGGGCATCACGGTACTATTACCCGAGCGGCATACTTTTGAAGGCCCCTTGGCCGGGAAGATAAAATCTGCCGGGCAAGCGCTGCCGGCCATAGATCTGTGCATCATGGATGAGAATAATCAAAAAGTCGCCAATCACGTTATTGGCGAAATTTGTATGCGAGGCCCAAATATCATGTTGGGCTACCGCAACATGCCTGAACAGACCGCTAACACAGTTGTTGATGGCTGGCTGCATACCGGCGATGGGGGTTATTTGGACGATGAAGGGTTTCTCTTCATCGTCGACCGGGTAAAAGACATGATTATCTCCGGCGGCGAGAATGTTTACTCAGCGGAAGTAGAAAGCGCCCTTTACCAATATGACGCTGTAAGCCAATGCGCTGTAATTGGTATTCCCCATGAAAAGTGGGGAGAGCAGGTTCACGCAGTGGTCTTGCTTAAAGAAGGCATGACAGCAGATGAGGCCGCGTTAATAGCACACTGCAAGGCGCTAATAGCTGGATTTAAATGCCCACGCTCAATCTCATTTCAAAGTGAGCCATTACCATTGTCTGGTGCGGGTAAAATATTGAAGACTGAGTTGAGGAAGCCTTTCTGGGGCGACGGAGATCGCAACGTAAACTAGAACAAAAAAACTTGAGGGTGCCTGACTGTTATAGCTAAACGGTAGGCTAAGGGAAATTCTGGATCAGACTAGAATTGCAGAGACGGATATCACTGATCCGGCTTTTCTTGTCGATCTGGCTTTCTTTGTCGAACCTCTTTGTTCCATGCGCTTCGCTTGCCCTCATTATTCGAGGCCCTATTTTTCCTTCGGGTATGAGTTTTGATAGACCACCGCGCTAACCAACTTTCTAGTCTCCCAATTGAGCTTTTCTAACTCAGGTCCATCTAGAAACTCTTTTACGTAGCCAATACAGAGATAAGCAATTAGCTTATTTTCTGGCGGTGATTTCAGTATTTCTTTTACAGCCTCAGGATCAACTATACTCACCCATCCCATACCGATGTTCAGCGCTCTTGCCATCAGCCACATATTCTGTACAGCACACACAACACTATATTCTCCTGCTTCCTTCATTGTCGTCTGGCCTAGAACTGGCTTAACTGACGGCTTATAAAATACTGCAATATTTATCGGTGTCTCATGGATTCCTTCCAATTTCAGTTTTGCATAAGCTGCCCGCTTTTCGTCAAAAAACATTCCTTCAGCTTTTTTGTTTTCCAACTCAAAACTGTCAGCAATCAGATTCTTGGTATTATTATCACGGACAATCACAAACTCCCAGGGCTGGGAAAACCCTACCGATGGAGCTAGAGATGCTGCTAACAATATTTTTTCGATTATTTCATCCGGCACTTCTTTTTTAAGAAATTTGTTACCACGCACATCTCTTCTATGAAGCATTATTTCTTTAAGTAATTCTTGTTCGACGGATGTGAAATTTTTACCAGACATATTTTATTACTTTTGGTCTAAAATTTATAGAAAGCACTGACTGAAAATCAAATTTTATCAAAAAACTAGTCAAGACTTCGTTTTTACCCTGACCTAACTGAGCGCTGATTTTCTAGATTATCTCAGTATCAATCAGTAAAGCATTAACTGTGAGCAGAAGAAGCACTAGAAAAAAAATCCACGACTTAAAGTTACAGCTAACCCAGAGTTACTTTTAATTCGTTAAAAAATAAATAATAGACGCACAAATAGCAAATTCTCTGATACATCTAGAAATCAGAAGATGTTTGTATCTCTCATCGAACGAATTGCTTGCAGACCGATAGGAAATAATCTGCCCCCGTAAGAGTTGATATAAAACCGAAGCCGCATAGAGAAAAAAACCTTAATCCGCTCTAATGTTAGTCATTCTAACCCCATTAACCATAGCGTCATGTCAAGCGCTTCTTTAGCGACCCAGCGGCGAGCGAGAAGTGCAGAACGAAAAATCGCTTTGACTAAAATGATATTTAAACAGCTGCCGCGCTATTGAACGTCAGCTAATCTATAGGTCAGCTAATCTATAGGTCAGCTAATCAATAGGTCAGCTTCTATAGGTATAAATTTATCCGCCGCGTTTATTAGTGATGCTGCAGTCAGCATTTTAACGCCGTAAACTTCTACCGATGATCCTTTACGGGCTCTAAGCCTGTCTGCCAGCAAATCAAAATCGCCATCACCTGAAACTAAAATGGTCGTATCACTTTGTTCAGCATACTCCATTGCATCTAATGCAATGCCAACATCCCAATCGCCTTTTGCAGAGCCGTCAGAGCGCTGAATATAGGGTTTTAGCTTCACTTCAAAACCAATTGCTTTGAGTATATTTTGAAATTGTTTTTGCTTTTGATCTCCCCTGTCGATGGCATAGGCTACTGCTTTAACAACCTTCCGATTTCCAGTTGCCTTAGCCCAAAACTTGTTGTAATCAAAATTCCGACCGTAAGCCTGTTTCGTGGTGTAGTAGACGTTCTGCACATCAACCAGTATAGAGATTGTTTCCATCGAGTTTCAACTTGTAAGTAGAAGAGGTATTAGAAATTCAAGATCGTTGACACCCTAATTAGATTAGCATCGACTGATATCATCTATCTCACTAGAGTCTCTTTGTTACTGATGCCAAAAATTATAAGTGAGGTTAGGTACTGCTTTCTAGTGCTGATTGTTAGGAATCTTGGATCTGTATTGCGATTTTTAATCCTTCGCTTTCTTAAGGAGCTTTAAAGTATTTGCCTACTTCATTGAACACTTCTTCTGTGTCAAATCAGCTGTTTTCGGCTAATGGATTCGACGTCGAGCGATTTTTCAGACAAGGATCGTAGCTGGCGATATGCTAACTAAGTTCATAGTGTGATTCACCTTTAGAGATAACTTGTTTAAACCATTCTCGCTATATCTTGTTATTTTCAGAAAAATCCAGAACCACATTTGTCCTCTTCCTCAATATGTTTTTGAGATGAACTTGGAGCAATGGCTTTAGTTTTTTAAGAAATTTACATATTCATCAAAAGTATAAATTTCACCGGAATAGAGGACGCTAACCACTTGTCCGTAGGAATAAATAAAGCATAGCTTTTATTTTCAATTTTCTTCGATTTCGAAGATTTTTCTGCACCCCATCTTCCCGCAGAAAAAAATTAGAGCCCCACTCTTCATCGCCAATCCTCTATACAGGAAAAAAGCGGGGACAAAGATAACGTAATCACTTAAGCGTTATGCTGAGGCTAGTTAACTTATTAACTTAATCGTCCGTCCGATTTTCCTACTTATTGACTGTCTTCATATTCCTGGCGGCGAGCGCCCGCTAATATCCCCGGAAGAGCATAGTTGCCTTCATGACAGGCATACTCGTAAATCTGGTCTTCCACTGCATTCATGGGTAATTCACCTGTCCACGCCGTGGCGTAGTTCTCAGGATCATCAATCGTGAATTGATATAAAAGAGTTGCACCATCAAGGCGAGAGAATCTCTCTGTCACTACGGCAGAAGACGACAAGTAAAAGAAATGCCGAAGGGCACCGCGTAAACCTTGTTGCGAATTAAAGTTAGTTGTCTCAACTACCAGCGTGTCATCTTCGTAATAGCCGATAGAGTCTCCTAGCCATTTAGGAATATCCGCATGCTTGCTGTCACGCATTCTGACGATCCTAGCATCGTGATTCATTTCTGCCATGATCATGACGTAGTTTTCGGTTTGAACGATTTGCTTATGGTTGTTGTACAAAACAGGCAGCATTGGAGGTCCACCTGTGGAGCCAAAACCAACGAGGCAGCGCTCGGCCATAGGTCGTGTTTCCGGACCTGCGTATTCGTCAATTTGAGCTCGACCACCGAAGATTTTTTGCAATGCGCCTTCAGCCCAAGGCAAGCGACCGTTAGCAGGTTCGACAATTATCGAAGTTCGAATTTCACCGTTAATGGTAGCCATGCGCTCACCAGGATCCATCCAAAAGGTATTGTATCCGCCAATAGCACCCTCTGCGCCGCCAACACCATCGATAAGATTTGTTAGGTAGCTATCTCCAGTTTGGCCTATTCGCTCGGCTTCTTCTTCCGTGATAACCAGCTGATCGCCAAATTGCTCTCCGCGCTCCAACATAGTTACCGTGGCAATATTATAAACACCCTGCAGGTCAGGAGCGCCGAAACTGGTCTGAGGCACCTCATAATCTTGGGCCTGGAGTAGCCCGCAAAACAAGCAAGCGGCCAATAGAGTGGAATGCTGAAAACTGATCGTAATATTGAATCTCACAAGGTTCTCCTTAAAATTTGAAAATTCATAGGCTCATTCGATTATACAGCTTCAACTGGGAATTGTGACAGAGGCAAAAGCAGCGCAGATTAGATAAGATCACAGCCGCTAAATCGTTAATTTCGCAAGCAAGGTGCCGAAGTCGCTATTTTACTAGCTTAATGTCCACTTTCATTTCAAACCGCAGTGGATCACCCCTACGGCTGCCTCCTTTACTGTAAGCGGCCTGCTCCGGCCCAGCTCGAGCTCGTCTAAGCAAATATGGCCGACTGAAACTCGGTGAAGCGCCACTACTTCATTCTGAAAAAAGCCAAACATTCGCTTAACTTGATGGTACTTTCCTTCAGTTAATGACAGTCTCGCTGTGTATTTCGAAAGTATCTCTAAAACAGCGGGCTGAGTTGTAATATTTTCATAGGCAAAATAGAGACCTTCTTGAAACACCGCAACATACTCACTACTCAGTGGCTTGGATAAGGTAACCTCATATGTCTTCGCAAGCTTTGTTTCAGGCAGACTTATCCTCCGGGACCATGCTCCATCGTTAGTCAATAGCACCAGCCCGGTTGTATTGAAATCCAGCCGCCCAGCAATGTGAAGCTCATTCTTTTGGGGATGCTGGATAAGATCTAATACGGTGGAGTGGCTAGTATCTTTAGTTGCACAAACAACCCCTTTCGGTTTATTCAACATAATATAGACAGGGGTGTTATTTTTTAGGCAGCTACCATCGAGAAGCACATGAGTGAATTCTGTCACTGGCTGTTGAACTGAATGCGCCACATCACCGTCCAGATAAATCCGCCGCTGAGCAATTAAACGACGTGTATCTGAAATCGAAAAAGCAGTATTCTGGCTGATAAAGCGATCGAGTCGGCTGGTCGTAGACTTCATAGACTAATTATACGTTTCGCAAAGAGAAGATTCAAAAGTTAACGACCCTTACAAATTAATCAGTAGCTTTCTCTAGCTATGGGTCTGGTTGCAGATGTAGCATTCTCTATTCTAGAAACTATTTAGCGGACTCACTATCCTTCGGTTTTTCGTCTCTGACATTTCTTTCTTACTAAAACTTATTAGCTTAGTTGAGAATATCTTGCCCTATAGACGTGGCTGCAAATATTTATCAACAATCCTCAGCTAATACTCAATTGGATTTTGACTAACATCGTTGCACATAATAACTGACGAAAAGCCTGAGCTCAGAAAACGGGCATACAGGGTACTCGTATCTAACCAGCCTCCGCTATATGAGTATACTTTTACTTCATCATATTCAAATACAAATTGTTCATTCGCGTGTAGGCGTCCATCGTCTTTTGGCTCACTGTTAGGCGTTAGAAATAGCATCATGATCGCTTCAGAGTGTTGACCGAGCTTAGGGCTGTAAAAATTCTGGTCCCATTTGAGCATATCACCCAGATTAGTATGGGGCCCGCCGTCACTAATCCAAAACAAGTTCGTCGTATCAGTGACAAAACCTTCACCTCGGGACGTATAAACACTAGCACGCTTAGGAAGGACTTCAACGGGCTCATCGCTAAAGAATGTGTGGCTCATATTAAGCGGTTTAAACATCCGCTTGTCATAGAACCTCACGCAAACTTTCACCGGAAACAGGCTCAACCAATAAGGTAAGGATGATATTCACGATATTGCTGTATTCTAGTTTTTCTAAAGGCGGATTCTTTAAAGCTTGTGTTTTAACGAGACTGTAAAATTCTTCGTTGATTAAATGATCTTGGTTCCCTAGACGAAAAGAGCCTCAGCAAAAGAGCATAAATTGAGACCACCTTTAACTAGCTCGCCATCACTTCCTTTTGCCGTAATTAACTCATAGTCACCCATCCCAGCGACATGTCCGAGAATCGCATTAATTGAAACTTCACTACCATAGCTTCTAAGTTCAGGGAGTCATTCTCGGATATCGCTATTTAAATTAAACTCATATTCTTCGGCCAGCAGTAACACAGCCATAGCGGTAACTGTTTCGACACTGACCCCTGCCGGTGGACATGGGAGACATCTAGTTTCACACTCAGCTTCATATTCGCCAAGCCGTAACCAGCAGATGCTCTAGCTGCCCGCCTTCGATTACGCCTACTTTACAGCTAGGGGAGTTTGCATCATCTATGGGGAGAAAATTGAATCGATGAGATCGTTGATCTCAGCAGTAAAGGCGGCACTGTGCACTAAGCTAAGTGGCACAAAAGACTTAACCTAGCGTTCATAGGAACCCTTTCTAAAGGAAAAATATTGCTGTAAGACCGTTAAAACTTGGCATCTAATTTTTCAAGATACTCGGATACGTCCAATCCATGAGCGGCAAATCGCGCCTCTACGTTCCTTAGCCTTTCTATACTCCAATAACTGTCTCCAGGCAGAGGAAAATCCAACACACTGCGCTGCAGCGGTGTACTACGACCGATTATAGACTCAACCTTTCCATAGTAGCTTTTTCTTGCGAAGCCTTCGTTCCAATGACAAACACCTCGTGCATCGGCACGTTTCCAAGCCAAGTTGTGCACTCGACGTAGTTTCCCAGCCACAAGCGGACGTCCTCTATGCCAGAGGTCGTGGCGGTAAAATAGAACAGTAGCAGGTTTGAATTGCACAACTTCTTCTCGCTCGTAAAGTTGTTGTCTAAGCTCATACGCCCTTGGATTGTTCTTTTTAAACCAACTCTCTACAGTGGCGCGGTCATTAAAAAAGGGATTAGCTGCTTGGCCTGGCATATTCACAAAGGGTGCCTGATATACTGGGTCATCTACTCCACGACGAGAAACATAGCCAGTTCCTCCTCCGGTTTCCTCAATGTCATCATAGTAAACAATCGCAGCAACCACATCCGGCGTATCCCACTGTGGATGCAGCACAGTATTGTTACCGTAATCCATGTGCATTCGCTGATCAGTGTTTGCTTGAGCTTCGGGGAGGCCTTCAGCCACACCAATCTTAGGCCATAGATCTGCCTGAATAAGTCGCACATCGGCGGTGCCCAGTAATTTCTGAGCCGCCACAATTAGCGGCTCGCAAAGAACTAGGTCGTCAAGGGCGTTTATAAAAGTAGGAAATTCGAATTCTTTGTCCGGAGTACCAAAATCTAGGTGGCTACTGTCAATTTGATCTAACGTAAAATTTGAATTTAACCACTCCAGCGCCGGTTCAGCTACGTGCCCGGGGAGCTGACAGATAACGGCTCCTTGTTCTTTCCATGTTTGAATTTGCGAGTTTGAAAGCATGGTTTAGTCGACCAATAAATTATTAAATTTGCCCAGCCTCCTATTTTTTCAGGGCTAGATTCAGGACTTTAGCTTAATATGTTCAGCGAATAAAATAGCGTATATTACTCTTTTTAGCATCCTGCTTTTAGTGACTAGCGCTTGCTGGGAACCCAAGCCCAATCACGCCTTTAATAAATAGGTCTACTCATGATTACGGGTTTTTGATTCTGAGCTCGGGCAGCCCTGTTGATTCTTGCGAACAACCATACGCCGACTAAGGCTTTAACCGCTTTTTTGCTATAGTTGCCCATCTCAATTAATCTAACCCCAACAGTGCTTCATGGCTTGAATGAAAATCAAGTTAACAAACAGTAAGACCGCCTCTGCAACACTTATTAATAGGACTCAATGTGAAAAAAATTACCATCGACATATTCACCGACTACGTGTGACCCTGGTGTTATCTCAGTACCGTGAGTATTGATAAACTTAAAGAAAATTACCCATTGGAGACACGGTGGATTCACTTTCCATTGCATCCAGAAACGCCAGCTGAGGGTAAATCCTTAGCAGAACTTTTTGCGGGCCGAGATATATCGGAAGTTAAAAAGCGCCTGCAAGATTTAATGGCGGAAGCTGGGCTGCCCTATGGCAATCGCACCCATACCTTTAACAGCCGGCTCGCTCAGGAACTTGGAAAATGGGCAGACACCCAAGAAGGCGGGGATAAGATACATGATCTGCTGTATCGAGCTTACTTTGTCGACAATGTAAATATTGGCGACGTTGATGAACTGGTAAAAATCGCTGCTGCCGCTGACCTAGATGAGAGTGCCGCACGAAAAGTAATCGTAGAGCGCCAGTTTGAAACTGAGGTGGATGAAGACTGGAAGCGGTCCCGGGCGATTGGAGTGACTGGCGTGCCTACCTTTTATGCAAACGATATGGCTGTGGTGGGTTGCCAGCCTTATGACGTTTTGGAAAAATTTGCCAAGCATTTATTAGAGCAACAACAGACAACCTAGCAACTTCAATCTACAGAATAGCTACCCTGAGGAAATTGCAAATCATGGAAAATCGCACTGCGCTAATTACCTGTGCCGACCGCTATATGGGAGGCGTTATAAAGGACAAGTTTGAATCTCTTGGTATTAACGTTATTACCGGCGGTTATCCAATGGAGTCTCAGGAATCAGTTGAGGCGTTAATTGCTTCAGCCGGCGAGATTGATATTTTGGTTGCCAACCTTGCTGAGCCGCCTATGACTGGTCCGGTTCAAAATATCCAAAATGATGATTGGCAAAAGCTATTTGATTCACTGGTGAATCCTCTCATGTACTTGGTTAGGGCTATCACCCCACAGATGGTTGAGCGTGGTTCTGGCAAAATTATAGGTGTGACAAGCGCAGCGCCATTAAAAGGAATTGCCAACAACGCAGCTTATTGTGCCGCTCGGGGCGCACAAAATGCGTTTCTAAAAGCAGTAGGGTTAGAGCTTGCGCGCAATAATGTTCAAGTTAATGCTATCGCACAAAACTATATTAACAATGATACTTACTATCCCGATGAGTTTCTGGGGAATGCAAAATTTCTAGATCACGTCAAAAGAAATGTGCCAACGAACAAAATCGGTGCTGCACAGGAGACTGCAGAGCTAGCCGCTTATCTAGCCAGCGAAAAGTGCAATCATATGGTCGCTCAAGTCATCCCGCTGTCCGGTGGTTGGGTGACGTAGGACTAATCGCTCAATCGTCCCCGGCAAGGTTCGCAACCATTTGATGGGCAAGCAACAACCAGTCTTGCATAAGAGTTCGCGCCATAATATTAACCCCGGGGTTCTGTCTATCCACGGCGTCCGGGTAAGTAAAAGTCATTAATTCTTCGACCACTTCTCTAACGTTGTAGGAATCCAATTCAACACGAAAGTGATCGGTGTCCTTGTCATCGAGAAGTTTGTCATAGTCTTTGGCCAGAGGTTCACCGCCGGCGATATTACGTACGGCCAGCGCCAGCCTCGGATTCCGTTTTCGAAGCAACTCGAAAGTAATTTGAATGCTGCGCCGACTAAAAACATCCACCTCGTTGCTAGGGTCCATTATCTATTTCTCAACCATAGTGGTTATTTTAGTTTCCAACTGTGGGTGCTCCTCATACCTGAATCACACAATTACATTTGACCTCTCTAAGTATAGACAGCAATTTTTGGAGATGATGGATTTCTAAAAAAATTGAGGAGAACACGGTTAAAAACAAACGCCCGAGGAAACATGAAAAAAGGTGATGGGTAGCGTGATGAGTTAGATTAAACGCAACAAGCAGAGAAATGGGAAGGAGCGTGAAAAAATAAATTCACCAGCTTAAAGCCAAAGATTTATCAAAAAAAATCGCTGTAAATAAACCAGCAAACTATAAACATCTTGCCGGTTTGTAATCATTACAGAAGAACTAGCTGGGCTTGAGAAGCTGGTTTAACTTATGGATTGGAAGCTTTAGGGCCCATTGCTACTGAGGGTCAGCCCCAGCGACAATGCCGCTATCGTGAAGCTTGGCAATTTCCATGCTATCCATCTCCAAAACTTGCGCCAATATCTGGTCCGTATGCTCGCCCAACAGCGGCGCTGGCTGGGGCTCACTAACAGGCAGTGCCGAAAAATTCAAAGGCTGAGACGGCACTAAAACCGAGCCAATGCCAGGCTGGTTAATCTGACTAAATAGTGGGTTATCCGCGGAGCAATCAGGGTCAGAATCTACTAACTCCTTAATAGTCTGGTAAGGGCCCCAACATACCCCCGCCTCTTCAAGGGCTTGAGTCACTGATTGAAAGTTCAGTCCAGCAAACCAAGGCTGGAACAGCTCTTTTAACTGCTCTCGGGCCTGATAGCGATCCCCTTCTTTTTTGAAATCTAACTTTAGCTGATCCGACAGTCGCCCCACCTGCTGTGTTGTGCCAGTGACCTCCACTATCGCTCGCCACTGGTTAGGACTGACCCCAACAATCATTACACGCTTGCCATCCCTGCAAGCAAAGTCGTGGCCAAAAGTTCCGAAAATATGATTACCCACTGGCTGACGAGGCTGCTGGTTTAATTGAGCTTCTGCGATGTAGCCGAGATGTCCCATAGTCGCTAAAGCAACATCAGCCAGTGCCAGCTTTATAAATTGTCCCTCGCCGGTCAGAAGCCGATGCCTGTCTGCTGCTAAAAGGCCAAGGGCGATCTGTTGCCCTGCAATCACATCCCAGGCCGGAAACGGACTATTGATTGGAATGCGGGATTCATTGCCGCCTGATCTGTCTTGTTCCTCACCCGCGCTGTTGCCGTCGCCGGCCAAATAAGGAATACCGACTTTGCTATTCACGGTGTAATCTAATGCGCTACCTCCGTGTCTGTCACCGACAAGGTTCAGATAGATTAGATCGTTACGTGTAGCGCGCAATTTTTCATCTGCTAGCCAGCCTTTGGCTGGAAAATTAGTGAGGAATATTCCAGACCCATTACCGGGCGCAGTAATAAGCCGTGTCAGCAGTTCTTGGCCTTCGGGTTTTCGAAAGTCTACGGCAATAGAGCGCTTACCCTTGTTAAGGCTGTGCCAGTACAAACTCTTGCCTGACTTGGTTATTGGCCAGCGCCTATAGTCGATTCCGCCGCCGATCATATCAAAGCGAATAACATCAGCGCCGAGCTGGGCTAACGTCATACCGCCGGATGGAGCTGCGATAAAAGCACTGCCCTCAATGACTCGTATTCCCTTTAATAAATTTTGCAAAGCTGCTCCGTCTTATTCAATTAGCAAATAACCATTGTTGATGACCACATTTTCCTATTCTAGTGATTTGCAGCGAGAAGAAATTTCCTTTCCGTTTTTCCAAATCTCGGTGCAAATAGTTTCACCAGGATACTCAGGAGAGAAAAACCTCTGGCCTCTAAGCCTAAATTTCGCTGTATCGTAATTACAGCAAGTTTTCAGTAGCGCGTGTGTGACAATACCCATCGTGCACAGGCCATGTAAAATTGAACCATCAAAACCGACACTCTAATCTTCGTTAGGTGAAGCATGCAACGGATTGAGATCAGCAGATAGTTCTACAGCAGCGCCTGCTGCAACAAAGTGAGGCTATCGCAAACAGAGTCTGGCTCAGTTTTTGAAATCAAATTAGCCGTGCCAGAAGACTTGCGTCCGCTACCGCAGCCGCCTTCACCTCGCGCCAGTACGGTTGTGAAATTGTGCACAGGTCTTCATCAGTTTCGACGTCGCGCACCACTCAATCAAATTTGATCAACGCGCCTATCCGCTCCCCTTATCACTAACTTCTGTAATCTGCGTTGTGGCCTCAACAGTGCCGGAGGTGGGAAGGGGCCTGTGAAATGTTATCTCTTGACCTGCATGGAGCAACTTCAGCCAGCCTATGCCAATATCCTCTTCTTTGCCCAAAACCCTGGGTGGGCCATCATGAAGGCCTGGCTAGGCAACACCTTTAAGTCCTCCTCATAAACAAAGCGTAAGCAATCTTTATCTATCGGATCTGCTTCCATACCTATACCGAGAGCAGATAACATGCAGTCTTCCTCCCTGTACTATGGCGAATCTTAGAGAACTGGCGTTTGAGCAAATAGTCTGGGCTTACAGTAATCATGCGTTACTACTTAATTTCATTGCTCTGCTTCACGCCTATCGGACATCGACCGTGCGATGTCCGGCGATCAATTGGAAATAGAGCAGACGTCGAACTGAAATTAACCCGACAATTAACTGGCGTTAGTCAGCTTTAGCGATGAGTTCACGAGCAATCACTTTTAGTGCGAGCGTCTCCTCCGCCCCTTCGAAAATAGAAAGAACCCGAGCATCAACGAAATATCGGCTCACCGATACTTCTTCCGCATAACCCATTCCACCGTGTATTTGCAACGCTTCACGAGTAATCCATTCAGCCGCACGACAAGAGTAAAGTTTAACTAAACTAGCTTCCATTTGACCACCGCCGTCATCCATAAGCCTTGCCACTTCATAGCTAAACTGTCTCGATGCATTGAGCGCGGCCAACATTCTAACCAGCTTGATCTGTGTTAATTGATAATCGGCCACGGCTTTACCAAAAACTTTTCGATCTTTGGCATAGCTTAGCGCTTTCTCAAAAGCTGCCTGCATTACTCCGGTCGCCCTTGCCGCTGTTTGAATTCTGCCACCGGCAAATCCTGCCATGGTAAAGTAAAACCCTTTGCCCAGCCCAGCATCACCACCAAGCAAACTGTCATCAGAGACAAAATAATCTTCAAAAAATAAATCAAAAGAATGCATACCTCGGTAACCCAAGGTAGCTATAGCCCTGCCCGTTAATGCACCGCCATTTTCCTGTTGGTGAATAAATTCATGACCGGAATAAGACGGCTTCTGTACCAGAAATAAACTAAGCCCTTTATAACCCAGACTGGCATCCGGTTCTGTCCTTGCAAGTACGACTAGAAGCTCTGATTTACCCGCAAAGGTGCACCACGTTTTAGCGCCGTTAAGAGTCCATCCGCCAGAGGTTCTAGTAGCTTTTAACGACACAGCCGCCACATCCGAGCCTGTATTAGGCTCTGTGATAGAAATGGCGCAAAGCGTCTCGCCGGAGGCCAATTGCGGCAACCATTGTTGTCGTTGCTGTTCAGTGCCTCCGCTTAGCAATGCTCGTGCAGCAATTTCTGGACGAGTGATCAGGCTCCCCGCCGCTCCCAATGAACCACGAGAGAGCTCTTCAGTCACCACTATCATGCCTAAACTATCAGGTCGGTCGTTTGGCTGTAGGCCACCATACTCTTCTGGAATACAAGTACCAAAACAACCTAGCTCAGCGGCTGGCTTTAGAATCTCATCGGGAATATCCAAATCTTGGCGGTGGATTTCTTCTGCCAGCGGCGCCACAACATCATTGGCGAACCGATAGAAGGTTTCTCTAACTAATTCCTTTTCTTCAGTTAAAGCACTCGGCAAACGCACAAGAAGAGAAAGAGAATGCTGTGATGGTACAACACCTGAAGAAGGAAATTGACGAAGGAAGCAATAGCAATTTTTTTTACGAAAGATTTAAAATCAGGAGTCAACAGGCAACAGCATGGATGGAGAGTCAGCTGACAAATCTGCATCGATCTGGATATTCAATTGGTGCTTATGGAGCGGATGCAAGTAATTTAGTCCTGCTGAATTATCTTTTTGATAATCAGAACAAGAATCAAAAAAAAAAGGAGCAGCGATCAATTCATCGATCCTCCAAATGGCAGTTGAATTGGGTATTAAGTCGTAGCCACAAAATATTTCAAAATTATTTCACACCTGGGACCAACGTGCCTCTGCTGGTAAGCATTATT
>CAJWGN010000012.1 GCA_913031035.1 uncultured Gammaproteobacteria bacterium
TTCTGCAATGATAATTTTGCCTACTCGCAGCTCAGCTTCGCCGACATAGACTGAATCGCCAACTTCTATTCCTAAGGCTGGAAGTGCTCGATTTTCTAACCACACCTCACCAGGCGCGGGCCCGCTGAGAATAGGAGTGCCCCGTGTGAATGCAGCATCAGTGATGATGACCTCTCCTCTTAGAGGATAGGTATCACTGACTGCTTTAGCAGACACCAGCATATTCCCAGAATCTGAAAATGCCATAGATGTAAATGAAAGAGTTTGCGCTGTTCTAAATCCGCGACTTTCAGCTTCGTACAATATTTCTTCTGGCAATGGCCGACCGCTGCCTAACACTCTATCCGCTGCCAACATACTCGCTGATTCTAGAATAAGCGCTTTTTCAAGACGATCTGTGAATAGCGCTATTCCCGTAACCGAAGTGACAGCCATGACCAAGGCAAAAAACAAAAGCCTAATTTCACCACCGTTCCAGTCTCGCCAAAGCAAGCGCAGCGCTATCGAGCTTAAAACACCAAAAGACTTGCGATCGCTAAGCGGTGTAGATTGTGAATTAGACACTCACTAGCTCCTCTTTGATTTGCTCATTTACTATCTCACCGCCGACAAGGTTTATGCTGCGATCGCATTTTTTAGCTAGCCGCTCGTCGTGAGTCACAAGCACCAAGGTTGTCGAATATTCTCGGTTTAGCTCGAACAATAAATCGATGATTTTAGAGCCAGTTGCGGTATCTAAGTTCCCGGTGGGTTCATCTGCAAAAAGAATTTTGCCCTGAGTAGCAAACGCACGAGCAATGGCGACACGCTGTTGCTCTCCGCCTGACAGCTGGTTTGGATAATGATGTCCGCGCTCTTCTAATCCAACTCGCTCAAGGAGCTTCTTAGCCTTCCCCTGAGGATCGGACTGCCCTTTTAATTCGATTGGCAGCATAACGTTTTCAAGCGCAGTAAGGCTGGGGAGCAGTTGAAATGACTGAAACACAAATCCCACCAGCTGACCACGCAAAATCGCCCGCTGCTCTTCATCCATCGCCGCCAGAGAGTGACCGTCTAGCAGTACGTCGCCGTTGGTGGCCGCATCTAAACCTGCCATGAGCCCAAGTAGAGTTGATTTTCCGGACCCTGACGCACCAACAATGGCTACCGCCTCTGCTTTTTCAATCTTGAGGCTAATGCCCTTCAAAATAGTGAGTAAGCCCTCGCTCGTCTCAACGCTTTTCACTAAATCTATTGTTTCAATCATTTATCGCCAGTCTCGTAAATCAGGGAACCCAAATCCATGCACCATACTAACGTAGCGCTGGATAAGAATTGTATTTATGGTGTTTATTAACGTACGCTACAACCGCGTCACCGGTTTAACATAATTATCTACGTTGTAGCCATTTAAGTACCCCTTTAAACGATGAAGCCCCTAATTAATCGACTACTTACCCCCTTTATCCAATCCCTAAGCCGCTTCGCTGCAGTGGTAATTGCTTGTATTTTGCCAAGCTTTGTTTTTTTACAACCAACGTGGGCAGCGCAGTCGCCCACATTGCTGGTGTTTGGCGATAGTTTAAGTGCAGCCTACGGGATGAAAGAGACCCAAGGCTGGGTCCGTCTATTAGAAACCCAAATAGACCAAAGCGATCTCAACTTCAGCGTTGTAAATGGCAGCGTCAGTGGCGAAACAAGCACCGGCGGATTAGCTAGATTGCCCGCGATGCTCGAAAACTACAGTCCTGACATTGTTATTCTTGAGCTGGGTGGAAATGATGGCTTACGTGGCTTGCCTCTAGCTGCGTTAGAGAAAAACATGAGGACGATGGTAGATTTGATTAGTCAGAGCGGGGCCGAAATTCTTTTAACCGGCATTCAGATACCCCCAAACTATGGACCTCGCTACACCAAACCATTTTTTGAGATTTACGAGAACATCGCGAAGAGTCAGGATCTATCGCTGGTTCCTTTTTTAATCGATGGAATCCCACAGCAACCAGACCTTATGCAAGCAGATGGAATCCATCCAAAAGCTGAGGCGCAGTACCTAATACTTGAGAATGTATGGCCGTACCTTGAGCCACTATTACGGCAAACTTCAGCCGAATGATCTAGCGGGCGCTATACGTCAAACCAGCCGCAGTTGAATATTATCAACCGCATCTAGATCAAAGCCTTCGGCTTGGTACCACTTTCGTAGAGCGTGTATATCTCCTCGGATCTGCCCGTACAGAGAGTCAACTCCCTCATCTCTGCAAAAACCAATTACTTCTTTAAGCAAAGCTGAACCTACGCCCTGATTTCGATAATCCGGATTCACTTCGATGATTCTAAGGCAGTAGTTAACGCCGGGTAAGCAAAATCCCTCATGCTGGCTATCGTTGGCCGCGTGCCAGTGTTGGTTCGACGAACGGGAACTAAGTTGAGCAAATGCGATAGCATTGGGACCACTGAAAACCTGAAAAAAAAGACGCGAAGACAAACCATTTGGTTTCTTCACCTTGAGATCAGGCAGTTTACAGTTTAGTTGGCTCATGATCCTCTCTGCTCTGGCTTGATCAGTTTTGATTCTAACATTTTGGACTATAAACTATTAAATTAAAAATAATACCTAACTTAAAATCTTTTGATTTCAGTTTGCCCAGATACGTGAATGTGGTCACAAAGTTAAGGCCAAATTTGCAGACATACACACATCAACTTACAAATTAAGCGGAAACGGTAGAGTCTTTCATGCGGAAAAGCATTACTGCAGAGGCAATATTACAGATAGCAATGGCCACTAGAGCCAGATTGTAATCGCCCACGAGATCATAGTAGTAACCCACCAAGATGGGGCCTACAGCAGACATGCCGAAAGTAAATGGCATTGCGGTAGAGCGAACGGAGCCCAGATAGCGCCGCCCGAAGAACGATGCCCAAATCACCTCCTGTAAGGGCAGCAAGCCGCCCCAGCCAACCCCCATCATCAAAAAGCCAAGATAAACTAAGCTATCTGCCCTTTTTGCGACGCTAACTACAATCAACATCACCGCCAGCCCGGTAACTAAAGCCCCAAGTGACGCGAGTTTTTTAGGATTATAGTGGTCGATCATTACCCCCCAGATAGGCTTACTAAAAAAAGCAGGCACCGACGCTAGGGATATCATGGTGGAAGCAACTAATCGGGAATAACCCGCATCAGTCATTAATGGAATCGTTTGTAAAAGCATCACAGTGATCGATATTTGAAATAGACCAAAGGCGAGCACTAGAAAATAGAAAGTAGACGTACGCATCGCTTGAGCACGGTTGAGTGATTTTTCGAAATCAGCCGCAGCAGCCCCCGCATCGCCACTTGCTACCTGCTCATCAGATTTACCATCCGGGTGCAGGCCAAAATCCTCTGGCCGGCGCTTCACCATAAAGGCAGCCGGGAAAGTGACAGCCGCCGCGACGAAGGCCAAAACTTCCCATGCAGCACGCCAACCAAACTGATCCACTAACCAGGTAACTGTTGGTGGCAGCAAAATTCCAGCCAGAGAAATACCCATACCTGCGACGGCGATAGCTCGCCCTCTTTTTTCAACAAACCATTTCCCTAGAGTCACATTTACCACAAGGTTGCCAATCATAGCCGCGCCTGCTGTAAGCATTAAGCCGTTGATCAAAAGCCATTGAGTCAAATTGTTAATACTGCCGAGACTATAAAGAGATAGCGAAAGAACGACGCCACCGAAAAGGACAAAAGGTTTGCCGCCATGTTTATCGATATAAGTACCGATAACAAAGCCAGTCATTGCGAGAACTATTTGCCCGATCGAGCGTGACGCTGAGAATTCGGCCCGCGACCAACCAAACTCTTCAGTCATCGGAATCATAAACGAGCCAACGACATAGTTTGACATTCCAACGGCTATAAACTGAGTTAAAAACCCAGCAAATACTATCCAGTAGCCGTAGTAATAACGGTCGCGTTTAACTATCAAGAGGAAAACCTGAAAACTTTAAAAATTGAGATTCTAGTCCACCATCTCTTTATAGTATACCCGCAGCATATAAGCACCCCAGGCAAGTGCGATTAATAATATACCTGACCCTATCGCATCGACCCATGTCGCAATTTGAATATCATATTCTAGCCAACCACGAGGCCTAAGCAAGTTGGCCCAGTCATGCCTCATCGCCCCGTCCGCCCCAGTACCGCCTCCTAATAGAGGCAATTGAAGCGCTCGAGCATCGGCGATGTACGGGGCGAGGTCCATCATGCTTTGGCCTGTCCACCATAGGCCAATTGAAGCGCCGAACCCATCTCGATTCCGAATCAAAAAAGCAAAAACAAGAAAAAGAGGGACTAGCACCTGAAACAAACTGCCTCCGAAAATAGTCATGGTCCGCCCAAATGGGATGAACAGCACATGGCCGGCCTCATGAAACACAAGATCAACGATGTGAAACCATGATTGGATAATTTTGTTAGTTTGAAAATCCATCATGATAAAATCGAGTCCCCACGCGAAAAAGATAACCCATATGAATAAATAGAGGAAAAACTCCTCTTTGGGGATATCTGGCCGCGAAGGGGCAAAAAACCTCGCTAGCCCCCGCTTCACAGACTGGCCTTGCGGCTCGGTCTTTAAGCTATCGCCCAATTGCGCATCTAAAGCGAGGTACTTTAGCCATTTGCTAAACACCAAGCCGCAGCCGGGACAGATGTCCGCGACGGTGTCGTCAGTAGCTTGACGAGTATGCTGGCATTTTGGACAAGTAGTGTACATAGATGAGATTTTACTCTTAACAAGAATAAAAACCACGCCCGCTAGGAGTCCCATGCTGGACAGAGCTTAAAGTGACGCCCTGCAGGGGAATATAAGGTAAGAAATTAGCCCACAAACGAGCATCCAACACTAGGCTCCGGGGTTTGAAATCCTAAGATTTAAATGAAGTCATTTTAGCCCCACTCTCGCACAGCGAGCTCGACTTAATTGAAAATCTCAGGGGCGCACGGGAGGATTAAAAAAGATTGGAGACACAGGCAAGCCATTCACATTCAGACCAGAACCCAGAAAAATATGGATCTGAGATGCCCTTTGATAATATCGGCTGAGTGTATAGGCTCTAACCAAGTCATTATAAATTCGGCTGATCACCTCAAGCTTATCGAGGATATTACTGTCAGAACTATCGCGGTAACCACGCCAAAACAACTCTTCTAAGTCTGTATAACGCCGGCTCACATCATTGAACTGAGATCTAATGTTTGAGGGATTACGGATTCGATGAATTGCATCAATCAGCAACGATGATTCGCGAGCCAGGCTGCTGGCTCGATGGTTGAGGCCACTGAAACTTATGGAAACCCCCTGCTCCTTAGCAAGCGCATAGCTTGCCAAATTAAGCTCGTTAGCAATACGTGACAGTTCAAAATCTGAGGCGAAAGCGCAGCTTAATGGCAAGGCCGTCAGGAAGAGTAAATGAGAGAATCGCAGTAGCTGCTGACAGCTGGCGATAAAAGACAATAATGGAATCATTATCAGTCTTTGGCCAATGCCGGAGGATGAGGCTCGTTCACGGCGAATCATGTCTCACTCTCCTTTGATTTGGCGCATGATGCACGCCCGACCCAAAAAAAAGCAGTCACTTACGCTGTTTAACCGATCAATCCTACGAGGCAGCATTCCTGCAAATTTCCAGGTATTGTTTTACAACAGACTTGACGCCGTGCTGCAAGGATTCAACCACTAAGGCATGCCCAATAGACACTTCCAAAATCGCAGGGATGGTCAGAAATTTCGGCAAATTTCGCAAATCCAAATCATGTCCTGCGTTTAACCCGATGCCGAGCTCCGCGGCTTTAGCCGCGGCTAACAGGTACTCCTGAAAAGTATCGTCTTGTTTGCTAGTGCCAAAATTATTGGCAAATTGCTCGGTGTAGAGTTCCACTCGGTCAGCGCCAATCTCTTTTACTTTTCCGAGCTTAGACGCGTCAGGATCCATAAACAAGCTGGACCGTATACCCGCATTTTTCAGTCGGCTTAGCACTACATCTAAAAAAGTCTCATTTTTATCAACATTCCAGCCGTGGTCAGAGGTGAGTTGGCCAGGTTTATCCGGAACAAGCGTGCACTGTGCCGGCTTAATTTCCAGAACCAATTCTACAAAGTCGTTAGAGGGGTACCCTTCAACATTAAATTCCACATCCTCTTTGGAGCGTAAAAACTCACCTAAATCAAAAGCATCTTGGCGGGTGATATGACGCTCATCGGGACGTGGGTGGACCGTTATCCCTTTGACCCCCATATCGATAACTTGTGCCGCAAAGTCCACGACATTGGGGAAGTCTCGACCTCGAGAATTACGTAACAACGCTATCTTGTTTACGTTTACGCTAAGAACTGTCATCGCACCACCCTTACAATTTGTGTTGGCAGCTTAGCCACTAAAAAAATCAATTGCTACTTTTTGGAAGGCCTGAGGCTTATCTGCGTGTAACCAATGTCCAGCCTCAGAAATTATCTTCACACCTGCATTTGGAAACAGTTCAAGTATTTGCGCTTCGTGCTTAGCTTGCACATAAGGCGATAGGTCTCCTTTGACAAAAAGAGTTGGTTTTTCGAAGATGTTACCACCCAAAGGTTTCTCCATAAGCCGACCATAGTTGGCTTCGATTACAGGCAGGTTAAGCCGCCACACAAACCCCAAATCGCCGTCGCGAACCAGGTTAGTCACTATGAATTTTCGGGTAGCCTCATCTTCAATGTAGTCCGCAAGCCCAGCCTCTGCTTCGCTGCGAGACTGAAGTGAAGCCAGATCAAGTGCATTCATCCCAGCCATCACCTGCTCGTGGCCATCTGCTTTGCCTGTGTACAAAACTGGCGCAATATCAACAACCAATAAGCGATCGACCAAATCCGGGTAAGATAATGCCAGCTCCATTGCTACCTTACCGCCCATAGAATGGCCCAAAAGATAGGCGCTAGAGAGGTCAAGAGATCTTAATAACTCTTTTATATCCTCAGCCATCACTTGATAATTGTGTTCTGGCGTATGGGCTGAATCGCCATGATTGCGCAAGTCGACACCAATCACTGAGAATTTCTCGGCAAGCGCCTTACAATGGCCTCCCCAATTACTCTGGCTACCAAAAAGACCATGCAACACAATGAGAGGTTGCCCTTTTTCTGAGTATTTTTTGTAATGTAGTTGCATATTTTTACGTCAGTGATTTCAAGATTTCGAGAACGTCACTATCATGGGATTTAGTTTTCACTTTATCCATGATGTGAACGAACTTGCCATCTTTATTGATAATGAAAGTACTACGAATAATACCCATGAATTCGCGGCCCATAAATTTCTTAAGCCCCCATACACCGTATTTCTCAGCTATTGTATGGTCTTCGTCAGCAAGTAAGCTGAAATTAAGACTTTCCTTAGTCTCAAACTTTTTCAGACGGGCGACCGGATCTGGACTGATACCAATAGCAACCCCCTCAAACTTTGCCAACGATTGCGAGCTGTCGCGCAGTCCACAGGCCTGAGCTGTGCATCCGGGCGTCATTGCCTTGGGGTAGAAGTAAAGAATTACATTCTTTTCCCCGTTATAATCCCTCAAATTGACTGTGTCACCGTTCTGGTCCAACAAACTAAATGCTGGAGCCTTGCTGCCTAATTTGATTTCGGCCATCGTCTACTCTTAATAATCTAGGATATATGTCGCTAAACTCATTATACCGCCGTTTGCCAAATCACGGTTAACACTGAAAAATAACTGACACCCTTGTGCCAGTTCTGCCACAACGGAACTAACTCGAGACAATGAGCAGATCACCCAAATCTATTGTAATTCTAACTGGCGCCGGTATCTCTGCCGAGTCTGGCATAGAGACTTTCCGAGCTAGTGATGGCTTATGGGAGAAACACCCGGTTGAGGATGTCGCTACTCCCGAGGGCTTTGATCGAAACCCTCAGCTAGTTTATAGCTTCTACAATCAGCGGCGCAGCCACCTGCTGTCCCCTTTGGTACGCCCAAACAAGGCCCATACCGCCTTGGCCGAGTTCGAGAGCAAGTACACTGGATCATTTCTTCTAATAACTCAGAATGTAGATAATTTACACGAACGCGCAGGCTCAAAGGATGTTCTACATATGCATGGCGAACTGCTTAAAATGCGCTGTTTGAACTCACGCTTGGTTTTTGATGTTCGTGAGGACTTCGATTTCGATACTGCGTGTCGCTGCTGCCGATCCCCAGGCAATCTCCGACCTCATATAGTGTGGTTTGGCGAAATGCCTTTTTATATGAATAAAATTAACGCGGCTCTGGAGGCATGTGATCTTTTCATTGCTATCGGCACTTCCGGCAACGTTTACCCTGCTTCGGGTTTTTATCAGACCGCTAAAATCCGAAGAGCACATACAGTTGAACTCAATTTGGAAAGAACAGGCTCCACATTCGACCAGCACCAATATGGCCCTGCCAGCGAAACAGTCCCAAATTACTTGGCCGAAATACTCGCCTAATTTTTCATTCAAGCCGCTCTATGCTAACTTCGAAATCCAATAGTCACCTTTTATAATCTTGCCAGAGGCTAAATGACTGAATCGAGCTCCTCTATTTACGCAAAACCTGTTTACAAAATACCCGTGTACCAAAAATCTGCGCAAGAAAAAACTGAGTACAGAAAAGTTCAACAAATGGCTTCGCATTTAGCATCCTTTATCTTAACCCGCCTAACTCTCTGCCTAACTCTCTGCCTAACTCTTAGCCTAACTCTCTGCCTGTCTTGGACTGGGGTTTATGCCAGCGAGGACGAAATACCGGATCATATTGGGAAAATAACAGCGCAAGAGTTACTGTCGGTATACCCAGAGTTTGCTAAAGAATATGACGACTTCGAACCTAGTTCAAAGCAGCTTGAAGATATACAGGCCCTTGCTGGCAAAAATATTGTCACCTTATTTGGCACTTGGTGCCATGACAGTAAACGAGAAGTACCTAGGTTGCTCAAATTATTAGAGCTGGGAAATGTTCAAGTTAAGCAGCTTACCTTATATGCAGTGTCCCGCCAGAAAGATGATCCCGACGGCTATGCAGAAAAGTACCAGCTAAAGTATACGCCTACTGTTGCGGTTAATGATGGCGCACGTGAGATAGCCCGGGTAGTAGAGCGGCCTACAGGAAGCCTTGCCGGAGACTTGGCGGCGCAAATAAACAGCGACAAAGAACAGAAGCCATAGCGATAACAGAAAGCTAGCCGCTAAAAGAGACCTTGCCTATGGGTCAACTCAGTCTCATTTTTTTCTAAGGGGGACTGACGAGCAGCTCAAAGAGCTTCTTTAGCAACGATTTTCTCTCGCTTCTTCCTCGTCTATTCAGCAAGCCTTTCCCTATCTCTTATTGATCTAAAAACAGCCCTCTTAAGCAACAACATTGTAGGAGATTTTCCTGTTCATTGAACTACACTTAAAATAAGAAAACCTGTCGCATTGGCTCTGTAGTGAAATCCAAATAGGGGGATTGTTATCAATACCAACCTAATAGACTTACAAAAAATTAGAGATAGACAGAGGAAGAAATCGCCTCTATCGCATACTAATCGCTCAGCCTATAGCAGAAATTCACTGCTTAGCGGCACAGTGGAGAGCGCGTCCGGAAAGAAAGCTGGAGGACACCTCACCCCTGTCATTGCATTCAACCGGGTGGCTAGAAAAAAATAATGCATATAGCGGCTATCTCTCATGAAAATGCCATCATTCCATGGGGTCTTACCTATCTTGCGCAGCAATTGTGAGAGCTTTCACACTATTGAATGCGCGACCACGAAAACAGTTATTAGTTCTAGCAAAGAGAGCAATTTATCCTCAGGCATAACTGGCTTCACCCTCCCTAATGTGGGAGCGCTGTAACTCAATAAGCATTTAAAGGCCGACCCTAGCGACATAGAGATTATCCCTTCGGCACCTCCTCTTCTAGCTTTATTGCTTAAAAGTGCATTCAAAACGGGGCTCATGGATACATTAAATCACGCACGCCCATTCCGAGGTTTCACCATACGATAAAGGCCTTAAATCAAAGACGATTTACACTGAAGCCAACCTATTTCAGCGTCTTGTGTTAACAAAAATCATCAGCACCCAACATATTTTCGACGCCTTATCTCCGCGAGAATTTGAAATTTCTTAAAGGTTATCTTGACTCAAACTGCAGAAGAAGCAGCTGAAAATTAGTGACCAGACACGTCGATAGCATCAAGAAAAAACTTCATGCAAAACTGGTCCAGGTATTGTTCATACTGGGCTTAAGAAAGGCTTTGTCGTAAATTTTAAGACTTGAAGCTTGCACCATGATGCAAACATCTTTTGACTTAACCGACCTCCCCTCCTTATCTTTTACTTTCCCATCAGCTTAAGCTGAGCTTTTCTCTTTCCTCTCGAGGCCTGCTAACACCACACTATTTGAATTTCACTCGCCGCTCTCTGTTGAATCACAGGCGACTTTCCAGTCCGACCCTGTTTTTGCATTTGAGAAATGTGAAGCCCTATTCGAGCTTCGGCGATATTCCCACTGGCGTTGAAATGCTCGAGCCGTCCCTGCATGCAAAAAACCTGATCACTCATCGACTCACTGGCAGCGGCTGCCTGCCCAACAGCGCAGCTTTGTATTATGTTTCGGCATCGATCTTCAAATTTGTTGGCTGTAAGCCTGATAAAAAAATGTCTTTGAAAGCGCACGGAGCTAACGAAAGTATGTTCTTGATCTCTTCATATCACAGTGCCAAACAACTTATTTTCGTTTTTCCCGAGCACTTTATGTGATTTCCCAAACAATCACCTTGCCTCTTTAGACTATTTATTTTGCTCTAATCCCTTGGTTATTTCTCTACCTTCTCAACCGATAATTGCGATCTACTCAAAACAAACACAAGCTATAAGTAGTCTCCATATCCCCTTTACGGTCTGGATTGCTCTAGAGTAGCCGGCACAGAATAGCGGCTTTGGATACGTATATTCCGATCTGCCTGACACCGCGGAAGAATTACCTCGCTACGCTGTAATGAAACCCCGTGAAAAAACAAAGTTTCTGAAGTATCAGCCCCACAGCGCTGCGCCAGCCAGCCAGCCAAGGCGCGAAGCATCCTCTGAAGAGCTCGCGAGATCAGAAAAATGGCAGTGCAAAGATCTGAGAGCTAGAGAGGACAGGACAAAGATGAAAGTATTAAGAAGGGAACGTTAGCGCAGCGACTCAGTTCCCGCTAACTTGCTCTCTAAATCCACCTCAATTCTCTTTGCAGTTTGATATGTAGTTCTGAAATAGCGAAGATGGGGGCATTCAACTTATCAGAACTGGCTTATGGGCTTTTTTGTCGACATAAACACGGCATTAACACACAGGTCATCTACTCTCATTTCCCCCAGACAAAAAGGATGTCACCACCATGTTTCGAAAAATCATCAAAGGACTTCTAGGACTATTCTTTACTCTTGCTCTACTGGCCATTGTTGTTTACGTGGCAACAGGACCGCGGCAACCTAAAGCTGATTCCGCAAGCATCGGCTGGTTGCGAGCAGGGCCCTATTCTGTCGGCTCAGCTGAATTCGTTTTTATTGATGAATCGCGCCCTACGGACGAAAGCCGAGGCAACCCAGGCAAAACCAATAGAACCTTTTCAACTACTCTCTGGTATCCAGAAGATGCAAACGGCGCACTGCCACTAATCGTTCACAGTCACGGCATTGTCTCTACCCGTGATGAGCTCGCGTATCTAATGGAGCATCTAGCAAGCTATGGCTATGTGGTGGCAGCAGCAGACTACCCTCTAACATCAGGGTCAACTCCCGGTGGCGCTAATGCCAATGATGTAATGAATCAGCCAGCAGACGTGTCATTCCTGATCGATTCTGTCTTAACTCTCTCCACAGATCAGGCTTTCGGCGGCCAAATCGATGAGTCAAAAATTGGCCTTACAGGGTTCTCCCTAGGTGGATTAACAACAATCCTCAGCACCTATCATCCGCGCTGGCGCGATCCAAGAATCGCCGCGTCAGTTGCTATAGCAGGACCTGCTGCCGCGTTCACTGAGGCGTTTTATAAAACTTCCGCAGTTCCTTTTCTCATGATTTCAGGCACTTCCGATGCACTTATTGAAACCGCGTACAATGCATCTATAACCCCTGAGCGCAACGCCGGTGCTGGCCTTGTGACTATAGACGGGGGGACCCACCTTGGCTTTGTTGACGCTGCCGAGCCTGCCTTTAGATTTATGCATAACCCTGACAGTCTAGGCTGCAGCGCAGTTTTATCCGTTCTCGACGAGGACCCAAACGATGTTTTCGCGAAACTAGGCAGCCTAAACGAAGGCGTTTATATGCCCCCCGACACACCCAGCGTATGTGAATTAATGCCACTACGTGAAGCATCACATCCGGGGCGCCAACACATGATCACTAAAGTTGCCGTGCTGAGCTTTTTTGAATCCGTTTTTTCAGAAGATCCAACTAGGCTCGGGGAGGGCGCATCAGTCCTGAGACAATCCCTAGCATTGGACTTTGAAGAGGCCAGCGTGCGCTTTTCACAATAGCATGAGGGCAATGCTTATCGATATATCGCCGATAGAAATGCGGCCAATTGCTCTTCAGTAAGAACGCCACTATGAGCTGTCGAAACGTGGGTTGAGTCGAACAGGTAACTTCGAGGTAATTCGCCGTACCAGTTGGGGTCTATGCTGTAGCGTAGGCGCTCGCTAAAATTGTCTGCGAACATCCATGAAGTTAGGCCATCCAAAGAATACTCTTCCAAAATGGAATGAGCAGTTTTACGCTGTTCTAAGGAATCAGCCGAGATAAGCACAAGCGGAAACGATGGGTCTTTTTTCTTTAGTTCTCCCAACATCTCTAACTCCAGTCGACACGGGGCACAGTCTATAGACCAGAGACTGAGCAAGAAAGCTTGCCCCGAATTAGCTGCCTTTATCTCAGCAAAAGTATCAACTCCGAAGGCTTCAAAACTATCGGCGCGGGCCAATTGCCAAGTTGATAAGATTGAAACCAGCATAATTACCCAAACATTTAGCGCCATAGTGCCCTTCACTCTAACTTCCCTCACGCCCAGCCAAAAGGCTGAACGAATAGCCAAACTCATCTGAATGCCAACTCAGAAAAAGAGCTTCTTTATCTCTCACCAACAACGGATAGTCTGACGCTAATTCAGTGGAACGAAGAATCTGAGCAGCAGACCAAGTCTGGCCATTATCACTAGACACAATAAGGTTCAGCGCAGTGGCACTCCCGTCAAAGCCCTTCCAAACCAGATAGAGTTTTCCGTCAAATTCTTTTATATCTGGATGACCCGATCCCGGCATTCCATCAACTTGCATTGTCGCATCAGACGAGCCAGTCAATGCGTTGTAGCGAGCGTAGTAAACACCTTGATTAATATTGCCGTTACTAAACCAAGCCATATGGTATTCGTTTTCGGATGCTGCAATTTCCATAGAGGGGCCATGATGAGGGCAGGCGTTAATGTACCAATCGTCAACGCTCGCTCGACCCGAAAAGATTACATTGCCTTCAGGCCTTAAGATGGCAAAAGCATGATCACGAATTTTTTCTTCATAAATCTGCCTCCAAAGAATTGCTACACCATCTTCACCACTAGGGGCCATCGCTATCCGACAGCACTCGCAGCTGTTACTGGAAACCGGATAATTCGGCGAAAAACTTCGCCCATAGTCATCAGACACCGCATAATAAATTGCCGCACCTGCATAGTTAGAACCAATCTGGGTGCTCGCATGTAGTTCCCGTTTATCAATCCATGCCAAATATAGATGGCCCGATTTAGTGAGAAACATACTATCAAAGCGGTGACCAACGCTAAGCCCATCGTCATTTATCGTCTTAGGCTTACTGAATGTCTTTCCACCATCGCTGGATCGAGCAAAGCGGATCTCACCGGTATAGCGGTTAGAGGTTTTCAATGTCCAGCTAAGCAGCACTTCACTATTAGCCGTCACTATTATCTTGGGACGGTTCTCACCATTGTGCTCAGCGTCTTCTGCGATCCTATTAACTTTAACAGGCGCGGAAAAATTCCGACCCTTGTCATCAGACCGGCTCACATAAACATGTTTGTTACGAACATAGCTAATCCACAGCTTACCCAACTCATCTATTGTAGCGCTGTATGCACTGCCACAATCTACCGAGCTTGCCTCTCTTTCGCAGTCCACCGAGGACAACTCAGTTGCATTGAGCATTGAGATCAGAGCCATGTTCAATACAAGGGCTCCACAGCCAAAACTGAGCCGTCTTAGTTGATTCTTTGCAAAGAATTGGGCCGAAGTATAGTTAGAAGTCATAGGCAAAATTCGCATAAAAAGTTCGTCCTGGCCACGGATGGGCAACATAAGAAACTTCATCTGTTAGGTTATCTACGCCCAGCCCAAAGGACATCCCCGCATCTAGCCGATAAGTGGACTTCAAACCAATTCGAGTAAGTTTATCTTGAGCTCCATAAACATTATCTTGTCTGTCGGTATTGTCTGTGCGCCCAAAACTGTTGCTGGCATACTGCAGATTGCCGCCAATGTCCCAGTTGCTGCCAATATGGTAAGTGGCTAGTAAATTGCTCCGCCATTTTGGCATTCGCGGATAGACGTTGCCTTCGATAGCACGATTCGGGGCGTTTTTTACAATCTCAGAATCAGTGGCTACCAGATTAAATCGCACATCTAGCCCATTGATTAGAAGATCATTGGAATTGATGATGAATTCAAGACCGGTGGTTTCTATCTCATCTACAGGCAGGAAGGTGCGAATAGAAACACCATTTTCCAAAGTCGCCGACTGAGACTCAATAACGTCTTTTATTTTCTCGGTAAAAAAGTTCATTCTTAGGTAGCCATTTTCTAGCTCGCGCTGAATCATGAAATTATGGTGCAGACCGTCTTCTGGCGACAGCCCAGCATTCGCAACACTGATTGAATTAAACGCTTCAAATTCACTGAACAACTCTTCTACGATTGGAAAGCGATAGGCTTTGGCAACAGAGTAGCGATAACTCCATAAAGTATCTGGTCTGTATCCAGCGGAAAACTTAGGCGATGTTTTATTATGAGATCGCTTTGGCACTTCAGTGAGATCAAAACTGGGGGTTGCCACCTCATCATCATCGAAATAGCCATTGGTGCTTTCAAATTCCTCCGCGCGCAAACCAAACGTCATATCCCATCGCTCGTTAATCTCCCAATTTAACTGGGCATACAAGGCGTTAATTTCAGTCTCACCACCACTGCTGGAAGCAGGTTTATCTTTGGTTCCAGCAGCGAAATTATTCGAAGCAAACACATCGAAGTTAAGCTCGTAAGACTCATGTCTAGCACCGGTTACCAGTGACAAACCAGGCACCCCTAAGTCCGAAAAGTAGAGCTTCACTTCTGCCGCATTCCAGCCGGTATCACCGAAGTCACTGACCTGTCCTGCGGGGGTAAAAGCGGGATCATCTAAATGGGTTCGAGAGGAGCGCGTTTCATTTCTTAGTACAGAAAATTGATTAACATTCGCCTCTAATTCAATTGAATCAGTTACCGGACCTCTTAATCTAAGACCAGTAGAAACACTGCGGCGCTCTAATTCACTGGCCGCAAAGCGTGTAGAGGGTACAGAAAACTGCACTCCATCTTGAACAACATTTCCACTGTAAACTGTATTGCCAGCGCTATTTTTTAGATACGAGTTCGCAGAATCATTAGTAGAACTGCGATCTTCATAGGCTACATTTAACAGCGCTGTCCACTCACCCAGATCTTGACCCAATTTGAATTTGTAGTTGTTTGTTTGCGCGTCGACAATCCCGGTATCCATAAACCATCGTCTTTCTCTGCCGCGCTCATCATTTTCAACTAGCGCACCGGTGACCTCAATAGGGTCGCTGACGCTGCTACCACCCCCAAATCTAAAAGTTTGCGGCTGAGCCTCATTTTTTAATCGATTGAACGAAAGGTAAAAGCTTGTATCGCCGATTTTGTTTCCGTAGGAAACAAACGACTTATAGCCGTTGACGGAATCATCAAATCCATAGTCATTGAAATCTTGGAAGAAAAAAGAGCTGTCAAAATGGAATTCACTTTTCTGAGGAATTGCCGTTTCAATTTCTACAACACCGCCCATAGAGTTGCCACTATACTCTGCAGAGAAAGGACCATAGCGAACTTTCACTTGAGCTATTTCACTAGCAGAAACCATAGTCCAACGTGGCGCCCCGTTCCAGCGGGACTGGAGTAAATAGTGCAAAGGCACCCCATCGGCAAACACCATAGAACGCGATGTTTGAAACATATTAGAACCGCGCATACCGAGAACACCGTTGGCATCACCGATAAATCGACGGCGGATGACAATGCTGGGTTCGTACTTTACGACATCTTCGGTGGTTGCAACGTTGATGCTGACAAAATCTTCTTGTGTCAGCACGCTCACCGGACCTGGGTTGCCAAATTGTTGATCGGCATCGCTACCCCAAACAACCAGCTCTTCCACAGGTCTATCCTGAGCGGTAATTGAACGACTGGGAATAAGAATTGCAATTGACGTAAAAGCAGCGAATATGGAAAAAGTTGCGAGAGGTGCAATAGATGCCTCAAAGGCAGATTTAAGTTTATAAGACATAGGCACCGACTCAGTTTAGATTAGGACCAAAATCAAATCATATAACCGAAACTGCATTTCGAAAATGTGACACGGTGACGCGCGTCAAATTGTCGCAGGAGTAATTCACTTACTTTGTGGGCAGCAAGAGCCTACTTAACTTTTTCCCATGCTGAAATAGCATTAAAGCCCCATAGAGTGAACAATGGATAATTGGCGCGCGTAACAGCTGCTAGTTTATACCCAGTAATAAATTACCATCGGCTAGCTAAAGTTAGATTTCGCCAATGACTATAACTGGCACTAAATGGGCCCCAGTCCACTAGTCATCGCCAGCATCATGATACTGCGGTGGCGTTGTTTTTTTGGAAATAAAGGCGGTTTCGAGTCAGTACTCAGGCGAGCGCAGGGAAAGGGAGAAGAAGAGATAGTTTTGTTCAGAGTTATCGCCATTCAAAAAACTGCATTACCCCAAGGCTAGATATGTAGGAGATTATGGCGTGCAGAACCAATCCAGTCCAAGACGAGGCTATTTATAAACAGACCGCGCTTATCGTAAGAGCCTGCACTGAAATTTTTCATCGCTTTGAAGGAGAGGCGGCAACGGTTTGCTTAATTGCTTCCCTGATCGCTTGCAGAGCTGCCTGTTTACTGATCTGCCTGTTTACTGATCTACTTGCTTATCAAGCTACTTCCTTACTGGCGTTTTCTTAACGCCTGTCGGCCATCGTCAATGCGTGTGCTAGACTAAAACTATTCAGTTTCATTACCGTTTAAAGGGATTTTTCAGATACCCATGGAAATCAATTCTCAGCTTTCATCTGACTTACAAGCACTGACTCTTACTCTTTTGGGCAAATTTGACTATACCTGCCATCAAGCGTTTCAAAACGCCTACGAGGCTAGCATCCCCACGCCTGCCAGGTTTGTTGTAGATATATTAGAAGTCCCCTCAATTGATAGCTCCGCCTTAGGCATGCTTCTACTGCTGCGTAACCACGCAGGAGGTGACAGCAGCGATGTTAGGATCATTAATGTTCAGGCCGACGTCTTTAAGCTTCTACAAACATGTAAATTCGATGAACTGTTCAAGGTAGACCCTCAATAACACCCTGCCCATGCTCGGCCTTGAACTAAAACTACAGCCCATTGAAATAAATTCCAGCCAATTCCGTTCTTCCATAGCCGATGGACTGTTAATTCAGCGGTCCTCGTGCTTTATTTAGCCCCTGCTCCCCGTAGGGGCGGTTTTTTACTGAACCTGCCTGACTACTCATGTACACCTATTCAAGGCAACTGATCGATTACAAGTTGTCAGCCTCAAGTTGAGACCTTGGGATAAGACTAAAGAAGTGCTTTCAACTCCTCAGGGAAAAATGGCTTTTTGAAATCTTTCAAAGCCACTGCGTAAACAATAGCCTCCATTACCAGTTCATCACAGCCCTGCAAACGGATGGTTTGCTTAAAAGCAATTTTTAACCTAGACACCTGCTCAGCAATAACAGTCACCTCAAAATGGTTCCCCGACCTTAAAGGCTTTTTATAATCAAGCTCCGCGCGAGTGACTATTACAATAATTCCTCTTGCAGTAAGATCTGCAAAATCGACGTCGCGGCTTAACAAAAAGTCGTGGCGAGCAGTCTCCAGATAATTCTGGAATACCGCATTGTTCACTATTCCCTGCATGTCACATTCGTAGTCTCGCACCTTCATGCCAACGGTAAATAAAGCCTCTTTCATAATTTGAATTCCTCTAGTACATCTTCAGCCCAGCCTAACAAAATTCTTTTTCAACAAATAGCTGGCGATATCAGATCTCCATCCTATACTCAAAATAGGAACAGGAATTTAACAAGGGATGTTATGACCGTTCAAGGAAACTTCCACCTAGGACAGGTGGTACAGCATCGTCTGTATGGCTATCGCGGGGTCATCGTTGATGTCGACTCGGAATTTAAGCTAACCGATGACTGGTACATGCAAGTTGCTAAAAGCAAGCCGCTTCGCAATCGGCCGTGGTTTAAAATTTTAGTGCACAACACAGAATATGAAACCTATGAGGCTGAGGAAAACCTTAGGGCTGAGGAGCATCCGGACAAAATCAATCATCCCGATCTTAGGGATCATTTTTGCGGCTACTCAAAAGGCGCCTACGTAACCTCAATCCCTATAAACTAGCTGCTGCCGCTAGGAGTAAAACGTAATGGCTAAATACTGGATAAGCTAGTAAGCCTGTAAAGAAATACCCGTTCGCCTGCCAAGTGTCCGCTCACCGTCAACACAGGAATAGCCGATTCCTCGTTAACTCGCCTCCATCAACCACAATTGAATTTTACTGTCTACTAGTGTCCGTTGATCATTCATGCCAAACTCATCCTTAATAACATACGGTTACCCCCCGTAAGGGCTTTAACTTAACGAGCCTTTACACGGTTGAATGCCAGCTGACGAGGAGATTTATACGTGTCAAAACCAGTCTGCCTTATTGTTGGCGCCGGCGACTATATCGGCGCGGCAATCGCTAAGCGTTTCGCCAGAGGTGGGTTTACTGTCTGCCTCGCTCGGAGAGATGCATCTAAGTCCAGCGCCTTAATCAAAGAAATTCAAGCCAGCGGAGGAACTGCTCACAGCTATTCTATGGATGCCCGCGAAGAAGGTCAGGTAATCGAACGATATGACGCGATCGAGACAGACATCGGCCCTTTGGAAATTGTTATTTCCAATGCCGGCGGCAATGTCAATTTCCCGATCCGTGAGACAACCGAA
Organism: uncultured Gammaproteobacteria bacterium; assembly: GCA_913031035.1. GTDB lineage: Bacteria > Pseudomonadota > Gammaproteobacteria > Pseudomonadales > Pseudohongiellaceae > UBA9145. Next base: position 19,378 of record CAJWGN010000012.1, read on the forward strand.
CGGGTCTTCTACAAGGTCTGGCAAATGGCTTGCTTAACCGGGTTCCTTGCGGGCCGCGAGGCTGCCCGACACATGGTGCCGCGCGGACGAGGGTCCATTTTTTTTACCGGCGCCACAGCAAGCTTAAGAGGAGGCAGCGGATACGCCGCGTTTTCAAGTGCCAAATTTGGATTAAGAGCACTTGCGCAGTCCATGGCACGAGAATTAGGGCCGCAAGGATTGCATATTGCACACTTGATAATCGACTCAGGCGTTGACACCGCGTTCGTCCGCGATCGCATTAAAGAGCGAGGCATTAATCCTGACGAATTACCTCAAGACACTCTCATGAATCCAGACTCTATCGGAGAAGCATACTGGAATTTACACCACCAAACCCGAGACGCGTGGACCCATGAAATGGATATCCGACCGTTTGCGGAAAAGTTCTAAACACCAGCTGAGACCCTATTATGAGATTAGAATTCCACTTTGATTTTGGCAGCCCAAACACCTACTACTGCCACCGTGTTTTGCCGGAAATTGAGGCTCGCACTGGAGCCAAGTTTGACTACGTTCCTATTTTATTAGGAGGGATTTTTAAAGCCACTAATAACAAGTCACCGATGGAAGCGCTTGCCGGGATTAAAAATAAATCTGAATATAACGCCTTGGAAACAGCAAGATTTGTAAGCAGGCACAGGCTAAACAACTTCAAATTCAATCCAAACTTTCCCGTTAACACGCTACACATAATGCGCGGCGCGGTGTACGCAATTAAAAGTGGATTGGGAGAGCGCTACATAGAAGCTATGTATCAGTGTATGTGGGAAAAAGAACTCAATATGTCTGACCCAGAAGTGATAGCGAGTGCGCTGAATGACGCCAACCTGCCTGGCCAAGACATTATTGCTGGCGCCGCTAGCCCTGAGATAAAGCAGGAACTGATTGATAACACGATGGCGTCTGTTGGACGAGGAAGCTTCGGTTCGCCTACATTCTACGTCGGTGATGAACTTTATTTCGGCAAAGATAAACTAGCAGAAGTGGAAACAGAAATTATCTACCAGACTAACGGCTGAGTAACGGGCAGATTAACGGGCAGGGCTGCGATTAAAAACCCGCACCAATTTAATTGCTGCGCCAAAACTCGATGGTTCAAGCTGCATCGCTATCGTAAGCGTATTGCCGTTATCGGAAAGCGAATAAGTTTCCAGCGTAAAACCACCATCGCGAGGCCGCGCCTCTACGATTAGGTTTTTATTTTCCCAATAAGAAAGCGAAAAATCTTCACTCCCTTCACTGTAAAAACTGTTTGCCGAGGACTGCCTCTTGCGCCCATCGGTATAAAAAATTCGAGTGAAGTTATCTGCATATTCAAAGCTGCACTGAACCCCATCTATTGAGATTGTGAGCACATCGTCATAGGATATTCGGTCATAGAGTTCTTGCTCAACAGGACCTCCGCGATAGAAATCATCATCTCTTTTTGCGAACCATCGCCTTTTGACCTTGCCACCACCTTCTTTTATGGCCGCTTCAACTTGATCATCCGTATTGTCGCTGCGATCTTCGTCAATCACCCAACGCCCAACTAGCATCTCGCTCGTCGGGTTTTCGGCCGCAGGCAGTATCTGGCTGCAAAAAATACTTGCCACTGCCAATAGCACCCCATAAAAAGTGTTTAGCTTGAGCATACTTGTTGGCGTGCGTTTAGACATAGCTGAGGTCCGTTTCCTCTATTTTTTCAATGCGCTCGGTTCTTCTGATGCATCCAACACTATCACAGCGAGAGGTTTAGCGAAAAAAACATCGCGATTTCCGACCATAACGCGCGCTAACAAGATTACCAGGACGAATAAAACCAAGTAATAAACCGGGAAGACTGCCAAGGAATCAACAAAAACCGCTGTTTCTAAGCTTTCTCCTGTCAGAGTCTCTTGCTGCTGACCGCGCAGTGCAGCCACGTAAGCTGTGTACAACAAACTGGCAATGCCAAGCCCTAGATTCAATGCCAACCCCTTGAAACTCAACACCGTGGCTCTAATACTCGAGTCCACCTCTTTATTTATGTAATAACTTGCCTGAAATTGAACCATTCCCATCATAGCAAAAGCACCTACCGCGAAGAGAACCCCATAGATCGGCACGGCGAAACTTAGCCCAATAAGACCTAGCATCAGTACGCAGGACAGGCTTAGGAAATTGAATATTGGCGAATGACTTGTAACCAAGTATCGAGATATTTTTGCATTCATTATTCCGACCAGAGACATCCCCGCGCCGATAAACCCAAACCATGAAATTGGAATATCTATGACTCGGTAATACTCACTTGAAAGCACTGCAAACTGTCTTCCCACGCTGTCCAGTGCAAGCCCCGCTAAAATAACGAAGAGCACAAAACGATGATTGAATGTCCATTTTGCCGCAACCGCGATTTGCCTAAATGGCTCTAGCAGGGGATGTTCTTTCTCTCCCTTGCGGCTCTCAAGGTGCAACGCTTTCTTGCTTGCCAAGGCGTCTTTATCTAAATCGTAGAAACCCAGCGCTGTGATGAGGACCGCACAAGCTGTCACCAATGTTAGCAACACCGGCAAGCGAATGACCATTGACTGGGGCAAAACCCATTGCTCGTTAAACAGGCCAAGGAGCCCATTAACAATGGCCGGATCGTATGCAAAGGCCCCCAAGATCATGGTGGTGAAAAACCCAATTGACACAACCATAGCGGTCTTTTCTAAGAGCTTCGACCAATCACCCTCGCGCCCGAGGGCCTTCAGCGAATCATAAGCTAATGCCTCGTCGGCACCGCTGGCTGCCGCTTCGGATAAGCCGGAACAAATTCGGTTTCCTAGAAACAAAAAGAATAGTAAGTTCGAGCTACCTATCGGTGCAAACACAATAAGTGCCATTTCCAACACCATCATAGCAGCCGCGAAGACCACCAACTTTTTTCGACCCACAATATCGGCTAAAGCGCCAGATGGGACTTCAGCTAAGACTATAGTCAGCGCCCAAACTAAATTTAGAATCGCGAATTGCTCAAGACTAAGACCGTAATCGAGAAACAAAATTGTAAAAACCGGGTAGTAAAACCGCGCCGTGTACAAAAGACGAAAGATTATAAAACGTCTCAAATTACCTTCTAGCTGCGCGGGAGTCGCGGCTAGCCCATCTATGGCTTCTGACATTTATTTTCCTGCATTAATACAAAGAGCCGAACATCTCGGGGGCTAAACTCAACAGCTGCAAGTTAGATTTACAGATCTCGCAACCACGTCGATATAGCCTGTCCTATTTCGTCTGGAGAATCTTCCTGAATGAAGTGATTACCAGCGACCGTGACCTCTGTTTGATTAGGCCACGTTCGACAGAAATCACGCTGCGCTCCAACAAGGATTGATCCGGGTTGACCATTTATAAATAGCTTTGGCAACGGGCTCACTGATAGCCAATCAGCATAGTTTTGTATAATGACTCCCACATCGGCAGGCGAACCGTCGATGGGAATTTGTCGAGGCCATGTCAGCGTAGGCCGGCGATCCTCACCAGCGTTAGTAAATGGCCTACGGTAAACGTTCATTTCTTCCTCGGACAAATCTCGCAAAATCGCAGAAGGCAACACCCTCTCTATAAACATGTTCTTTTCAAGAATCATTTCTTCACCGGCCTCAGACCTAAATGCCTGAAAAATTCCCCTAGCGCCCTCTGGCCAATCGGACATAAGCACAGGACTAACCAATGCTTCCATATAGGCTATGCCCTTCACTGCATCACGGTTCTTATTAGCCCAATCAAAACCCAGCGCAGAGCCCCAATCGTGAATCACTAGAGTTACGTTTTCAGTGACCCCTAAGGCTTCTAAAGCAGCTGCTAGGTAGTCACTATGTTCTAAAAAGGTGTATCGATCCGGCCCAGAGTCATCTAATTTATCTGAATCGCCCATCCCGATAAGATCAATTGCGATGCAGCGACCCTGTTCTTTTAGATGAGGCATAACGTTGCGCCAAAGGTAAGAAGACGTTGGGTTGCCGTGCTGAAACACGATAGGGTCACCCTCTCCCATCTCTACATAGCTCATTGTCTTACCGAGAACCATAATGCTCTTTTTGGGATGTTCTTTGACGCTTAACATGGCTGCCTCCTGATCAAGATTCCCTGCCATCGATTGGGCAGGAAGACAGCCGAGAATAAACGCAAGAAGCGCCCTTTACAAACCACAATGCTCTCAATCCTCCTAGGCGACTTCAAAACTTTGGGCTTAAAGCCCTCGTAAGCGCTGCCAGTCGCTTAATGACTGGGACAAACTAAATTGAACACCGTCACTAGATAATATATTCTGCCGATCCTTAGTCTTTCATTTACCTATTGATTTTAGAAATTAGTATCAGGAGAGTACCGGTATGACCATGCAAAACACACCACTGCTTATGTCAAAAATTTTAGGCAGGGGCGCTAAACTGGACCCTGATGTTGAAGTAGTCACCATGCAAGCAGAGGGGACTCATCGACAAACACTCAAACAAACCTGGGACCGGGCCAACCAGCTTGCTCACGCCTTAAACACTCATGGCATTGAGATAGGTGACCGAATCGCCAGTTTCATGTGGAGTAACTATCGTCATTTAGAGCTCTATCAAGGCGTCCCTTCGATGGGATCTGTTCTACACACTTTGAATATTCGACTTTCAAGCACTGATCTTGAGTACATAATCAACCATGCTGGCGATAGGATCATTTTTGCAGATGAGGATTTATTGCCTTTACTAGAGCCACTTTGGGGCAAAGTTCCCTGCGTAGAGTTATTGGTCATTTGTCGTCATGGTGAAGGCGGTGAAAGCTCATTTGAAAACCAAATTGATTACGAAGATTTCATCGCCGCACAGGCGACTGAATATGATTGGCCTGAAATAGACGAAACCTCACCCATGGGGCTTTGCTATACCTCTGGCACGACCGGGAAACCCAAAGGTGTGATGTACACCAATCGCTCCACGTACCTGCATACACTAGCCGAATGCCTTACAGATTCCCTTGGCCTGTCGGCCTTAGATTCTGTTCTTGGCATCGTACCCATGTTTCATGCAATGGGCTGGGGTTTACCTTTCTGTGCATCGATGCTGGGTTGCAAGCAAGTTATGCCTCATAGGTTTATGACACCCGACGCCTTCTTGCAATTAATGCACGACGAGAAAGTAACTATATCGGCTGGCGTACCCACGATATGGCAGGGTGTTCGCGCCACCCTTGAAGCCAGCCCAGACAAGTACGACTTGTCCGGCTTAACCCGCCTAACTTGTGGTGGATCGGCGCCGCCCGTTGAAATGATGCGCTGGTATTGGGATAGCCACAGTATAGAGATGATTCAAGGCTGGGGGATGACTGAAACAAACCCTCTCGGCACCCTCTCCCGGAAAGTGGCCAAACGATCGCACATGGGAATATCTGAGGATCAGCAATTTGAAAATATCGCGAAAGCAGGTTTGTTCATGCCTGGCCTGGAGATCGAAATTTTTGATGACCAATGGAATAGATTACCCCACGACGGCGAGGCTGTAGGCGAACTCTGTATCCGCGGGCCATGGATTGCCTCTGAATACTATAACGACCCCCAGCCGGAGAAATTTCACGACGGCTGGCTGGTAACCGGAGACGTTGCAAAAATTGACCCTGAGCAATACATCCTTATTTCTGACCGATCAAAGGATTTAATTAAATCCGGAGGAGAGTGGATATCGTCGGTAGATTTAGAAAACCACATCGTTGGCATTGATGGCGTCGCTCAGGCGGCTGTTGTCGCCCAGCCTCACCCTAAATGGGATGAGCGCCCAATTGCCCTGGTAGTAATGACTGCAGGCCATGAGCTGGACCAGAGCGCTGTGATGGAGCACTGCAACAGCATTTTCGCTAAGTGGCAACTCCCCGATGAAGTGATAGCGGTAACAAGCATCCCGCTAACCTCCACTGGCAAGATAGATAAAAAGACCATTCGAGCTGACCTAGTAGCTCAAGGCTACAAACTCCCAAGCCTGCGTTAGGCATTTAGCTGCCGGGGTAAGCAAGGCTGCCAAAGTAAAAAAGGTGCCGGGGCAACCCGCACCTTTTTTGGTGTTTGCTTAGCTGCCTTTCACTTTCTGTTCGTTCTATCTCGCCCAGTCCCTTGGGATACATCTACTGCCCGGGGTCAGTGGGGGCATAATCAATGCCGTCAGCATCAGCTCTTCTCGCGCCGGCCAAGATACCGGGCAACGCATAGTTCCCCTCATGACAAGCGTACTCAAACATCTGCTGCGCCGAATTATTCATTGGTAATTCTCCACTCCAAGGCTGGTTATAATTCTCTGGGTCCTCAACGGTAAATTGATACAGCACTGAATCCTCAGCAGTGCGGGTAAACCGCTCGGTGACCTTCATTTTAACCGAGCCGTAAAACCGATGCTCAAGGGAAGATCTGAGACTCTGCTGTGGATGAAAATCAGTTGTTTCCACCACAAGCGTATCCCCTTCATAGTAGCCAATTGAATCCCCTAACCACGGATACTGCGGCGGATCTATATGCGGAGAATCAATTCTGACTATTCGCGCGTCATGATTCATTTCCGCGACCAATACGACATGTCCAGGGGTCTGAATAATTTGCGTGAGATTGTTATAGAGCACAGGTAGCTTAGGCGGACCTCCTGAAGAACCAAAACCGACAACACAGCGCTCACCAAGCGGGCGCACCTCAGGACCATCATAAGATTGCCGGCGCTGCATTGCTGCCGCATAATTTAGACGGCCCTGCTCGCTGTAGGGAAGCTGCCCATCCACCGGATCGACTAATATAGAGGTTCGAATTTCGTCTCCGACCACAGCTAACTGACTGCCCGGGTCCATCCAAAAGGTATTGTATCCGCCAACATTTTGACCGGAACTCGGCGCTTCTCTGTCCGGGTCACTAGGCAGCAAGCTTGCCTCCGTTCTGGCTTGAACCTGTGCCTCTAAGCGTATCGCCTCTTCTTGAGAGATCACTAGTGAGCCGTTAAATCGGGCCGCTCTTTCAAGATTCGTTTGGGTCGCTATGGACCAAACACCTTGAAAATCTGGCGCCCCAAACGCCGTCCGCGCTGGGATATAGCCAGTTTCAGCTGCTTGGGATAGTGAGCCGCTAACGACGATAATCGAAACAGCAATAATAAGTTTTTTCACCTGTTGTCCTCGCTATAGCCACGCACATCGCGTTTCTGATGCAGCACAGTATGAACTCTTATTCAGTGCGACTCTATTCCTTTGGATCAAAACCAGCATCACACTAAAGGGATTGCATTGAGTGCAATATAGATCGCCTTATGCAGGCGTATTTCAGTAAGATTAATAAAGCAATCAATGCTAAGAGGAGCCCAAGTCGTGTTTCTTTGCTAAACTAGGGCGCTTAGTGACAAACCTGTCTAAATTTAAAGAGTCGAACCACTGCATCTATGAGTAATTCAAAGGACCTAGCTGGCGGATTTGTATTTGTTGTAGCCATCGCTTTGATAGACAACTTAGTTATCATCGAAGACAACATAGACACCTCAACAATGATTTGGTTGAATTCCGCCAATTTCGTAATGGGTTCGGATCGTGGCATGACTGACGAAGCGCCTGCTCACCAGCTCGATTTATCTGGCTTTTGGATGGATAAATACGAGGTAAGCAATAGCGATTACCAAAAATTTGTTGATACCACGGCCTACGTCACCTATGCCGAAAAAATGGGAGATTCATTGGTTTTTGAGTCGCCTGAACAAAACCATTCCATGAGGATGGGCCCTCTAGATTGGTGGAAACTCATCAAAACTGCCGATTGGCACAGACCTCAAGGGTCCAAATCCAGCATCGATGAAAAAGCGACTCACCCAGTAGTTCAAGTCAACTACGATGACGCGCTTGCTTACTGCGATTGGCTTGATAAAAAACTACCCACCGAAGCACAGTTTGAATATGCGGCTCGTGGCGGCAAAGAAGGGAATATATACAGCTGGGGAAACCAGCCTTTACATCTCACCGAAGCTGTTTCGAATACCTGGCAAGGCAATTTTCCAAATAAAGACAGTCAAGTAGATGGTTTTTCGACAACAGCACCAGTCGGCAGTTTTCCAGCCAATGACTTTGGCCTCTACGACATCACCGGCAACGTTTGGGAATGGGTCGAGGACTGGTATCACCCTCAATACTATTCTTTTGGACCCGCAAAAAACCCCGCAGGCGTCGAGATGACCGACAGTATCGATCCAAATGAGCCGTCTATTCCCAAAAGAAGCATTCGGGGTGGCTCCTTCCTCTGCGCCGACAATTATTGCAGCGGCTTTCGAGTCAGTGCCAGAATGCCAGCAGACCCGACTTCCGCTACCAATCACACCGGATTTCGGTGCGTTAGCAGTCCGTCAGTAATCTCCCGGTTTTTCGGTGGCTAAACAAGAGCTAAACAAGAGCTAAACATAATCATTAACAAATGCCATGCTTAGCCATTGACACAATACTCGGCTAGATCTCTCTAGCGATCAGTAATTTCATAATCTCATTACTACCGCCATAAATTTTCTGGATACGACTATCCGCATACATTTTGGTAATTGGGTACTCCATCATGTATCCGTAACCGCCAAAGAACTGCAGACACTCATCTACGATTTCGCACTGCTTTTGAGTAGTCCACCATTTGGCCATCGAGGCTGTAGCATCGTCCAACTTACCCTCCGCTAGTTTTACCGCACAATCATCAACAAAAACCCGCGCGATTTTCGCTTCGGTATACCTTTCGGCCAGCTTAAACTGCGTATTTTGAAAATCCAAAATCCGTTTTCCAAACGCCTTACGCTCTTTCACGTATTCCGATGTAATTTTCAGCGCTTTCTCTATCGCCGCACAAGCACCGGCTGCAATGATGACTCGCTCTTGCGGCAACTGCTCCATAAGCTGAACAAAGCCTTTACCCTCATGAGAGCCAAGTAAGTTCTCCGCTGGCACTTTAACATCAGCAAAAAAGACCTCAGACGTATCCTGCGCCTTCATTCCAAGCTTTTCCAAATTTCGACCGCGGGAGAACCCACCATCTCCCTCGACTCCGGCTGTCTCTACCATAATAAGAGAAATACCTTTACCGCCTTCGGATGGATCTGTTTTAGCAACAACACAAATCAAATCTGCCATCTGACCGTTGCTCAAAAATGTTTTTTGACCGTTTACCACGTAACAATCACCATCGCGTATTGCGGTGGTAGAAACTGCCTGAAGATCAGAACCGGTGCCAGGCTCGGTCATTGCTATCGCGGAAATGATTTCGCCTTTAGCCATTTTAGGCAACCAGCGCCCCTTCTGCTCTTCAGTTCCATAAGAGTTGATGTAGTGAGCTACGATCCCCGAATGAACACTGTTACCGAAGCCGCTAACATTGGCAAAGCTAAGCTCTTCAACAAGAACCATTTCATGCTTAAAATTACCGCCGCCGCCGCCCCATTGCTCAGGAATTGACGCGCAAAGAAGCCCAGACTCACCTGCTTTTAACCAAGCTTCGCGGTCAACAAAACCCTGCTTCTCCCATTTATCCATGTGCGGGACAAATTCACGATCAATAAATTTGCGAACCGCATTGCGCATAATATGCAGCTCTTCGTCCATCCAAGGTGACTCATAGTTTTCTAGCAACATTCTGATTTAATCCCTCGTTGTCTATCTTCTTTGCATTGAAAGGCAAAAATTAAAATAGTTATAACAGCACACAAAAATAGCACTGCAATTTAGGCCTGCACGGAATCCATACGCTCAATAATCATAGCGTTGGCAGTACCGCCGCCTTCGCAGATGGCGATTAAGCCATATTTTGCTTGCCTGCGCTCAAGCTCATGAACAAGAGTGGTCATTAACTTGGCCCCTGTCGCTCCCAGAGGGTGACCAAGTGCCTGCGCACCGCCATTTACATTCAGCTTATCTAGATCAGCATTCACCGCCTTTGCCCAGGCAAGTGGTACCGAACCAAAGGCCTCATTCACCTCATAAAGATCAATGTCTTCTATTTTTAAGCCCGCTTTTTCTAACACTTTTTGGGTGGCAGGTATTGGTCCTTCCAGCATAATAACCGGATCAGAACCGACAACAGCGAGGGAATGTATTTTTGCACGTACTGGCAGATTATGCGCCTTAACGGCAGCCTCATTGGCAACCATAATCGCCGCTGCGCCATCACTGATTTGACTAGCTGAGCCGGCAGTAATAACCCCACCTTCGCGCAAAGTATTTAATGCTTGAAGCCCTTCGAGCGATGCTCCAGCTCGAATACCTTCATCTTTCACATGGACATCGTCACTGCCATCTTCCAGCTTGATGTTCAGCGGAACAACTTCTTGTTTAAAGTGCCCGGCATCGGTTGCTGCCGCAGCACGTTGGTGACTTAATACAGCAAAAGAATCTAAGTCATGTCGCGTTATTTGGTATTTTTCGGCTAACAGCTCAGCACCATCGAATTGACTAAACCGGATTCCTGGATACTGAGTTTCTAAACGCTCGCCTTTCGGTGTGCCCCTGCCATGCTCAAGTCCATCACGAATATTGGAACCAATTTCCACTGTACTCATCGCCTCAACACCGCCGCAAATTATAACGTCTTGAGTTCCTGACATGACAGCTTGCGCACCAAACTGGATTGCTTGCAGTGAAGAGCCGCATTGACGATCAACTGTTGTACCCGGGACCTCTAAATCTAACTTAGATGCCATCGAAACGTTACGACCCAAATTTCCAGCTTGCGCGCCAATCTGACTAACCACTCCAAAAATAACGTCATCAACGGCCCCGGTGGGGATGCCAGTCCTATCTACTAGCTCATCTATTACCGCCGCTCCCAAATCAATAGGGTGAATGGTGCTAAGTCTTCCCTTGCGCTTTCCAGTTGCCGTTCTAACGGCACCTACTATGTATGCATCAGCCATTTATAATTCCTCATTTTTCTAACTGTTAGATTCTAATTAGTAGCGTTACGTGCTGCCAAAACTGTGTCTTGATTATAGCGCCGGCATTCTTATAGCCGCGTCAAGTCTGATTGTTTCTCCGTTTAAATAACCGCAGTTAACGATATGAGCTACTTCTTCTGCAAATTCAATTGGGTTACCTAAACGCTTTGGAAACTGGGTAATAGCTATCAATGGATCACGCACTTCATCCGGCGCTTTCGCCAATAAGGGAGTTTCAAAAATCCCTGGCGCCACCGTCATAACACGAACTCCGCGCTTCGCTAAATCCCGGGCGATAGGCAGTGTCATTGCCACAATCCCACCTTTTGACGCGGCATAGGCAGCCTGCCCTGTCTGTCCATCGAATGCGGCGATAGAAGCGACATTGATGATCACTCCGCGTTCGTTGTCCTGGGTTTGCACATCGTTCTGCTGCATAACTTCTGCACACAAACGCAGCACATTGAATGTACCGATAAGGTTCACTCTAATAATATGCTCGAACTTCTCCAGTGGCATTGGCCCATTTTTACCCACCGTCCGTGTTGCACCGCCAATACCCGCTGAGTTTACATTGATATGAATTGTACCGAACACCTCCTTAGCCTTAGCGATGGCAGCGGCAACCCCTACCTCATCTGCCACATCACCGGCATACCACGCCGCATTATCTCCAAGGCGAGTAGCTTGCCGCTCAAGCTGTTCCGCGTTTAAGTCATACAGCAGGACGTTAGCCCCTGCTGCAATAAAATTCTCAGCTGTCGCTAACCCAAGGCCGGAAGCGCCACCAGTGATAAATGCTGTCTTACCTTTTAAATCCATAATGGGGGAATCTCGCTAGATAGTTTTTGTGGCAAAAAGACGTCCAAGCATAAAGGATCAGTTAGAAAAGTGAAACCAATCAAATTAGCTAAAACGCAGGCACTCTAGAAGAAAAACAAACAAATTAACGTTTATTCTTGGCCCTGTATCCCCTATTATCTGACCATTAAGTGAAAATTAAGGGAACTTCATGGGACCACTTGCAGGTATACGTATTGTAGAGATGGCTGGCATTGGGCCCGGCCCATTTTGTGCCATGATGCTGTCGGACATGGGAGCAGAAGTCATCCGCATTGACCGGCTTAGCCACAAAGGCACAGGACATGCTGCCAACGTTCTCAATCGTGGCAGGAAATCAATCGCTCTAGATTTGAAAAACCCAGCAGCTGTTGCCGCAACATTGCGTTTAATTGCCAGTGCCGATGGTCTGCTCGAAGGCTTCCGACCCGGGGTTATGGAAAGGCTCGGCCTCGGGCCAGATATCTGCCTTGAGCGCAATCCAGGCCTAGTTTATGGACGCATGACAGGCTGGGGACAAACTGGCCCGCTGGCGCATACGGCTGGGCACGATATTAATTATATTTCCATTGGCGGCGCACTTGGCGCTATGGGCTACTCAGATCGACCACCTGCGCCTCCGCTAAACTTAGTTGGAGATTTTGGTGGTGGGGCCATGTACCTGCTTACCGGGATGCTGGCAGCGTTAGTAGAGAAAGGGAAATCTGGAAAGGGACAAGTCATAGATGCGGCTATGACTGACGGCACAGCAAGTCTTTTGAGCCCGTTCTACGGCCTCATGGCGATGAATATGTGGACCACCGATCGCTACAGCAACAAGCTGGATGGAGGCGCGCACTACTATGGCAGCTACGAGTGCAGTGATGGTAAATACATTTCCATCGGCTCCATTGAACCTCAGTTTTATGCGCTTTTGCTTCAAAAATGCGGCATTACTGACGAAGCTTTTTTGGCACAGCAAGATCAATCTCAATGGCCAGAACTGCGCAACAAGCTTACCGATCTTTTTAAAACAAAAACTCAAACAGCCTGGTGTGATCTGATGGAAGGCACTGATGTGTGTTTCGCTCCGGTCCTCGATTTAAAAGAGGCTCCAGCTCACCCTCACAACCGAGCGCGAGAAACCTTTATCGACATTGATGGGGTGACTCAGCCAGCACCAGCGCCAAGATTCAGCAGAACTCAGGGGCAGGTCCAGTCTCCGGCTGCAATTGCAGGGGAGCATACAGAATCTATTTTACAAGACTGGGGTTTCAGTGAATCCGATATAGTGGCTCTCAAGTCAGTCGAGGCCATCTAAACCGGCATTATGGAAACCCTCACGATCGCACTAGGTCTTACTTCCACTATGTGCAGTATTGCTCTGTTCGTGAACTGGGCTGACAATAGACATATTTCGGGGCTTTTCCTAATTACAGTCGTTTTCACCGTAACTAGCATTGGTATCTTATTGCTATCCACAGAAGGACCGTTGCCGTTACTGGTTTCGATCGTCATCGCAAATAGTTTGATTATACTTGGACGAATCCCTCTTTTAATTGATTTAGCAAAATTCTGGACACAGGAAGAATCGAGGATAGCCGCGGTTACCTCCGCGCTGACTGCAGTGACAATAGTAGGCCTTCATTATTTTACGTTTATACAGGAAGACGCCGTCTCGCGAATTCGTCTTTACACGGCAATGATGTTTACTTTCAATTTATTTTACGTCTACATCATTTCTAGCGGGCTCAAAGAGGCGCGTAAACGCCTCTCGGCAATAGCAGTAAGTGCAAACTTTGGAGCCTTCCTCGCTCTAATGCTTTTCACCTCCAACGCAGTCACAGAAATAATAGTCATGTTTTTACGCTCCGCAGCGCCTCTCACATTAAGCGATTCAGGCAACTCCATTGTTCTGCTGAGCGCTATTTTTACGACAGCTGTATTCGCCTTTGCCACCATTATCACGACGATGGAAGAGCTCTATATGGAACGCCAAGAGAACACAGTCTTCGACCCTGTTACTACGATGTTAAATAACCGGATTTTTATTGAAGTCGGTCAAAGGGTTATGGGTAGAGCACTTCGGTATAGCAATTCGATACAGCGAGCCTGTGTCTTTACTCACCATCGAAATTGATAACATGGATAGTGCCGTTAAAAAATATGACTACAGGGTAGCCAATGAAATGAGACGGCACTTTTCCATGATGGCCACCGAGGGGCGGCGCAATAAAGATGTCTTAGCAGGGCCAAGCTTCATAGACTTGAGGATGTTACTTCCTAGGGTCGACGAGAAAGTCTGCGAAGCACTAATCAATAAAGTTAACAAGGCCCTTAAAGCTCCGGGCCTCCTGTTCCGTGGCGAAGCAATCACCATCACCGCAACCAAATCAGCGGTCACTCAACAGGAAGAAGATATCAACCTTAAAGGAAGGATGCGGGAAGGAGAAATTGAACTCTACCGCCTCAAACTCTCCGCCCCTTAGAATCCTTTTAAACACATTGCCCATCATCAGTCTTTTAACTACTGCTAACTAGGTGTAAGTATGACTTTTACAACACTGCTTCATGAAATCAACAACAATATCCTTACCATCACGCTAAATCGACCCGAGCAGCTAAACGCTTTTACAGTCGAAATGGCAAATGAACTTATTGCCGCTTTTGAGCAAGCTAATGACAATGATGAGATAAGAGCAATCGTTGTCACCGGCTCGGGCAAAGCATTTTGCGCTGGCATGGATTTGTCTATAAACGGAAATGTTTTTGGTTTGGATGAAAGCTTACAACCCACCCTCCAAGACATGAAAACACGTTTACGCGAAAAAGAAATTGAAGAAGGGGTTAGAGATACCGGCGGCCAGGTGGCACTTGCCATTTTCAATTGTAAGAAACCAGTTATCGCTGCTATCAATGGCGCAGCTGTCGGTATTGGCGCCACGATGACCTGTGCCATGGATATCAGATTAGCGTCTGAGAACGCCAAGGTCGGCTTTGTTTTTAATAAAATTGGCATTACCCCAGAAGCATGTTCTTCCTGGTTTCTCCCTCGCATTGTAAACATGGGGACAGCGTTAGAATGGGTTTACAGCGGGGACCTTATCAAAGCCGGTGAGCTTGAGCGCAAAGGCTTTTTAAACTCAGTAGAAACACCAGAGTCACTTTTAGATAAAGCCTATGAAATCGCTGCACGTATAGCTCAACACAGTCCTGTTGCCATCGCGCTGACTCGTCAGATGATGTACCGCAATGCGGCTCTGCCCAGCCCCCTTGAAGCGCACGAAATTGATTCACTGGCAATTTACTACGCATCACAAAACAGCGGAAAAGAAGGTGTTCAAGCCTTTCTAGAAAAGCGTCCCGCAAACTATACTGATAAAGCATCGTCGGATATGCCCCCGTTCTACCCTTGGTGGTGAGAATAATTTGCCGCTCAGACATTATCTCTTGTTAACTGCTGGCGCGGCGATTAGTCTGCAACAACAAAACCCAGCCACAATAGTCTAAGATCGACATTTTTAGGGACGCAATCATGTTAGATACCTTCGGGAAAATTAATGTCACCGCCGGCCGAGTCCTTTTAGGCTTGTATTTCTTTTTGCCAGGCGGGGTAAGCAAAGTCCTTGGTTACGAAGGCACAGCAGACTACATGGCTGCCAATGGCATGATCTTCGTGCCGTTTTTTCTAATTCTTACCATCATCATTCAGCTGGGCTGCGGTGGAGCAATGATTGTCGGATTTAAGACGAAGGCTGCGGCCTTTTTACTCGCCGGGCTCACCCTTGTTATTAATTTGGTGATCCATGATTTTTGGACCTTGCCAGCGGGGGAATTACAAACTGCTCATGAAACCCAGAATTTCGTCAAAAATCTCGGCATCGTTGCAGGGCTCCTAGTTGCGGCAGGTTTGGGTGGCGGGGCATGGAGTTTGGACAACCGTAACAGTTGAAATTTGCTCAATCGCCCTCACATTAACTATAGTCAGCTGCGGTTAAGCTAAAACGGGTTATAATCGTAAACAGCCCCAATTAACGAGAAAGTAATCCCTATGATTATGGTACAGAGCACATTCCAATTATTGTCTAAAGGTAAATCGACAGTAATCGATCTAATGAAAAATATGGTTCAGCTAAGCCTTGCCGAACCAGGCTGCATTAGCTACGAGTATTTTGAAGGCATCACTGACACCAATCAGGTTATTCTCTTACAAGAATGGGAGAATGCTGAAAGCCTACAAGACCATTACCAAACAGAGCACATGGATGATTTCTTAGCCGAACTTGGACAGTATCTTGAAAGCCCCGTAGTAACACGCAGCTATGTTTCACCTGAAGAACGAGCTGTTGCCGCTAAAATGAACGAGGATGAAGCAAAGCCCGAGCAAACCATTCACTGATTTGCCCGAGCTTCGAATGCCTTAATCTCACCTATAATTTTATCAGCGAGAATGTTGAACATTGCAAATACAGGGCGGTATAGCGGTATTTTCCAACCGGAATCAATGTCGATCAACACTCGCGTTTCACAGCTTGTGCGCAACTGACACTTAGAAAAACCTCATTAAACCTCCATCAAAGGCACGTACTTCTGCCTATTTCCAGCGGCAGCTGTAAGACGAAAGTCATCCAAAACCGAGACGGTTTTTAAACATTGCACCTCTAGCCCTGGGCAGTTTTTTCAGCTGTGTCCTTTGTTATGGTTTTTTTTTGAGACTCAAACTCACCAGCATCCAACCTCTTGAAGTAATCTTTAGCCCTTTCACGAACTTTCGGAGCTAACAGTATGGTGGATATCATGGTGGGTATGGCCATGGTCGCATAGACGCCATCAAAAAGATTAATCACCGCTTCCATTGATGCCACCGCACCAATTGCAATTAGCATCATATAGCCCAAGGTGTAATATTTTTGCATGGCGGTTCCAAATAAAAATGCCATGCATTTACTGCCATAATACCAATAGGTCAGCACGGTGGTAGTGCTCATCGCAAACACCATAATAAGAATTAAATAGGAGCCAAATCCAGGGAACACCTGCTCATAAGCCGCTGACGTCATCGACACGCCAACCGCATCACCTTCCCACACGCCTGTCACCAAAAGCGCCAAAGCAGTGCACGTACAAACAATCAGAGTATCGATCACCGGCCCAACCATGGCCACCAAGCCTTCCCTAATAGGCTCATTAGTTTTAGCCGCACCGTGTGCCAAAGACTCAGTGCCAATACCAGCCTCATTAGAGAATACGCCACGCTGCACGCCAATAAGAATTACCGCACCTATGACTCCTCCAGAAACTGCATTACCGGTAAAAGCATCAGTAAAAATTAATGCGAACATTCTCGGAATCGCTGAAGCATTGCTTATAAGCAGATATGCCGTAATGAGGACATAGAAAACAACCATGAAGGGAACAATCTTGCCAGCTACGAGAGAGATGCGCTTGATCTTTCCGGCGATCACCGAGTAAACCAGCGCCGCCATCAACAGACCCATCACCAGATCAAAACTAAAGTGATCCTCTACCGTAGCAACGCCAAGAGGCACCGCGATAACATCCCGGAGAATTTGTACTAGCTGGTTAATCTGAAAGACTGGGGAGGTTCCCAGCAATCCTGCAAAGGCGAACATAATCGCAAGCGGCATCCACTTCCTGCCTAGACCTTCCTGAATCACATACATCGGGCCGCCTTGAAGATTGCCCTTGTCATCATGGCCACGGTACATAATAGCCAATGAGGCTGTATAGAATTTAGTTGAGGTGCCAACTATAGCGGTAATCCACATCCAGAATATTGCACCTGGCCCGCCAATCGTTATGGCAACTGCAACCCCGGTGATGTTACCAAGACCAATGGTGCCAGATAGCGCGGTCGCTAATGCGCCCCAGTGAGAAATATCACCTGCTGCGGCATTAGCCGCCTCATGGTACTTGCCTCGCAATAAATCTAAGCTGTGCCCAATATAACGATACTGCAGCAGTCGCGAGTGAATCATAAAAAACAAACCGCCACCCACTAAAAGTACAACAAGAGGTGGTCCCCACATAAAGCCAGCAAACTTTGCTAAGGCGTTTTCGATTTGTTCCACAAAACCCTCCACGGTCCAACTTAATTGCTGATAGATGAAATTTAGCGGCTAGAAGTATTTTTTAAAATAACGCGGTAAAAACAGTCTAGATAAAGCTAACCTCAAGCCGGCTTAAAATACTGCTGCAGCTTAACGTTCGGCCGCTGCTTTGGCATCGGCTTCGCCCCGGCGCTCCCCGGCCAATATAGCAGGCATTGCATAGTTGCCTTCATGGCAAGCGTATTCATACAATCCATCCGCGGTATACATTGGCAGCTCTCCGGTCCATGACTGGGTATATAGGTCAGAATCTTCAACCGTAAATTCATAGTGGATTTTATCGTCTGCAACACGAGTAAAACGCTCAATTAGCTTCATGTTTTCAGAGGTCAGGCGCTCTTTGGCCACCTGCCATTGATGGAAATCTCTAGTTTCAACAACTAGGCTATCGCCTTCGTAATAGCCTATTGAGTCTCCCATCCATTGCTCAAAAGGCAAATCTCTAAACTCATCGCCAACTCGAACAACACGAGTATTGTGAACCATTTCTGCCAAGATCATTACATGAGTTGGCGACTGTACAATTTGCATATTATTGTTGTAGAGGCTGCTCAAAAAAGGTGCCGTAGAGGCAAAGCTCATCAAGCATCGATCTGCTAAGGTACGCCCTTCTGGCCCGTCGCTTTCAGCTCGGCCCATAGGCAGCGAATAACGCTGCAAACCACGCACAGCTTCACCCGCTTCAGTCCACGGAATTTGTCCATCAACAGGATCTACAATAATTGATGTCCGAAACCTTCCATTCATGCTGGCGAGGGCATCCCCTGGGGTGATCCAAAACCCGTTGTATCCGCCGACATTTTCCGGTCCCGGCGCTTCCGCACCAGTGGCCTCTAAAAAAGCAATAAAGTCGGGGGTCGAAACCATTTTTTCTAGCATGGTGGCTTCGTCAACTTCCAATTCTCCGGCATAGGCATCTGGCCGCTCGAGAGAGGTTCGCGTCTGATAGTTCCAAATCCCTTGCACATCGGGGACACCAAAAGACGTCTTCGGTGGCAAATAATCAGCATCCGTTGCTAGCGTCAGACTCGGGGTTAATATTGTGGCTAAAATACCAGCAACAGAGCTGCTATATACCAACCATTGCTTGAGCTTTTTCATCCCTACCTCCACTTGTTTTTTATTGAAAAATTAGCATTGGCTCAAGCTAGAAAAATCTGGCCTGGGCAGTCTTATTCTTGCTTAAAAAAAGCTTTTAAGTCTGTTTTCGAGCTTATTCAGCAACGTACCATACCTGAAATAGCCGAGGTTTGAAGTGCACAACCTCCGAGCTTTCTTACTCAAACTCACCTAATATTGTCAGCAAAGCGGTAGCTTATCGGCTCCATTTTAGCCAGATGCCTAACAAAATAGTCCCAGCGCTTTTTCATAAAATAACGCCGATTACCAAAACCATGACCGGCGTTTGGCAGCACTAATAAATCGAAATCTTTTTCTGCATCAATCAACGCATCAACCACCAGCAGGGTGTTTGAGGGATGAACGTTCGTGTCCATCATCCCATGGGCAAGTAAGAGCTTCCCCTCTAAATTCTCAGCAAGAAGTTGATTCGCTTGGTTGTCATAGTTGGTTCGCAGCACCTGTGAATCGGCCTCATCAGAGCTGGGCTGTGCCTCTAAAGAGGTTTCTAATAGGCCCTGCCATTTTTCACCCCAATCATCTTCGTAGTTCCGGTTGTCGTGGTTACCAGCACCTGACACCGCCACCTTAAAAAAATCTGGGTATCTGAGTATGCCAGCAGTTGACGCGTAACCACCACCTGAATGCCCCCAAATGCCGACGTGGTCGATATCCATATACGGCCTGTCCGCTGCTAATTCGCGGAGTGCGGCAATTTGATCTGGAAGGCCGTTATCCCCCATATTCCCGTAGTAAGCATCATGAAAGTCCTTAGAGCGACCCGGTGTACCCATGGCATCGACTTCCACTACAATAAAACCTAACTCTGCTATTGCTTGCTTGTCCCCTCTGGCGGTCACGAATGAGCGCGTACCAACACTTCCAGACTGAGGGCCGGGATAAAGATAATTGAGAATGGGATAACTATGGCTAGGGTCGAAATTGCTCGGCTTGTATAACAATCCGTAGATGTCGGTGAGCTGGTCTCTAGCTTTCACCACAATTTGCTCAGCAGGCACCCAACCAGAATCTACCAAGGGGCTCATATCTGGCCTCTCTAGTTCCATAACCACCGCTCCGTTCGCTTTTTTTATAACGCTAGCGCCAGCATCAATGGGCGTAGAATAACTGTCCACGAAATAACGCTTTGACTCAGACCAGTCGATACGGTGATTAGCAGGTTCGAGTGTCAAATTAACCAAACCACCGCCGTCCAAATCAATGCGGTACAAGTATTGATAGTAGGGATCGCCGGTTTCTAAATTTGATCCGGTGAAATAAACCTGGCGACTATCCTGATCCAGATTCACGACATCAAGAACACGCCAATTACCTTTCGTTAACTGTAGTTTAAGATCGCCGTTGCTCAGGTCATGCAAATACAAATGTCCCCAGTTTTCTTTTTCTGAAAACCAGATAAAAGAATTCTCACTGGGCAGAACTCGCCAATTCGCATCACTAAAACCTGATTCGAAGTAAGTTGCCACCCCCTCCAAAAACACGTCCCTCACCTCACCTGTGTCTATATCTGCCATTCTCAGTTGAGCAACTTTGTGGTCCCGTGACGATGAGACGAATGCCAGGTCTTGGCTGTCTTCGCTCCACTGCACATCAAGGAATAATCCACCTCGGCCTGCCACATGATCGCTGGTCGTTGACCTATGAGGGTCCGGTGGCAGCTTTAGTTTTACTAGTTTTGGCTCAGGACCTAGGTGAATCACGACGCGCTCAATCATAAAAATACTGTCATCACCAGGTAATGGATATTTCCATACATCTACGTCGACGTGACCAACTTTGGTATTGTAAACAGCCATCTCTCGAACATTGCGAGCGTCATGACGAAAAGTAGCTATTTTAGTGGAATCAGGTGACCAGCGTAGAACTGGACCTTTGTCTCTTAACCAACCAGCATTATTGGTTCCGTAACCATAGTCCGGAGCTCCATCAAAAGTAAGCTGACTAATAGAATTACTTACCGTGTCGCGGACCATGAGGTTATGGGCATCAATAAAAACTGCTTTGCTTCCATCCGGCGACAAATATTCATTTGCGGCGGCGTCTGCTAACTTAACCAATTTGTAACCATCAAGATCGAGGAGGAAATTAGACCCCGAAAAACTAAATTCAAGGGACTGCTGCTCGGCTCTCAAGGTGATCGCAGAAAGTGAAAGATTAGCTTGGTCCCACTGCGCGCCGGAAAAGTAAGGCTCTAATAATGGCGCAAGCCTACTGTTATCAATAAGAGCACTCTTGGATCCTTCAGCAGGATTAGCAAGAATGTATTCTGATCCGCGCAAAGTTGCACGACGGTAGATGAGGGTATCGTCTTGCTGCCAAAACTGAGCGATAACCCGACCCGTTAGCAACTTATCCGTATTAGGCCTAAGAAAACTTTCAGCACGCTCATAATCCGCGCTCGTCAGGGTAAACTGAGGGCTTATCATTAGAGGGGCGGTCTCACTGCTCGGTGGTTGCTGTGAACAAGCTGCCATAACGCTGCAGCTCAAGAGTAAATAACCAACTCGTATTAGGTAACCCATTGTTGCCTCTCTTAAAGTTGAAAACACCAGTAGTGCGAAACAACAAACTACAGAAGTGCATCAAGTATTAAATTGGTCGACTCGACAATCCGCTCATCGCGACTGCGTAAATCCGGCGAAAATTCTTCACCGGTTAAATGCTGTAAACCTTGAATATATCGAACTGCTATTTCGTTAGCTTGGTCTTCGGTAAACTGCTGATTCACCTCAGTGACCATGCCCCTGGCAAACTCTTTCGAAAAAGACACCGGCTTGCCATCACGAAGCTCCAGCGAGCCTTTCTCATTCATTCGCCAAAACCGCGATGAATCCATTGTATAAAGTTCATCAGCTGCAACAATTTTGCCATCCTGATTAATCCCGTGCTCAGTTTTAGTATCAACAAGCACCATCCCTTTCGATACCAGATATTGAGAGACTATGCCGAAAGCCATAAGGGATGAATTGCGGATTTTCGTATATTGATCAAAGCTGCAGACACCCGCTTCCACGAGGGATCTAGCGTCTGTCGTATGATCTACTTCAGCCTTAGTGCTTGGGGTATCCATTACGTAAGGAAGCCTTCCATTCACACTCAACTCGTTGACCGAAATCTGATGACCTGCAAAGTTCAGAGTTATCTGGCCTGACTTCTTGGCGGCCTGCCAGTGTTGAAACAGTGAAGTGGAGGTGGAACTCTCTGCGTTGTACAGGCGCAGCACGTTTTCTAAGGCTATTAACGTTAAATTCTCGGCAGGAATTACTGTTGAGGTAGGGCGCAATCCGGCAACCTTAAATTGAGAAGAGCCTAGCACCTCTTCAAGCAGCGTCAGCATCAAGTCGTGATTGATTGCCAAGACCTGATCTTTAAACGGGATTGCCCCACGATTTACATCATGGGTTGAAATACGGTTATTCCTGAACATAAGCCGCAACGGGCGGCCACTCTTGCTCACCAGCGCTTCGCCGTAAACGGAATCGGACACCTTGCCCTTTGCCACAGCGCTGTTCTTCAAGCGCGGCAGCTCTCCATCGCTGATCAACTCCGCAATAGAACGCCCTGCACTCACAGAGCGGCCATGGCTGTTCACTAATTCATGTATTTGCTGATCACTGAGCATCGATACGGTCTCGCACTAAAACTAGAGAACGAAGAATAGAGGAAACCGCCATTGACTACAATTTGCGCGATGAATCATAAGGCCGTAACAGGCTTCAGTAACAGAGTTACACAGCCTAAGAGGTCATAAACTCCTACGTATTAAAGCCATACATTAGGCTCGTTATTCCCGCCTAGGGTTTAGAGAAGTAAGCTTATGATTATCAGGGGCTTGGACGGGCAAGAATAGGGCAAGATTACAGCAAGATTAAAATCCATATTAAACAGTTTTTGAGGTGTAACAGGTGTCTAGAATTAAGACAGGCGGTCGCGTAGCAGGTACGCCAAATAGGGTCACAATCGAGATTAGGTCTGCATTGTCTATTGCCCTCTCAGGGGAGTTAGAGCGTCTACCAGAGACATTGGCAGAATTAGAGCACAGGCTAGGGTCGATGCTGTAATCAAGTTGTGTAAGTACCTAGCGCCTCCTATGGCCGCTATCGCTTCCAAGTCAGCAGATGAACACGATTACCAGCCTGACAGTTACACGAAGAGCTTAAAACCAGCGTTTGATTTGGGTCTACTGTAGGTACAAGTAGGTACACCTGTCACATAGACTATTCCGGACGAGCAACAAGACATTCTTATAATCAACCTAGAATATTCTAGGTTGAACCAGCAACAACAGGACAGACTATGAAACTGTTCAAAGTGAGAAACGTCGCACATTTATCCACCGTAGATGATGTTTAGATATAATTATGTTCTGCGAAAATAAATTAGAAGCTCTGAAGGAAGTAGAAATGAAAAAATTAATAGTCGCCACTTTGCGTAATCGCCGTTGTTTGAGTGCCTTACTATGAAAGTGCTCATCTCAGAGACAATTCCCAAGATTATGGTTAAAAACCCACTCTATGCAAAGGCGTACGGAGCTATAAAGTAGATGGCTAATCAGCAAGAATCAAAGAGTAACGACGATTTAAGCAAGGCAGATACCGTGGCGTTTGGAAATTACCTGCTTTAGGGACTATATATCATGACATTAAGATTTCTTTTTTTAGCTATAGTGGCTTGTTTTTCATCTTATTCCTGGGCTCAGACAGTTAGTATATCTGGCGGGAGCCGAACGATCTCTGACACTGATGGTAAGGCGGGTGAATTCGTCACCGTTACCGCGAGTGCAACAGTCACTACAGGGAGCATTGTCTCAACACAATGGTCGGTAAACGGTTCGTTATTGGCGACTGGCACGAGCACCACCCTTGCATTGCCCGATGGCCCTGCGGATGTCACTTTTAAAGCGACCGATGATAAAGATGCTTTTACAACTGAGACTGTAACAATCACGGTGAAAGGTGATTCGACGGAGAGAGATGCTTTAATAGCTCTTTATAATTCGACTAATGGTGACAACTGGTTAAAGAAAACAGGTTGGCTGGGAGCAGCCGGAACCGAGTGTGACTGGTTTGGGATTGATTGCTCGGATGGGCAGGTGCAGAGTATTTTTCTTTCTAGTAACAGCCTGTCGGGAGTATTGCCGAAAGAGCTTAATTCTTTTTCTAAATTGAATACTTTTGTTGTTGGGGATAATTCTATAACGGGCTCGCTATCAGCTCTCTCGAGTATGTCTACACTCAGAAATTTAGACCTTCGTAATAATTTGTTTTCGGGGACGATACCACAGTCATTGTTAGTGTTAGGTATGCCTACTTTTTTAACTTCTGGTAATGAAGGCCTTGAAAATGTTCTGCCCATAGCCAGTATTTCAGGCGGTAGTCGTTCGGTGAAGGATACCGATGGGGTGGCAGGGGAGTCCGTTAACTTTATGGGAACTATCTTTGATCACGAGTTTAGCGGAAATAATAAGGCCTATAAAATCCCTATAACTACTGAGTGGTTGGTGAACGGTTCAGTTTTGTCTAGTGAGCCAGGGAAAAACTCTACTAGCTATAAAATTGACTTAAAATTAGTTGATGGAACGAATACTGTGGTCCTCAGGGTAACTGATCATCAAAAAGCGATTGCTACTGATACGGTTATAATTACGGTGGGCAAGAAGCAAGATGATAAGTTGGACAAAAATTAACCCTAGTGAAATTTCC
>CAJWGN010000013.1 GCA_913031035.1 uncultured Gammaproteobacteria bacterium
AGCAAAAGACCCGTTCAGAAGTAAGCGGTGGCGGACGTAAGCCATGGCGTCAAAAGGGTACTGGCCGAGCGCGTGCTGGTACTATCCGCGGGCCAATTTGGCGTGGCGGTGGCGTTACATTTGCGGCACGTCCGCAAGATCATACTAAGAAGCTTAATAAGAAAATGTACCGCGGAGCTATGCAGTGCATCCTTTCTGAGCTTATCCGCCAGGATCGATTGATCGTGGTTAATGAGTTTTCTATTGAGTCTCACAAGACGAAAGACTTGATTAGTAAGCTTCAAGGTTTCAGCTTGGATAACGTTTTAATCGTTACTGAAACGGTAGAAGAAAATCTTTATCTTGCAGCGAGAAATCTACACAAGGTTGATGTGCTTGACGTTCCTGGCATTGATCCAGTTAGTTTAATCGGATTCCAAAATGTTCTGATTACAGTTCCTGCACTTAAGAAAGTCGAGGAGATGTTGTCATGAATATAGAACGCATGTACTCAGTGGTTCGCGGGGCTCATGTCTCGGAAAAAGCAGCTATTCTCAGTGATGTGAATAATCAGTACACATTTAAAGTGTCTATTGATGCTACTAAGCCAGAAATTAAAACAGCGGTCGAAAAGATTTTTAACGTTGTTGTTAGAGACCTACAAGTACTGGTTGTTAAAGGTAAGACTAAACGCACTCCAAAGGGCAAGATTCGTAAGCGCTCAAATTGGAAAAAAGCATACGTTCGATTGGAAGCAGGTCATGATATTGACTTCGCTGACATCGGTTAACCGGGAGCTAAGGGGAAAATCATGCCAGTAGTAAAGTGTAAACCTACCTCTCCGGGACGACGTTTTGTTGTTAAGGTAGTTAACCCGGATTTACATAAGGGCGAACCTTATGGCCCTCTAACCGCGCCTAAAACTAGGAGCGGTGGTAGAAATAATAGAGGAAGAATCACCACACGCCATATTGGTGGTGGTCACAAGCAGAGATACCGCATTATTGACTTCAAGCGTGATAAAGATGGTATAGAAGCGAGAGTTGAACGGTTGGAGTACGATCCAAACCGATCTGCCAATATCGCTTTAATGCTCTACGCCGACGGTGAGCGCAGATACATTATTGCACCAGCGAAGATTAACAAAGGTGACGTATTGATGTCTGGTGAAGAGGCTCCTATTAAGGTAGGAAATACATTACCTCTTCGCAACATCCCATTAGGAAGCACAGTTCATTGTGTAGAGATGAAGCCTGGTAAAGGAGCACAAATTGCTCGCAGTGCGGGAACATCATTGCAGCTGGTTGCTCGAGAAGGTAACTATGCGACTATACGTCTTCGCTCTGGTGAAATGCGTAAAGTGCTAAGTGACTGCCGTGCGACTATGGGTGAGGTTTCTAATTCAGAACATGCTCTCCGTTCACTCGGTAAAGCCGGTGCGAAACGATGGAGAGGTGTTAGACCAACGGTTCGTGGTGTTGCTATGAACCCGGTAGATCACCCACATGGTGGTGGTGAAGGTAGAACTTCAGGCGGTCGTCACCCAGTTTCACCTTGGGGTACGCCAACCAAAGGTTACAAAACACGATCCAACAAACGCACTGACAGCATGATTGTCCGTCGCAGAAATTCAAGCCGCTAAGGCGAGTGATAGAGGAATTACTACGTGCCACGTTCACTTAAAAAAGGCCCTTTCATAGATCTTCATTTAATGAAGAAAGTGCAAGTTGCCGCTGAAAATAACGATAAGCGTCCTATAAAGACTTGGTCAAGACGTTCAATGGTTTCTCCGGAAATGATTGGTCTAACCATCGCCGTCCATAACGGAAGGCAGCACATTCCAGTGTCTATTAATGAAGACATGGTAGGGCATAAATTGGGCGAATTCTCTGCCACGCGAACATATCGCGGACATTCCGCTGATAAGAAAGCGCGCTAGGGGGCCATATGCAAGTTAGAGCACATTTAAAAGGCGCACGCCTTTCTGCACAAAAAGCCCGATTGGTCGCTGACCAAATCCGGGGCAAAGGTGTAGAAGAAGCACTACTGGTATTGAATTACAGCCCAAAAAAAGGTGCTGAGATTATTAAGAAGGTTTTAAACTCCGCGATAGCGAACGCTGAGCACAATGAAGGTGCTGACGTGGATGAGCTAAAGGTATCAACCATTTGCGTTGATGAAGGTATGACAATGAAGCGGATTATGCCGCGAGCTAAAGGCCGAGCCGATCGAATCCTTAAGCGTTCATGTCACATTACAATTACTGTTGCGGATAGTTAGGAGATTTTCGGATGGGTCAAAAAGTACATCCAACTGGTATTCGACTCGGGATCGTTAAGAAGCACACTTCTGTGTGGTTTGCCGAGGGTAAAGAGTACGCAGCAAACTTATTAATTGATTTGCAGGTTCGTGACTTCGTAAAGAAGAAACTTGCTAGCGCGTCAGTGTCTCGAGTAGAGATAGAGCGTCCTGCACAAACTGCCAAAGTGACAGTTTTCACAGCGCGACCAGGGATTGTGATAGGGAAGAAGGGCGAAGATGTTGAAGCGCTTCGCAAGACCCTAACTAAAAAGATGGGCGTCCCTGTTCAGATCAATATCGAAGAGATTCGAAAGCCAGATCTAGATGCTCAGCTTGTAGCGGATGGCGTAGCCTCTCAGCTGGAAAGACGAGTTATGTTTAGACGTGCCATGAAGCGTGCTGTTCAAAATGCAATGCGTCAGGGTGCGGAAGGAATCAAGATTCAGGTAGGCGGACGTCTAGGTGGTGCTGAAATAGCACGATCAGAATGGTATCGAGAAGGTCGAGTGCCTTTGCATACCTTGCGAGCAGATATCGACTACGCAGCATCTGAGGCCAATACTACTTACGGCATCATTGGCGTAAAAGTATGGATTTTTAAGGGCGAGATTTTGGATTTGAGCGAATCTATAGTGCCTTCGCAGCAAACCAAAGCCAGCTAGAGGATACGAGACGTGTTACAACCAAAACGTACAAAATTTCGCAAGATGATGAAGGGCCGCAATCGCGGATTGTCACATCGCGGTAGCAAGGTGGATTTTGGAGAGTTTGGCTTGAAGGCTATCTCCCGCGGTCGACTTACAGCACGTCAAATTGAAGCAGCGCGTCGTGCGATGACTAGAAAAGTTAAGCGTGGTGCGAAGATCTGGATTCGTGTATTCCCAGACAAGCCAATAACGCAAAAGCCTTTAGAAGTACGTCAGGGTAAAGGTAAGGGTAATGTTGAATACTGGGTTGCTCAGATTCAGCCAGGCAGAATAATGTTTGAAATCGAAGGCGTCGATGAAGAACTCGCACGAGAGGCATTTGATTTAGCTTCAGCGAAGTTGCCATTTGAAACGACTTTCGTGAAACGGACGGTTATGTAATGAAAGCAAGTGAATTGAGAGAAAAGTCTGTAGCTGAGTTGCAAGTACAGTTACAAGAACTTAGCAAAGATCAGTTTAATCAGCGGATGCAGTTAGGTGCTGGGCAGTTAGCTCAAGTACACCTGGTCAGTGCAGTTAGGCGAGATATTGCAAGAATCAAAACAATTATTACCGAAAAACAGAAAAGCGGATCATAATTATGGTGGCTACTGAAGTTAGTGAAAGCAGCGCCCGTACAGTAAGCGGAAAAGTTGTAAGCAATAAAATGGATAAGTCCATTGTTGTAATGATTGAGCGTCGGGTTAAGCACCCGGTATACGGCAAGATCATTAAGCGCTCTACCAAGATTCATGCCCATGATGCTAATAACGAATGCATGCCTGGTGATGATGTGACGATTAAAGAAGTTGCTCCGATGTCGAAGACCAAGTCGTGGTCTTTAGTTTCTATCGACGGAAAAGCAACTCAAATCTAAACAGTTAGATATTAGTTTTTAAGATTCTGTGTTCGCAGAGCGGATGCAAGATGGAGTGAATCAATGATTCAAGTGCAGTCTTACTTAGATGTGGCCGACAACAGCGGTGCACGACGCGTGATGTGTATCAAAGTGTTGGGTGGATCTCACCGTCGCTATGCGCGTATCGGTGACGTTATTAAAGTAACCGTAAAGGAAGCGATTCCCCGCGGTAAAGTTAAAAAGGGTCAAGTTCTAACTGCGCTAGTTGTTCGAACAAAGAAGGGTGTTCGTCGTGGTGATGGTTCGTTGATTAAATTCGACGACAACGCTGCGATTCTACTGAATGCAAACGACGCGCCAATTGGTACTCGAGTGTTTGGCCCTGTAACTCGTGAACTTCGCAATGAAAAATTCATGCGAATCATTTCACTCGCACCTGAAGTTCTTTAAAGAGCATTAGCGAGCGCGAACTAAGAATTTAGAGAGATAGCGGCAAATGAATAAATTAAGACGTGATGACGAAGTGGTAGTAACCTCCGGTAAGGATAAGGGTAAGCGTGGTTCCGTTACTCGTATCCTAAACAACGGCAGGGTGATTGTTGCTGGCGTAAACATGGTTAAGCGTCATACAAAAGCTAACCCTAATGCTGGGCAGGCTGGCGGCATTATCGAGAAAGAAGCCTCTATACATGTATCAAACATTGCGCTTTTCAATGTGGCTACAAGTAAGGCTGACAAAGTAGGTATTAGCGTTGCTGAAGACGGCGTTAAAAAGCGCGTTTTTAAGTCAAACGGTCAAGACATAGATTAAGCACTGATAGGTTGCCACATGGCTCAGTATAGAGAATTTTACAAGAAAGAAGTTGTACCAGCGTTAACTGCACAGTTCGGTTACGACAACCCAATGCGCGTGCCAAAAATCACGAAAGTGGTTTTGAACATGGGTCTAGGCGAAGCCGTAACGGATAAGAAAGTGTTAGATAACGCAGTTGGTGATTTGACTCAGATTAGCGGCCAAAAGGTTGTAGTAACCAAGGCGCGCAGGTCAATTGCTGGATTTAAGATTCGTGAGGGCTGGCCTGTTGGTGCCAAAGTCACACTCCGTGGCGCACGTATGTACGAATTTCTCGAAAGACTGGTCGGCGTTGCGATACCTCGAATTAGAGACTTTCGCGGACTTAACCCTAAGGCGTTTGATGGCCGCGGCAATTACGCGATGGGTGTAACTGAGCAGATCATTTTCCCTGAAATTGATTACGATAAAATTGATACCTTGCGTGGTCTAGATATCACGATTACCACAACAGCTGTAACCGATGACGAAGGTCGAGCGTTACTCACAGCATTGCGCTTTCCTTTTCGCGGGATGACACCAGCTACCGCTGATGCACCTGCAAGTAAAGAAGCCTCTACTGACGAAAAAGAGGAGTCCAAATAATGGCTAAAACTTCGATGATTGCCAGAGAAGACAAGCGAACAAAGCTGGTTGCGAAATATGCGGCTAAGCGTGCTGAACTTAAAGCAATACTTAGCAGCTTAGGATCCAGTGATGAAGAAAAATGGGCAGCACAGGTCAAATTTCAGAAATTGCCTCGTGACTCTAGTCCGGTTCGTCAGCGAAATCGCTGCCAAATAACGGGTCGTCCACACGGTGTGTACCGTAAGTTTGGACTTTGCAGAAACAAATTACGTGAAGCAGCTATGCGCGGTGATGTGCCTGGCTTGACTAAAGCTAGCTGGTAGGCGGGAGCAGAAATATGAGCATGTCAGATCCTATTGCAGATTTCTTAACTCGAATTCGCAACGCACAAATGGCCCATTTGCCAGCAATCTCTTGCCCATCCTCGAAAGTTAAGGTGGCATTAAGTGAAGTGCTTCAAAGTGAAGGCTATATAAATGGTTTCGAGGTAAGCGAAGTCGAAGGAAAGCCGGTACTTGCGGTTGAACTTAAGTACTTTCGCGGTAAGCCGGTAATCGAAGAAATAAAGCGAGCAAGCCGTCCTGGTCTCCGAAGCTACAAGGGCAAAGAAGATTTGCCTGAAGTCAGATCGGGATTAGGAGTCGCAATCTTGTCAACAAGCCGAGGCTTAATGACAAGCAAGCAAGCGACAACTGCTGGAATCGGTGGTGAGGTACTCTGCACCGTTTTTTAATCGGGGCAGTAAATAGCAATTTAATTAAAGAGCAATTAAAAGATGTCTAGAGTAGCTAACAACCCAATATCCCTTCCTAAAGGGGTTGAGGCAAAGTTCTCCGAAACTGAAGTTTCGGTTAAGGGCAGCAAAGGCGCGCTACAGCTTCAGCTTCATGCGTCGGTTGGCGTCTCACTTGACGGTGAGGTTTTGAAAGTCGCTGCGCGAAACAGTACACGTCAGGCAAATGCCTTGGCCGGTACCTTTCGTTCTTTGATCAACAATATGGTTGTTGGTGTTAACGAAGGCTTTGAGAAAAAATTAGAACTGCAAGGCGTTGGTTACAGAGCCAAAGCTGAGGGTAATATCGTCAACATTACTGTTGGATATTCACACCCAATTAACTATCAATTGCCCGAGGGCATTTCAGCGGTCACACCTACACAAACAGAGATAGTAATCACTGGTGCTGATAAACAGCTTGTTGGGCAAGTAGCAGCAGAAATTAGAGATTTTCGCCCACCTGAGCCTTATAAGGGCAAGGGTATTCGCTACGCTGATGAGCGTGTTTTCAGAAAAGAAGCTAAGAAGAAATAGGGCTTAGATTATGAACGTTAAGAAAAAGTCACGACTGCGTAGAGCAAAGCGGGCTAGAGCGAAGATAAGCGAATTGAGAGTTAATAGACTTTGTGTCTATCGCTCCCCTCGTCACATCTACGCTCAGATTATTTCGGCAACAGGCAGTAAGATATTGGCAAGTGCTTCTACTGTTGAAAAGGAAAATCGTGGATCGGCAACAGGTAACGTTACTGCTGCTGAGACGATTGGAAAACTAATCGCTGAGAGAGCGAAAGCAGCTGGTGTTGAGCAAGTCGCTTTTGATCGTTCGGGTTATCGCTATCATGGTCGAGTGAAGGCTTTGGCTGACGCTGCTCGTGAAGGCGGATTGAAATTTTAAGGGTTTGAGATATGGCATATAAAGACGAGCCGGGCAAAAACAACGAAGAAGGCATTCAGGAAAAACTGATTCAGGTCAATCGTGTGGCTAAAGTTGTGAAGGGCGGTCGGATATTCGGCTTCACTGCACTAACTGCTGTTGGTGACGGAAACGGAAGGGTTGGTTTTGGCCGCGGTAAAGCTCGTGAAGTGCCTTTGGCAATTCAGAAAGCCATGGAATCAGCTCGCAGAAACATGATCACTGTCGGACTTGACGGACATACTCTTCAGTATCCTATCAAGGCACGTCACGGTGCGTCTAAGATATACATGCAGCCTGCATCTGAAGGTACTGGTGTAATTGCGGGCGGCGCTATGAGATCCATATTAGAGTTAGCGGGTGTGCAAAACGTACTTGCTAAGTGCTACGGATCAACGAACCCGGTCAACGTGGTTCGTGCAACATTCAAAGGTTTGCGCGATATGCGTTCGCCTGAAGACGTCGCGGCAAAACGCGGTAAATCTGTAGAAGAGATTGTAGGTTAAATAAGATGGCCAAGAAGACAGTCAAAGTAACATTAGTTCGTAGCCCAATTGGCTCGTTGCCAAAGCATAAGCTTTGCTTAAAAGGTTTGGGCTTGAAGCGCATGAACCAATCAGTGGAAGTTGAAGACACTCCCTCTGTGCGTGGAATGATCAACAAGGTTAACTACATGTTGACCATAGAAGGTGAGGGTTAAGTCATGCAATTAAATTCTTTAAGCCCAGCACCCGGTAGTACTAAGGCTCGCAAACGCGTCGGCCGCGGTATAGGTAGTGGATGGGGAAAAACATGTGGTACTGGTCACAAAGGCCAAAAGTCACGCAGCGGTGGATCAGTTAGGCCAGGTTTTGAAGGTGGTCAGATGCCTCTTCAAATGCGCCTTCCGAAGTTTGGTTTCAGTTCGCGCATCGGCCGCTTTACCGCTGAGGTGAGAACATCCGAATTGAATGCTCTCGAAGCCGAAGTAATTGATTTAGAGGTCCTTCTTAAGGCTAACCTGATTACCGCTACTATAAAGCGGGCGAAGATTATGTTGTCAGGGGATGTAACTAAGGCGCTTACCTTGAAAGGTCTTCGTGTTACCAAGGGCGCACAAGCAGCAATCGAAGCAGCTGGCGGCAAGGTAATCGATTCTGAGCTACCTGTTGCGAAGCGCGGTAAGTTGACGAAGAAGCCGGCTAAAGCTGATAACAAGTCGTAATTAAGAGACTAAAGACGTAAATAATGGCAAATAATCCTACAATTAATCCAGAAAACATTGGTGCCGGACTTGGCGAACTCAAGTCGCGGCTGTT
The DNA here is from genome assembly GCA_913031035.1 of uncultured Gammaproteobacteria bacterium. Taxonomy (GTDB): domain Bacteria; phylum Pseudomonadota; class Gammaproteobacteria; order Pseudomonadales; family Pseudohongiellaceae; genus UBA9145. The sequence continues at coordinate 8,232 of CAJWGN010000013.1, forward strand.
GTTTTTATTGTTTGCTATTTTTGTATACAGAGTTGGAACGCACATCCCGGTTCCTGGAATAGATCCACTGCAGCTTTCTCAGTTTTTTACTGATCAGGAAGGCACATTTACCGACATGATTAATATGTTTGGTGGTGGTGCGCTGGAGAGAATGAGTATCGTCGCATTGGGAATAATGCCGTATATATCGGCGTCTATTATCATGCAACTTTTGAGCGCGGTAAGCCCGCAGCTCGATCAACTCAAAAAAGAAGGCGAGTCTGGTCGTCGTAAGATTACGCAGTACACACGTTACGGTGCCTTAGCATTAGCTACTGTACAGGGCACCGGGATGACAGTTGGTCTACTCTCCCCAATGGCCTATGCGCCTGGGTTAGCGTTCAACTTAACCGCGATCGTGTCTTTGGTTACCGGCGCGATGTTTCTTATGTGGCTGGGTGAACAAATTACTGAGAAAGGTATTGGTAACGGCATTTCGATGCTTATTTTTGCCGGTATTGTGGCAGGATTTCCAGCGGCTATTAGTACCTCTCTAACGCAGGCTTATGAGGGACAGATAAGCGGTGTCCTACTACTTGTTGTTGGCTTAATTGCGATAGGGGTCATAGCAGCGATAGTTTATGTCGAGCGTGCCCAACGGCGGATAACAGTTAACTATGCGAAGCGACAGCAAGGCCGTAAAATGTATCAGGCGCAAGCAAGCCACTTGCCTCTAAAGATTAATATGGCGGGTGTCATCCCAGCTATTTTCGCGAGCAGTATCTTGTTGTTCCCTGCATCGCTAGGACAGTGGTTTGGTCAGTCAGAAGGATCGGAATGGCTGCAGGACTTGGCCCTGCTAATCGGCCCAGGTCAGCCACTTTATATAATTATATTTAGCGCAATGATTATTTTCTTTTGTTTCTTTTACACAGCGTTGGTTTTCAACCCACGGGATGTTGCTGAGAACCTTAAGAGATCAAATGCGTTTATTCCAGGCATTCGCCCAGGTGAGCAGACAGCAAAATATATTGATGGCGTTATCACACGCTTAACAATGTTTGGTGCCATCTATATCACGTTGGTCTGTTTGCTACCCAACTTTATGCAAATGCTAGCCAATGTACCTTTTAACTTAGGCGGTACAGCATTGTTGATTTCTGTGGTGGTAACCATGGACTTTTGGTCGCAGGTGCAATCGCATTTGATGTCACATCAATATGATTCACTGATGAAGAAATCGAAACTGGGCAACTATGGTCGGAGCGGGATATAGAGCCTTACCGGCGTCTAGTCTGCTGACAGCGGAGAAGTATTATGAAAGTTAGAGCATCTGTAAAAAAAATCTGCCGAAACTGTAAAGTGATTAAGCGCAACGGTTCTGTTCGTGTAATATGCACCGCTGAACCACGTCACAAACAGCGTCAAGGCTAAAATTCTAAAAGTTAAGCGTCACTGAGACAAGAAAAGTAACGGAGCAAGTCTATGGCACGTATTGCCGGGGTTAACATACCAGATAACAAACATATCGTAATTTCATTGCGGTACGTCTTTGGCATTGGACCAACCACTGCTAGCGCAATCTGCGAAGCAACTGGTATCACACCTTCTATGAAAACTGGTGAACTAAATCCAGAACAATTGGATGAGGTTCGAGCAGAGGTTGCGAAGGTAACCACTGAAGGCGATTTACGTCGTGTGATATCTATGAATATTAAGCGATTGATGGATCTCGGTTGTAACCGTGGTATCCGGCATCGCCGTTCGCTGCCTGTTCGCGGTCAAAGAACTAAGACCAACGCCAGGACTCGGAAAGGCCCAAGAAAGCCAATTCGAAAATAATTTACACCCTGGGCAATACTCTGCTCAGTTTAATACGAGAATTGATGGAATTTAACTATGGCAAAGCCAACAGCTAAGTCTACTAAGAAGAAAGCGCGCACTCCCGTTATCGATGGGATGGCATTTATTCACGCTTCTTTTAACAACACAATCATTACGATTACAGATCGGCAGGGCAATGCGCTTAGTTGGGCGACTGCTGGTGGCTCCGGCTTCCGAGGTTCTCGTAAAAGTACTCCCTTCGCAGCTCAGGTAGCAGCGGAGAAAGCAGGTAAAGCGGCGGTAGAGCTTTACGGCTTGAAAAGTTTGGACGTTAAAGTGAATGGCCCTGGCCCAGGACGTGAGTCTGCAGTTAGAGCGTTAAACACTTGCGGGCTTCGAGTTGGAAACATCACTGATGTAACACCAATTCCCCATAATGGATGCCGACCACCGAAGAAACGTCGCGTATAAATCAGAAGCTCTTCTGAAAATCTAAGAGCACAGGAGAAGAAAGTATGGCCCGTTACCTCGGCCCAAAATTAAAGCTATCCCGTCGTGAAGGAACAGATTTGTTCCTCAAAAGTGGCGTACGCCCAATCGACAGTAAGTGTAAAGCTGAAAACATTCCAGGACAGCATGGTGCAAGACGTGGACGTCTTTCTGACTACGGCGTCCAGCTGCGTGAAAAGCAAAAAGTTCGCCGGACCTACGGTGTTCTAGAGAAGCAGTTCCGTGGTTATTATAAAGAAGCTGCGCGTTTGAAAGGTGCGACAGGTGAGAACTTGCTTCAGCTTTTAGAATGTCGGTTAGATAATGTCGTGTATCGTATGGGCTTTGGTTGTACCCGTGCAGAGTCGCGTCAGCTTGTTGCGCACAAGTCGATTACTGTTAATGGAGTTGTGGTAAACATCGCTTCGTATCAGGTTGCCGAAGGTGATGTAATCGCTATTCGTCAGAAAGCAAAAGAACAGTTAAGAATTAAATCTGCATTGGAATTGGCATCACAGCGATCCGATATTGATTGGGTGTCTGTTGACCAAACGAAGTTGGAAGGACAGTTCACGCGTAAACCTGAGCGAACTGATTTGCCTGCCGAGATCAACGAAAGCTTGATCGTAGAACTTTATTCCAAGTAGTGAATTAGTCACACAAAAGGTGGATTACATGCAAATTTCTTTATCAGACTTCCTTACACCACAGTTGATACAGGTAGACGAATACGATACCTGCCATTCGAAAGTGGTTTTGGAACCATTAGAGCGTGGTTTTGGCCATACTTTAGGTAATGCGTTACGTCGTATTTTGCTTTCTTCCATGCCCGGTTGCGCTGTTGAAGAAGTCGAAATCGACGGGGTGGTTCATGAATACAGTACTATTGAAGGTGTTCGCGAAGACGTTATTGAGATCTTGCTTAACCTTAAGGGTGTTGCAATAACGCTAAACAATAAAGATGAAGCGGTTCTAGTTCTTAGCAAAAAGGGATCTGGTACTGTTACGGCCGGCGATATCACGTTAGACCATGATGTTGAGATCGTCAATCCTGATCACGTGATAGCCCACCTGAACACGAATGGCGAACTTAATATGCGTTTGACCGTGCGTAAAGGTCGGGGATATTCCGCTGCAGACAGTCGTGTATCAGAAGACGACGAAACCAGGGCTGTTGGCAAGTTGATTCTCGATGCTTCTTATACGCCTGTCATCAGAGTTTCGTACGCGGTAGAAAGCGCGCGCGTCGAGCAACGAACAGATTTAGACAAGTTGGTCATCGACCTCGAGACTAACGGCACTATAGAACCAGAAGAAGCTATTCGGCGCGCAGCGACGATCTTACAGCATCAGCTGGGTGTTTTTGTTGATTTACAGAGCGAAGTCGCCTCAGAACCAGAAGTTCACGAAGACGAGATTGACCCGATCTTGCTACGTCCAGTCGATGACCTCGAGTTGACTGTTCGCTCCGCGAATTGTTTAAAGGCAGAGGATATTTATTACATCGGTGACCTTATTCAGCGCACAGAAGTCGAGCTGTTGAAGACCCCTAACTTGGGTAAAAAGTCACTAACCGAAATTAAAGATGTATTGGCTACACGTGGATTGTCTCTAGGTTTGCGTCTAGAAAATTGGCCTCCATCTAGTCTTAAATCTGACGATCGAGCTGCGTAAGCAACTCGGCCCAATAGAAAAGAAAATAGGTAATTAGTTATGCGTCATAGACAGAGTGGTCGCCAACTCAATAGAAATAGTTCGCACCGTCAAGCCATGTTCCGCAATATGACAACGTCATTAGTGGAGCATGAAATTATTAGGACTACCCTCATAAAGGCCAAAGAGCTTCGAGCTGTTGCTGAGCCTTTGATAACGCTTGCTAAGAAAGATAGTGTTGCAAATCGTCGGTTGGCGTTTGCTCGTACTGGTAGCAAAGCAACCGTTGGAAAGCTTTTCACTGAGCTAGGTCCTCGTTATGCAGCTCGCCCTGGTGGCTACATTCGTATTTTGAAATGTGGTGATCGAACTGGAGATAAGGCCCCCATGGCTTATGTTGAGTTGGTCGATCGTCCGCGCGGCACTGAAGCGGAAGCTGTGGCTGACGAGTAGCTTTATCGTCGTACAGTAGAATCTAAAAAAGCCGAGTTTACTCGGCTTTTTTGTATCCGTAGGTTCAACGTTTTGCTGTTGGTCCGTATAATGGTCCCGCGGTAACGAGATTTGTCGGCGGGAGGGGGACTCTCTGTTTGACTCAAGAGGTTAGTTAATACGTTAACTTTCGCTTATCCATTGCGCTACTGTTGTTTTTTTACGGCCCAACTATTGATCAACTAATTCTAAACTTTTGCTCAATTTTGCTCAACAAAGGAAATCCAATGACTGATTCATTTCATCCGCCTCTGAGAACCCTTATGGGTCCTGGCCCTTCAGATGTAAATCCTAGAATACTAGAGGCGTTATCGCGCCCGACAATTGGGCATTTGGATCCGGAGTTCATTAAGTTGATGGACGAGATAAAAGGCTTGCTCCAATACGTTTTTCAGACAAAAAACGAACTGACCCTTCCGGTTTCTGCGCCTGGGTCGGCTGGCATGGAAACGGTCTTCGTAAATCTACTCGAGCCTGGAGATAAGGTTGTGATCTGCCAGAACGGTGTTTTCGGCGGGCGAATGCGTGAAAATGCAATCCGTTGTGGCGCTGTACCAGTAATGATCGAAGATGATTGGGGTAAAACCATCGACTGTAACAAGGTTGAAGAAACCCTAAAACAGAATCCTGATGCAAAGGCTTTGGCTTTTGTACATGCTGAAACATCCACCGGTGCTCGCAGCGACGTGGCACAGCTTTGTGAGCTAGCTAAGAAGTACGGCTGTCTTTCAATCGTAGACTCAGTCACTGGATTGGCTGGCATAGAGCTGTATGTCGATAAGTGGGGGATAGATGCTATTTATTCTGGGACACAAAAGTGCTTATCGTGCGTGCCGGGTTTGTCACCTGTGAGTTTTTCAGAGCAGGCAGCTGAGGTTATTCGCCAGCGTAAGACACAAGTTCAGAGCTGGTTTTTAGATTTGAACTTAGTAATGGGTTATTGGGGCGGTGATTCTAAGCGTGCGTATCATCATACTGCGCCGGTGAATTCGTTGTATGCCCTGCATGAGTCACTGGTTATTGTTAAAGAGGAAGGCCTAGAGAATTCTTGGGTAAGACACGCACGAAATCATGCAGCGTTTGCGGCTGGTATAGAGGCGTTGGGGCTCGGGTTTGTGGTTGATAAAGAGTTTCGATTGCCCCAACTCAATACAGTATCTTTTCCCTCCACAATAGATGACGCTGCATTGCGAAATGCGCTGTTGTCCGAATATGATCTGGAAATTGGGTCTGGTTTGGGATCCCTCGCTGGCAAGGTATGGCGCATTGGTCTTATGGGTTTTGCCAGTAACCAGCGGAATGTGCTGTTCTGTCTTTCCGCACTGGCTAACGTCCTTTCCAGCCTTGGTCATCCCTGTGATGCCGGTTCTGCGGTTGCGGCGGCTAATGCCTCTTATGGTAAAAGCTAAGCTTTTATAGTGTAGAGGTGCACCCTCTAGTTTTTGGTCCTGTGGTATCACCGCAGGGCTGCCAGGTTCGGAAATCAATATGACCTCACCTTCTTTGCGCGACTATGCCGAACTCGTGTTGCTTTCTGCAATTTGGGGGTCCTCCTTTCTATTTCTGCGAGTCGCCGCTCCGGTTTTGGGCCCAGTGTTTCTTATAGAGATGCGTGTACTCAGTGCTTTGCTTGTGCTCCTTCCTATTTGCATTTTTATGGGTAAGCATCGTGAAGCTTTTATAAATTGGAAGCTTATTTTTCTAGTGAGTCTCACTAATATGTCGATTCCATTTTGCCTTCTGGCTTACGCGTCGATGAGTATTGGAGCAGGTGTCACGTCGGTTCTTAATTCTACAGTGCCCTTCTTTGCGGCGATTATCGGCTTTGTATTTTGGTCACAGAGAATGACGCTAACCTCGATATTAGGCTTAATTCTTGGTTTCTCTGGGGTTGTTGTCCTAGTCCTTGGTCCAACTAGTGAGTCGTCGTTCGCCTCCAATGGCAAAGCGATTAGCGCCGGTATTGCCGCTGCGATGTTTTATGGCACAGCGGTCAATATAACAGCCAATAAGCTACAAGGAATTAGCGGGCTATCTATCACCGTGGGAAGTTTATTTTGTGCGAGTTTATGCTTAGCGCCATTTGCAGTTTATTCGCTACCGAAGGAAACGCCTTCGCTATCGATATGGTTAAGTGTGATAGCCCTAGGGGTATTATGTACAGGGGTAGCGTATCTGATGTTTTATAGGTTGATAGCAAAGGTTGGTCCTCAAAGAGCGATAACTTCCACGTTTATGATTCCGCTCTTTAGTATCGTTTGGGGTGCAATATTCTTGGGTGAAAAAATCACCATCTACATGGTGGCAGGCTGTGTTTTGGTTTTATGTGGGGTAGCCATGACCACTGGATTTATATCTCGGTTTAATGCCTCTTAAGAGGACATGATCTGTCTTTCGAGTCTCTCGATACGACTTCAGTAGGTTGCCGTCAGAGCCTTACCGAGCAAATTGCTCTGTATTTGACTACCTAATTTAGTGTTTGCTACTGATGGCGGGTGAATTATTTTCCTTACCTTGCAATAAAGTTCTAAACAAAGACCATAAACCTTATGGTTATTCCTTTTCAATGTTCCGCGTTGCGCTGCTCTAAATTGAGAAAAACCTACGCTCTCCCGATCCTACGCCAATGCAGAATAATCTCCAAAACACCCTGAGCTCTTGCCTCAAGACCAATTGGTGAATGGCCTTTTGGTTGACCTGCGGCGGCCTCTTTTTTCAGAGGTTCACGAAGGCGTCGAATACACTAATACATTGGTTACCACGGAGTTGAACAATTGTGTTTGAGTTAAGAGCAAACTGCTGTTGCGTGATTCTTGGTCAGAAATGATTAGCGTCATGGGAAATAAGTGGGCAGTAGCCACTGCTATGGACATGAGTGTAATCATATTCATGCGCTCAAATAAACTTTACCAACTTATTTTGTCCAATGGCTCGGCAGTCCTAGAATCTGGTAACTAAGGAATCGATGTTGTCTCTGATATACGGTCTCTTGAGGTGTATTTCAAAGATCGTACGAAGATAATTCGTAAGACTTATAAGTCTCTAACAGATAAAAATGGCACACAGGTGTTTGAGCAAAAAAAGTAGGCCGTAAATGACGTTACCGCACTCACTTATCTGCCTCCAAAGCGGCTATTGAGAATCAGATCATTAGCTACCGGATGTGGAGATGCGACTTCACCCAAAAAGGAGACTCTACGCTTTACTAAGTCTCAGGCTGCTTGGATGCCGGGTATAGAAGTCGAAAGGGTGTTTATGAATTTTTGATGAGTTTCCTGAAGTCAAAAATATGATCCTTAAAAAAGCGTCAGAAGTTGAAATTCACTTTGAAGATATCGAAATAGGCATACGTACTCGTAGGTATGATGGTATTGAAATGATACTCATGGACCATGCGGATTTCTCAAAAAGACGAACTCCAAAAATTTAAAAAACGGTAGTGCTCCAAGCTTTATCTTTACGGCTTAGCCGTGAGAGTAAAAATACATGAGAGCAGTTAAAGGTAACTGTAAGTTACTTTCATTCTATGTGATTCAATATAAGCATCGTGTGTGGATGAGTAGTTGGCATAAAAACAGCGAGCATAAAAAAACCCGGTCACTACAAAGTGGCCGAGTTTTTATGAGCAAATCAATATTTCTTAGTGTGCGCCTCCGTAACTAGATTCAACTCCTGGCAACGCCATGGCTGTCAGTTTTGAACCGGTTTGGAGGATTATGTACTGGTGGCCTTGGTGAACCCAGGTACTCATCCCATAGCGGCTTCGTGCTGGCACCTCTGCTTCCGCCATAACATTGCCACTGGCCTTATCTATTGAATAGAGCACTGGCGTACCGTCGGTTCGAACATCTGAGTAGATCAGCATTTCGGATGTAATGGTCATTGGGACCAGATTGCCAGTACCGGTATTTCCAATATCAATACCTTCCAGAGCAGGATTATTTTTCACTCTAGCTGGAGTCTCCCCTGTTGGGATTACCCACGCATGCTCGCCCGTGTTCATGTCTATAGCCGTGATGCGGCTATAGGGTGGCTTCCAAATAGGAATGCCTGCAGGGTGGCGAACTGCTCCTGCGCTAGGGCCGTTGGCATAGCGGGAAAACGTTGAGCCGGTGGGGGCATCGTACTGCAAATCAGCTTCTTCACCGGGCACTAATTGTATCGGACTACAGCTGGATCGAGACGAAACATAGAGGTAACCAGAGACAGGATCGGCCACCGGCGGAGCTGTGATGTTGGCACCGCCGCCACCGCCAGGACAGAACAGCGAGGCTCTTTTGCCGAGCTCATTGCCTCGTTGAATCGCTGGATTGAATAATGGTCCCATCTCAAAATCGGCCAATGCTTCAATTGCTTGCTGGCGTAATTCTGGAGTCCAATCAACCAGATTATCTAAGTCAATTCCTTGAATATCAAAAGGAGCTGGTTTGGTGGGGAATGGTTGAGTTGGGGACAGCTTTTCACCTGGCACAATTGATTGTGGAACCGGACGATCAACAATGGGCCAAAGTGGTTCACCGGTTAAGCGATTAAACGCGTAAACAAAACTTTGTTTGGTTACTTGGGCTACAGCAGGTACTTTTCCTTGTCCTGGTAATTCCAAATCCAATAAAATTGGCGCTGTTGGATTGTCATAATTCCAAATATCGTGCTTGACCGTTTGGAAATGCCAACGCCTTTCACCTGTGCTGGCATCGAGGGCGATTAAGCTTGTGCCAAATAAATTATCACCGGGACGAAAGCCGCCATAGTAGTCAATGGTGGCGCCATTAGTGGGAATATAGACGATATTATTTTCTACGTCAGCTGATATGGGGGCCCATGAAGAAACATCGCCAGTCCATTCCCAAGCGTCATTTTCCCAGGTTTCGTGGCCGTATTCGCCGGGTTTTGGAATCACATTGAATTTCCAGCGTAACTCCCCGCTTCTGGCATCGTAAGCTAAAATGTCGCCAGGTATGTTTTCAATTCGAGATTGGTGATAGCCCTGTTCTGCAGAATTACCCACGATCACTACATCGTTGACAACGATCGGCGGTGAGGATCCAGTAATATAACCAGTTTCTAAAGGGATGCCTTTATAAGGGTCAAAGGGATGGCCTAGGTCAGCCAGCAAATCGACAACTCCAGTTTTAGGAAAGCCATCAATAGGCACCGGTTGACCAAAACCTTCTAAAGGTGATCCAGTTTCAGCATCTAATGCTGTTAGAAAGAACCCCGGTGTAATCATGTAGATTACACCTTTGCCATCGATTTCGGCGTAGCCTATCCCCTTGCCATAGTCAGCACGCATTGAGTATTCCCAGCGCTCAGTGTTTGGAAGGCGGTAGCTCCAGATGGTTTCTCCTGATTTGGGATCGATTGCAACTACGTGCCGGCGGGCGCCAGCCACAGTGTATAAGGTGCCGTTAATATAACTTGGGGTTGAGCGTCCGCTGATTGCACCTAGTGTGGCGCCATCCCATTCCCATGCCACTTCAAGGTCACTAAAGTTATCTACAGTTATCTCGTTAGCGGGGGAATATCGGGTGTGCGCGAAATCATTACCCAGAGTAGTCCATTCCACTGTGTCTTGGGCCTGCAAAAAGCTTGGGTAAAGCAGCAGGATCCCAAGGAGTAAGGGCTTTTTGAAGCGGTTAAAGGTCTCTGATCTACTTGTCATCTATCGCCTCTCCATTATTATTGGTTTAATTTGAGTCTGCGAGGGTGGCTTAGCGCCACCTCGATGAATGGCTAATTATAAATATCTTATGTAATCAGTGTCTTAGGGTCATTTCTGGGAAATTTAGGTTTAGCTAGACTCGCCTGAGAGGCTACCCCAAGCCCATTCCTTTGTCCATTCTCGAACGTAAAGGGGGGTAGCACAGAAAAGCGATAGCCTTAGTATTGAGGGTGTGTATCAGGGCTAGCGGATATTCCAGAACGCCAGCGCTAACCCTTTTTGAAAGAAAGGGAGAGATTAAACTTATGAAATTAGTAATTGGGTCTAAGAACTATTCTTCATGGTCAATGAGACCTTGGATGTTGTAAAAAATTTTGAGCTGGAATTCGAAAAAGTGGCCGCTTCTTTTTTATGCCCGGCTATGAAAAACAACTTAAGAAGTACTCACCAACCCAGAAAGAGCCGGTTTTACTGGATGAAGGGGGTGAAATTTTGGACTCGCTGGCAATTGTGAATATATTTAAGAGCAGTACCTGGCGAACGCGGCCTGGCCTAGCGAGGTAATGGAACGCCCATGTTGCCGAGCGATCAGCGGTGAGATGCACTCTGGTTTTCAGGGGTACGCGCGAGCTTGCCTATGAGTTGCGCAACACGCTAACTGGAGTTAAGCGAAGGCTCGATGACTTAGCTGCGGCGCATAGATGAATTATGGTCGAGCGCATTGCTAGATTCTGGCGGGACTTATTTATTTGATAAATTTAGCGTCGCTGACTGTATGTTTGCCCCTACAGTGTCGAGATTTTCAACTTATCAGCTTCCCATGTCACGGGTGTCCGCTCTGTACTGTGAGGCGATGCTGAGAAATTCAGTTTTTCGAGTTTGGTTAGACTCTGCAAAAACTGACCCTCAGATAATCGCGCTTTGCGAAGTAGGGAAGGGATTGATCGATTCACTTAAAAATACAGTATGGCAAAAGTGAATAGTGTAAAAGCCGACCAAAAACGGCAGTGCTTATTAGTTTTTAGTTTGGCTGAAAAAGCTTAAAAACAACATTGGCCAAATCCCTACGTGAACCATCATATCGGCGGTGTTAAATATATAGTTCCAGTAGGGGATGTGTTGAATGTCGATAAAATCAATGACGCTTCCGTAAATCAGTCGATCTAAAATGTTAGATGCGCCGCCTCCAACGATAAAACCGAAACATATATACTCATAGCGTTCGATTGTTTTACTCATTGCCAGATAAGCTATAACAGCGACGAGTAGGCTCAGGCCAATTAGAGCGAACACCCCTCCGGATCCTTGAAACATACCAAACACTCCACCAAAATTTCTGATATGGGTAAAGTGAATAAGGCTATTAATTTCCAGCGTGGTATTTTGCGTAATATTGTTGTTAATCCAATAGCCAATAGCTTGTGAGGCCAAAAGAACACTTATAGCGATTGTACTAAAAATGGCCATTCTGTTTGCTTTGCTATTCACTTTTGATCCTTCGCATTGGTCATTTTAAATAGAGGGTTTAAGTTTTTGATTAGAACTGCTGGCTTAAGGTAGACGGTTTAAATACACGGGCATAAATCGCCGGCTTTAAAAATATCGCTCTCCCAGCAAGGCCATCCTCTAAGTCATCGGGTTGTCAGCATACTGGATGATTGTGGGTTTTGAGGTGTCACTGTACTGAACAATACTGTGAGCACAGTTATGCATAGATGGAGGCGCCCAAAGTTCTTCTATCGGCCGCTCTTGAATATGGCAAAGGACCGATTTAATCAATGCTCCATGACTCACTATTGCTACTTTTTTGCCTATCTGAGCTTTGCCTATTTCTTGAATTTGAAGAATGGCGCGGCTCTGCAATTCCAAAAAGGTCTCTGCTCCTTTTACTGCAAACAAATGAGGCTGTTGCCAAAAATGTTGGTAAGAGTCTGGGTCATTTTTTTCGATATCATCGTAAAGAACACCTTCCCAGGGGCCGAGGAATATCTCTCTAAGGCTATCAAGGTAAATTATTTTTTGATGCAGTTCTGTTTGACCTGCGAAGGCATGGTCAGCTGTTTGTCTAGTTCGGACGCTGCTGCTGCAATATACAGAGTCGAACCGAATATTTTCAATTTTTTCGCCAAGTGTTTTTGCTTGAGCAATACCCAGATCGGTTAACACCGAGTCACTTTGTCCCTGCGAGCGACGCTCTTCATTCCAGTTTGTTTGACCGTGTCGTATTAAATGCAATTCCATTGTTTAGTTCTCGGTAGGTGGTTCAGATTTGGTTTCGAATAAGTCGGAGCGAGTTCGGGCAACGGCTTCTAGCCACCCATTGTAATTTGTTTGCCGCCACTTCTCATTTTTAGCTGTAGAGAAGCTACTGTCGAGCTGCCATTTCGACTCGATTGCAGCAAGAGATTCGAAGATCCCGCTTTTAAGTCCAGCCGCATAGGCGGCGCCTAGTGCTGTTGTTTCAATGATTTTGGGGCGATGAACCTCGCAATCCAGAACATCGGATAGGGTTTGGACAAGGTAGTTATTATTGACCATGCCACCATCAACTCTAAGTTGATTGAGAGAGGCGCCATCGGCAGCTATGGCTAACATTAGATCTTTAGTTTGATAGCAAACTGACATCAACCCGGCGGTGACAATTTCCTTTACGCCGGTGTCTCGCGTCATGCCGAACAGAGCTCCTCGGGCATCGGGATCCCAGTAAGGAGCGCCAAGTCCTGTAAACGCGGGCACTAAGTAAACGCTCAAGTCATCTTGGCATGCCCTAGCGAGTGCTTCGGATTCGCTGGCGTCATTGATCAAGCCGATGCCGTCTCTAAGCCACTGCATAGTGGCGCCGGCCATGAATATGCTGCCCTCTATTGCATAAGTCGTTTTACCGTCCAATCGATATGCTACCGTGGTTAACAGGCGGTTACTTGATTGGATGGCTTCCTCGCCTGTGTTAAGGAGGACAAAACAGCCCGTGCCATAGGTGCTTTTGGCCATTCCTGCTTTAAAGCAGCATTGCCCAAAAGCTGCAGCTTGTTGATCGCCTATCACACCGGTAATGGGGATCTCGCTGCCCAGCCACGAGGCGTCGCACTTTCCAAAATCGTCAGAGCAATCTTTAACTTCTGGCAGCATGCTTATCGGGATGCCAAACAATTCAAGCAACTCACTATCCCATTGCTGAGTGTGAATATTGAACAACATGGTTCTCGATGCGTTGGTCGCATCTGTGGAGTGTTGCTTGCCCTTGGTGAGATTCCAAAGTAAGAAGCTATCGACTGTGCCAAAAGCAAGCTCTCCTTGCTCGGCTTTTTGCCTTGCCCCCGGGACGTTCTCTAAGATCCAGCGCAGTTTGGTGGCAGAGAAATAGGAGTCGATAAGCAGGCCAGTTTTTTCCTGAACCAGCGCTGCAAAGCCTTCTTTTTTGAGTTGTGCGCAGTAGTCACTAGTACGGCGATCTTGCCAAACAATCGCATTGGTGATCGCCAAGCCGGTGGCTTTATCCCAAACTATTGTGGTTTCACGTTGATTGGTAATGCCTATGCAGCTGATTGCATCTGCTTTCAGCTTAGCGCAGGACAGCGCGTCGATGCAGCTATCAAGTGTAGTTTGCCAAATGTCGGTAGGGTCGTGTTCAACCCAGCCATTGTTTGGGAAATGCTGAGGGAATTCTTGTTGGGCACTGCTAACAATGTTGCCGTGATTGTCGAATATCAGCGCACGGCTGCTAGTGGTGCCCTGATCTATTGCAAGTATGTAAGTACTCATTTGGTTTTTTCATGTGCGCAGCTTAAAATTAAGAAAAACCAGATTGCCTCTATCCTATATATTGCCTCTGTCTTATATATAGGTGGGCCGCCGCCGCAATATGCAGCGCTGGCTATGTTTGGCATGGTACACTAAGTCTCCTCTTTGTGCTGTCCGCTATAGGTAATTGACTGCTGTGCACCAATCTAATTTTGTTTATGATGTTCTCGTTATAGGTGGTGGGATTAACGGTGCTGGAATCGCTGCCGACGCCGCTGGCCGTGGTTTGAATGTGGTTCTGTGCGAAAAATCAGATCTTGCGGGGGGTACTTCCGCGTGGAGTACGAAATTAATCCACGGTGGGCTTCGTTATTTAGAGTTTTATGAATTCAGTTTGGTTCGCAAAGCCTTGCAAGAGCGCGAAGTCTTGACCCGTGCTGCAAAGCACATCATCCGACCGATGCCTTTCCAAATCCCGCTGCTAACCAATTCTCGGCATCCGTTGCTTGTTAGGGCAGGCTTGTTTTTATATGACAACCTGGCTCGGCGTCGAGTATTTAAGGGATCCAGAACCATCAAATACGGCAACGATGTGCTGTTAAACGCATCGATTAAGAAAGGCTTCGAATATTGGGATGCTCAGGTAGATGATAGCCGGTTGGTCGTCAGCAATGCTCTGCAGGCTAAGGCAAAAGGGGCATCTATACTTACTCGGACTGAATGTATTGCCCTACGGTCAGATGAGGAAGGCTGGGTTGCCACCGTCCACAACAAATTGACAGATACCCAATCTGAAATACGCGCTAAGGCTATAGTCAACGCCTCCGGTCCATGGGTAAGCGCACTCCTAAATAAGCTAAGGCCTGAAAAATCTGCCAATGAGCTTAGATTAGTAAAGGGCAGTCACATTGTGGTTCCAAAAATTTCCGAGGGTGATACTGCCTACATGTTGCAGCATCATGATGGGCGTGTGGTATTTGTTATCCCTTATGAGGGCAAGTATTCCTTAATAGGGACCACGGAAGAGGATTTTACTGGCAATTTAGATAAGCCCGAGATTTCAAATGATGAAATCAATTACCTGCTTTCTATTGTTAACTTATACTTTAAAAAGGCAGTTTTAAAATCCGATGTGGTATACACCTACGCAGGTGTCCGCCCTTTAATGGAAGAAGAAGGGAAAGCGGCGAGTAAGGTCTCTCGGGATTACCATCTTGAATTTGAAATGGAGCCCTACCCTCTTCTTTCTGTATACGGGGGAAAGGTGACTACCTATCGTGTGTTGGCAGAGACTGCGGTTAACAAGCTTGGTGACGTGTTTAATAAATTGCCCGGCGCCTGGACTAAAGAAGCGAGGCTCCCCGGAGGCGACTTCGACGTTCACGAGCAGTTGTTTAAAGATTTGGCTTCGCGCTATAGCTGGTTAGGGTCTGATTTGATTCGGCGTTGGCAGCATAGCTACGGCTCCCTGAGTTTTGATATTGCGGGCCCCTCCACCAGTTTGGACGAAATGGGAGTGTGCTTTGGTCATAACCTATATCAAAAAGAGGTCGACTATTTATGTCGCGAAGAATGGGCCAGGAGTGCCGATGATATTTTGTGGCGACGCTCTAAGCTAGGTTATTTCTTTAGTAAAAAAGAGATAAATTCTCTGGATAATTATATTAGACAATCCTATCCCGCGAACTAAGTCTCAGGAAAATCAATGTTAGAGTTGCGATCAGTCTCTCGTCGAGTAGAAGGCGAGATTTTTGTAGATGATGTGACCTTGAGTCTTAATCGAGGTTCAATAAATATCTTGCTGGGGCCTACCTTAGCGGGCAAGACTTCACTTATGCGCTTAATGGCAGGATTGGATAAGCCCGATAAAGGTGAAATCTTATTCGATGGTGAATCTATCATTGGTGTGCCGGTGCAAAAGCGCAATGTGGCAATGGTCTACCAGCAGTTCATTAATTACCCTAATATGACAGTGTTCGAGAATATAGCGTCGCCATTGCGGGTCGCTAAACTAGGCTCTGATGAGATTAATAAGCGAGTTGCGCAGGCATCAGATCTGCTTCAGTTGTCCCCCTTTCTTAATAGAAATCCCAGTGAGCTTTCTGGCGGCCAACAGCAGCGCGTAGCCTTAGCGAGAGCAATAGTAAAGCGAGCAAAATTAGTCCTGC
The DNA here is from genome assembly GCA_913031035.1 of uncultured Gammaproteobacteria bacterium. Taxonomy (GTDB): domain Bacteria; phylum Pseudomonadota; class Gammaproteobacteria; order Pseudomonadales; family Pseudohongiellaceae; genus UBA9145. Next base: position 24,240 of record CAJWGN010000013.1, read on the forward strand.
TGGATGAACCTTTGGCTAATCTTGACTATAAGTTACGAGAAGAATTGCGAAGTGAACTGCCTAGCTTGTTTGCAGAGTTGGGAGCGGTTTTAGTTTATGCCACAACAGAGCCAGGGGAGGCTTTAGTTTTAGGGGGTTGCACGACTTGTCTGCACCAGGGCAGTGTTCAGCAATTTGGGCCCACCTTAGACGTATTCAAGAATCCGGTACTACTTCAATCGGCCAAAATATTTTCAGACCCGCCATTAAATGTTGCAAACTTTGAAAGTCGGGAGGGCATTTGTAAAATTACCGGTGAAGAACGAGAGCTCTCGTTTTTAAGAGCTAAACTTCCGGACGGCAGTTATAGTTTAGGAGTCAGACCACACCATTTGTCTTTGACGCCAACTGATAGTGATGACTTAATCTTTCAAGGTGGTGTGTCGGTGACAGAGCTTTCTGGCTCTGAGAGCTTTATACACTTTGATTTTCAAGGACAGCCTTGGGTCGCGTTAATTCATGGTATTCGAAATTTCAAAGAAGCTGAGCGTGTAGAGTTCTACGTGCGCTCCAAAAATGCGTTTGTATTTAACTCTGATGGACTTGCAGTGGCGATCTAACCCTCGCTGGGTTTCGTTCAGCATCGAAGACAATCGAGCATTAAAATAATTAAAATAGACTGATTTATGGCAAGTATAGAACTAAAAAATATAGCCCATCAATATCCCTCAGAAGATAAGTCGGGACCCTATGCGCTGAGTTCACTTAATGAGCTATGGCAAGACGGCGGTGCTTACGCTCTTTTGGGCCCCTCAGGTTGCGGTAAAACAACACTTTTGAATATCATTTCCGGACTTCTTCAGCCTAGCGAAGGACGAGTGCTTTTCGACGGTGTGGATGTCACAGATCTTAGTCCTGAGAAACGAAACATAGCGCAAGTTTTTCAGTTTCCGGTAGTTTATGACACCTTGACGGTTGCGGAAAACTTGGCCTTTCCACTCAAAAACCGTGGCATGGCTAAGGATAAAATTTCTGAGCGAGTGGCAGAGATTTTATCAATGCTGGGCTTAAGCGATAGGGCCAACGAAAAAGCCCACAGTCTCACCGCGGACGACAAACAAAAAATATCACTTGGCAGAGGGCTTGTGCGAACTGACGTAAAGGCGATTTTATTTGATGAGCCTCTCACGGTTATTGACCCTCATTTGAAATGGCAACTTCGTACCGAACTTAAAAAAATTCATCAGCAGTTTCGTCACACGATGATTTATGTGACTCATGATCAAACCGAGGCACTTACTTTTGCGGACAAGGTTATTGTTATGTACGGTGGTTCGGTACTTCAGATTGGCACGCCAGAGGAGTTGTTTGAGACTCCGGCACACACCTTTGTTGGACAATTTATTGGCTCGCCCGGAATGAATATTTTGAAGGCCAACGTTGATGGAGCCTTAGCTATCGTTGATAGGATACAGGTAGCGTTACCTGGTAATTACAGGAAAATTGATGACGAGGTCGAGTTAGGCATTCGCCCCGAGTATATTTCACTCTCCCAAACGGAGGGAATTCAAGCCGAAACAGTTTCAATAGACGACGTTGGTAAGCACATTATTGTGCGCTGCAGGCTAGAGCATCAGATTGTTAGTGTTATCGTTCCCGAGGGCACAAGTATACCAGACAAGCCTAGGTTGGTTTTTGCTCAGGATAAAATCAATATTTATCAAAATGCTGTTTTGGTGAGGCCGACGGGATAATGAAAACACAAAATAATAAAGCTTGGTTCTTGGTGTTGCCGGTACTTATATTGGTTTCGATTAGTGCAATCATCCCTTTGATGACAGTGGTGAATTATTCGGTCCAAGACACTTTTGGCAATAATGAATTCTTTTGGGTGGGAACGGAGTGGTTTCAAGAGGTTTTGAATTCCGAGCGATTTTTGAATGCTTTAAAGCGGACATTGCTGTTCTCGGCTCTCATATTGGCGATTGAAATACCGTTGGGCATTTTCATTGCATTGGCAATGCCAAAACGTGGAATCGGAGTCTCATTTTGTCTTGTTCTAATGGCATTGCCGCTGCTGATTCCTTGGAATGTAGTGGGCACTATTTGGCAGGTGTTTGGACGAGTTGATATTGGCTTGCTAGGACACGGATTGGCCAGCTTGGGATTTGATTACAACTACACCCAAAATGTATTTGATGCTTGGGTCACTCTCATTATCATGGATGTTTGGCATTGGACTAGTCTGGTGGTTTTATTGTGCTATTCCGGGTTGGTGGCAATTCCTGAGGTTTATTATCAAGCTGCTAGAATCGACGGTGCGTCGCGCTGGTCGGTATTTCGTTTTATTCAGCTGCCAAAAATCAAGCGAGTTCTTCTTATCGCGGTTTTGCTGAGGTTCATGGACTCATTCATGATCTACACGGAGCCTTTTGTCGTTACGGGCGGCGGTCCGGGTAACTCGACCACGTTCTTGTCGATCGACTTGGTGCAAATGGCTGTTGGTCAATTTGATCTTGGTCCTGCGGCGGCTATGTCGCTGGTGTATTTTTTAATTATTCTGCTGGTTTGCTGGATTTTCTACACAATAATGACAAGCTTTGACGCTCAGGCTGCAGCCAGTCAAAAGAAGGGATGAGATGGATAATTCACTGAGTCGCTCGAAGAAAATCACCCTTACTCTCTATATTACGTTCTTGATGGCGCCGATTTATTGGCTGCTCAACATGAGTTTTAAAACCAATCAAGAAATACTCTCATCCTTTACGCTGTGGCCTGAGAATTTCACTTTAGATAACTATATTACGATTTTCACTGATCCCAGCTGGTACAACGGTTATATCAATTCCATGACCTATGTTGTGTTGAATACCATTATTGCGCTTAGCGTCGCGTTACCTGCGGCCTATGCTTTTTCGCGTTATAAATTTGTTGGCGATAAACATCTATTTTTTTGGTTACTGACAAACAGGATGGCGCCACCGGCGGTCTTCGTGTTGCCATTTTTTCAGCTGTACTCAGCATTCGGACTTATTGACACGCATATTGCAGTAGCATTAGCTCACTGTTTGTTTAATGTTCCGCTGGCAGTTTGGATACTGGAAGGGTTCATGTCGGGCGTGCCCCGCGAGATTGACGAAACTGCCTATATAGATGGTTACTCTTTCCCGAGATTTTTTGTGAAAATATTTTCACCTATGATTGCCTCCGGTATTGGGGTCGCAGCTTTCTTTTGTTTTATGTTTTCTTGGGTCGAGCTGTTGATAGCTCGGACCTTGACAGTAACTGATGCCAAGCCAATTAGTGCGGTTATGACCAGAACTGTTTCAGCCTCAGGCATAGACTGGGGTGTGTTAGCGGCGGCAGGGATACTCACGATTATTCCTGGTGCCTTAGTCATCTATTTTGTAAGGCACCACATAGCTAAAGGATTTGCTCTCGGCCGGGTTTGATCTATGGTCCTCCGCCGGCGGCGATTTAGCGGTTTGTTCCTGCCCCGCCTCCATCTACGATCTCTTGGTGAGAACACCAAGTGCTTTCAGTTACCTAGCTAAATACGCTATCTTCTTGTAATAGACATTTAAGCGCGGGCAGGCATATCTGCTTTTCGCTAATTTTACTTTGGAGCCTTGCAATGAATCTTCGTCGATCTCGATTTGCCGTAGCACTCGTATTTTTTTACGGAATACTTTTTTGTCAATTGGGAGTCTCTCAGGGTTCTGTGTATCCGGCTGCTAAGAGCGGTGGCAACTACATGCATAACTTTTATTTCCCGCCGTCTCCAAGCTCTACTCCCTGGGCGCCAGACTGGTCACCTGATGGGCAATGGCTGGCGACAGCCATGCAAGGCTCTATCTGGAAAGTGTCAGTTAATACTGGTATCGCAGAGGAGCTGACTTATTCCCAGGCTTATCATTCGTCGCCAGACTGGTCACCCGATGGTCGCTGGATTATTTACACAGCCGATTACAGCCATAAGCGAATTCAGCTTGAGGTTTTAGACACCGATACCGGTGAGGTCACCAAACTCACTGACGATCAGGCCATTTACACCGACCCTGTTTTTTCTCCCGACGGCAGTAAGGTGGCTTATGTCTCCACCAACCCAAACGGGTACTTTAATCTCTTCGTGCGCGAAATCGAAAACGGACGCTGGGCAGGCGATGCAGTAGCGGTTAGTACCGATAATGATTATGGGCGCAGCCGACTGTATTTTGGAAACTGGGATATGCATATCACCCCATCGTGGTTTCCAAATGGGAAGGAACTGCTAATTGTATCCAACCGAGATGTGCCATTGGGTTCTGGAAATGTGCTCCGAGTTCCAGCCATTGAGAACGGCATAGCGCAGGCGATTACCGTGCTTGCTGAGCAAACACTTTACCGAACCCGTCCCGACGTCTCTATAGATGGTAAGCGCTTTGTTTACACCTCAACTAGCGGTTCGGCCGACCAATACAATAATCTCTACGTTCAGCCCACTGCCGGCGGCGAGCCTTACAAAATGACTTTCTTCGCCCACGATGCTTTTCATCCTCGCTGGTCACCTGACGGGGAATGGATTGCCTTCATTTCTAATGAGGAGGGTTTGTCCCAGCTAAACCTGTTGGAAACCTATGGCGGCAAGCAAATTAAGCTAGCAATTAAGGAGCAGCGCTATAAGCGCCCGATGGGAACTTTAAAGGTGCGAGTGACGGAGGCAGGCAGTGCGGCAGTGACCCCGAACCGTGTTCATTTGAATGGCAGTGATGACAAATTTTACGCACCCAATAACGCCTATGCGCGTGTGAACGGTCAAAAGGATCAGATGTTTCACAACACGGGAGAATTTGAGTTACAGCTTCCTGTTGGCGAGACAGAATTAACTATTGTTAAAGGCTTTGAATTGTTTCCTCAGAACGTGACTGCCAACATTGTTGCCGGCGAGGTTGTGCAGCTAAACATCGAGCTAGAGCGTTTGACGGATATGGGGGCGAAAGGGTGGTACAGCGCGTCAACGCATGTGCATTCAAATTATGGCGGAAATCTTCATAACACGCTAGAAAACCTGATGATGATGTCCAGAGCGGAAGATCAGGATTTGGTTTTAGAACAGGTGGCCAATAAAGACAACCGAATTCTCGACTACCATTATTTTGTTCCGGGAGGGGGCGCGCATCCAATCTCCGAGCCTGATCTTATCGTTGTGGTTGGACAGGAATATAGGCCACCGTTCTATGGTCATGTTTTTATGTACGGATTGAAAGAGCATTTAATTTCGCCTTTCGTAACCGGTTATGAAGGGACTGCGATCGAAAGCCTTTATCCAAGTAACACTGACATGTTTTTGAAAGCCAAGGCTCAAGGTGCTGTGGTCGGCTATGTCCATCCATTCGGTGGAGAATCAGATCCGCTGCTTGGAAACTTAGGCGGGGGCAAGGGTTTTATGGTGGATGCTGCACTGGAGACAACCGACGCTCTGGAGTGGTCGGATGCTAACCGAGCAGGTTTTTTCCCTTTATATGCAGTCTGGAATAACGGGCTGAGAATCACCGCAACTGGGGGGGAGGATTCAATAAGCTCACTTCACAGCAGCAAGCTGCTGGGCTCATTACGCACCTATGTTTACACCGGTAACCAAGGTCTAAGTATGGAGGCTTGGTTTGATTCGTTAAAAAAAGGCAAGGCTTTCGTAAGCTCTGGGCCTTTACTGGAATTAGAAATCAACGGATTAATGCCTGGAGATACTATTGATTTACCCGAAGAGGGCGGTGAGGTCGAGATGATTGGCCGTCTGCGCTCAGTAACGCCAATGGCTGATGTTGTTTTAGTGTGCAATGGACGAGAAATAGAGCGCTTTGATGTTCGTCGAGGGGCTGGAAATCTAGATTTGAGCACCCGTGTTTCAATTGATCGAAGCGGATGGTGTCATCTACGGGCAGAAGGTAATCCTGAGGATCGGTTTCCCATGGATATGGCCTATACGCAGGCGTTTACTAATCCAATCTGGTTTCAAGTGGGTGATAAACCGATTTTTAACCCTGAATCTGCAAGCTACGGTATTCGTTGGATCGACAAGCTTCAAGAACTGGCAGAAGCATGGCCAGGCTGGCGTTCAGAAGCGGAGCAGGCACATGTTTTTGGGCAGTTTGAGGAAGCTAGACAGGTTTATAGGCGCGGACTTAGTCAGTAGCCTTTTTTACCGGAGGGGTGGTTTTTGGTTTGAGAAGGCCAACCCCAAGAGCCGCCATGGCGACAGCGACTATGGCATTGAGGTAGTTGAAAAAGGCATAAGGTGCGTAGGCAACAACATCTACTCCTAGAGTAGTGGCATAAAATGCACCAGCTGTTGTCCATGGAATAAGGCCGGTTGTCATGGTGGAGCCTTCCTCGACTGAGCGCGAAAGAATGGCGCTCTCCAAGTTTTGCTGCTCATATTTGGGCTTGAAGAGTTGGCAGCTCAGTATAATTGAAATATAGGCCTCTCCCATTGCGATGTTGCCGAGGAAACCGGACACGATGGTTGTGGCAACAAGAGTGGCAGTGCGCTGCACCTTTGAGATTATCCCTGCAAGCAGAGCCGTGAGAAACCCGGCTCCGTGTAAAATCCCTCCTAAGGCGATAGCCATTAATGCCAGCAGTAAGGTCCAGCTCATACTGCTAATGCCGCCGCGGCCAAGTAAGGAGTCCAGATTTTGAATGCCAGTAGATTCCGGCATGTTTTCCCACAAGGCATTGAGAACAGAGATTGGACTCTCTCCTTGGTAAGCAATCGCTATCAGCACGGCCAGCATAATGCTGCACGACATGGTTACCTCAGCGGCAACTTTTCGAATGCTCAACGTGGCCAACAATATCAGAGGCAGCAGCGTTATCAGCGGAGTAAGGCTGTAGTGGTTGGCAAGAGCAGTTTGAATTGATGTCACCTCTGTAAGTTCTAGATTTTGATCTCCGTAGTTCATCCCTATCATTAAAAATATAAAGAAGGTCAAAATAAAGGTGGGCGCCGTTGTGAAAAGCATGGAGTAAATGTGTCGATAGAGATTGGTGCCGGCACTCATAGCAGCGAGATTGGTTGTATCCGAAATAGGGGACATCTTATCGCCGAAAGTGGCACCGCAAACGATCATGCCAGCGACCAGAGGCAGAGGAATATTCATGGCAGAGCCGATGCCTATGAAAACCACGCCCAAAGTACCCACCGTACCCCAAGATGTTCCGGTCGCTACCGACATCAGGGCGCATAGCAGCATTCCCACTGCTAAAAATAAGCTTGGGCTAAGCCAGCTGAGACCGTAATACATCAAGGTGGCGATGGTTCCACTGTGCATGAAACTTGATATCACCATCCCGATAAGTATAAATATATAAACGGCAGGCATCGCTCGTACGAGGGCGCCGTTCATCAGCTCCCGTATCTGTAAATAGTCGTATCCAAGGCTATAGGCGTGAAGCCCTGCCCACAGCAGGCATAGAAACATCAGTACATGCAGGCTGATACCTAGGCCGAAGAGTCCCCCTGCAATAGTGATGACAATCACGTTAAAGCAGATAAGGGACTGCAAAAAACTTGGGGGGCGATGAAAAATGGGTGTTATCTCAGACATTGGGACATAGCATATAAACAATTGGGGTAAGTGTAAAATTTTGCTAAGCTCAAAGCCCTATTTAATTACCAGTTAATCCTGTATCGAGGCTCAATAATGGACTTATCGTGGATGGCGTGGACACAGCCCACCGCCACTTTCTTCCTCAGCATTGCCACTTTTATCTTAGCGATGTCAGTTTGGGAGTATTTTAGTCCGGGGGGCGACCCTCGTGTTGGCATATTGCGCTTTGAAACTACTCGGGGAGACCGGTTATTTATAACCCTGTTAGGCAGTGCCTTTATCTGTTTGGGATGGCTCGGCCTAGCAAGCCTAAGCCTATGGTGGGCGCTAGGGGTTTGTGCTTTGTTTGGGTTATTGGTTTTTCTGTTCGTTTAACACGTTTATCGTTAATACAACTCTCGTTAATACAACCACGCAATTCGGCGTTGAGGTTCACATGTTTAGACTAGTTTCTGTTCGATCACGACTTTCAGCAGCAATATTTATGGTGGCTGCAGTTAATGCCTATGCAGATATTGATGATGTTAGCCAATGGCTACCCGAATTTCAGCCATCAACGCTTAGCCAAGAGCAGCAGATGGAGGAAATGGCTTGGTTTGTAGAGGCGGCGAAGCCATTCGTGGGTATGAGAATCAAAGTCGTCTCAGAGACCATTACAACCCATGAGTATGAGTCACAGACTCTGGCCAAGGCTTTTAGCGAGATGACTGGCATAGAAGTTACCCATGACCTTATCGGCGAAGGTGATGTGGTTGAAAAGCTTCAAACTCAGATGCAGTCTGGGGAGAATATTTACGATGCCTATGTCAATGATTCTGACTTGATAGGCACGCACTTTCGGTATCAGCAGGTTCGTAATTTAACAGATTGGATGGCGGGAGAGGGGGCAGACGTCACATCTCCAACCTTGGATCTGGAAGACTTTATCGGTCTGTCATTTACCACAGGTCCAGATGGGAAAGTTTACCAGCTGCCCAGCCAGCAGTTCGCTAATCTTTATTGGTTTCGGTATGACTGGTTCACTGATCCCGCAATAAAACAGCAGTTTCAGGATAAGTACGGATATGAATTGGGTGTTCCTGTTAACTGGTCGGCCTATGAGGATATTGCTGACTTTTTCACCAATGATGTAGGTGAAATCGACGGCCAGCGAGTTTATGGTCATATGGACTACGGCAAGAAAGATCCCTCTTTAGGATGGCGCTTTACTGATGCGTGGTTGTCAATGGCAGGAGCAGGAGACGCGGGCATTCCTAATGGTCTTCCGGTAGATGAATGGGGTATTCGTGTAGAAGGCTGTAGCCCGGTTGGATCTACTGTGGAGCGAGGTGGCGCTACCGATGGTCCTGCTGCAGTTTACTCAGTGACCAAATACATTGACTGGTTGCAAAATTACGCTCCGCCAGAGGCTTCAGGGATGGTGTTTAGCGAGGCCGGCCCAGTGCCAGCGCAAGGCAACATTGCTCAGCAGATATTTTGGTATACAACTTTTACAGCAGACATGGTTCGACCTGGGCTGCCTGTGATGAACGATGACGGCACCCCTAAATGGCGAATGGCACCTTCACCCCATGGGGCTTATTGGGAAGAAGGTCAGAAATTGGGGTATCAAGACACAGGTGCTTGGACGCTAATGAACTCCACGCCGACCGATCGCGCGAAGGCGGCCTGGCTTTACGCACAGTTTGTTACTTCGAAGACAGTATCGCTTAAGAAAAGTCATGTTGGTCTTACCGTTATCCGTGATTCGGATATACGTCACGAAAGCTTTACCGAGCGCTCCGCTGAGTTAGGTGGTTTGGTCGAGTTTTACCGCTCTCCAGCGCGTGTTCAGTGGACTCCTACCGGCACCAACGTTCCTGACTATCCCCGATTGGCCCAGCTGTGGTGGCAGAACATAGGGGATGCATCATCTGGTGCTAAATCGCCGCAGGAAGCGATGACAGCCTTGGCCGTAGCTCAAGAAAGGTTGATGCAGAGATTGGAGCGCGCCGACGTATTGGGGGAATGTGGCCCCAAACTAAATGAAAGACGCAGCCGTGAGTATTGGCTTTCCCAACCGGGAGCACCGAAACAGAAACTAGCGAATGAGAAGCCCGCACCGATCACCATCGATTATGATGAGCTGGTTCGCAGTTGGCAGTAGCGCGAGCTTGGTGAGCACCTACTAGTAAAGAGTGGAAATAGGAAATAGGAAAGCCATGAGGATTATCAGAATGTGCCGATCACAACTTCCGATGGCAGCGCTTATTTTCGCGCTGCAGATTTCATATAGTGGCGCGCTATCAGCCGCTGTACCCGAAGCTGTGATTAATGGCCCGATTCCGCTTGACCCGCAGGGCCATCCTTCTCTAAATATGATCTACAGTGCCTCGGCTATCGAGCTTGCGAGTCGAGGTTACGTAGAGGAGGAGTTTTTTATTGAGGGTTCTGCGAATCGGTATTCTAATTTTGAGATGGAGGATTCAGTAATCGTAGATTCTGGACACCGCTATAAAACGCGGTTGATTGTCCGTCGTCCAAAGTCTGCGGCGCAGTTTAATGGTGTTGTAGTGGTCGAGTGGATTAACGTCACTGGCGGGCCTGATAAAGACATCGACTGGTGGCAGTCAGGCGAACATTTTATTCGCAACGGCTATGCTTATGTGGCGGTTTCCGCTCAGCAAATGGGCATTGATACCATGCAAACGTGGAGCTCGCAGAGATATTCAAGTCTGGATGTGACTCACGATGGAATGGCTACACGGGACGAGCTTTCTTATGATATTTTTTCAAGCGTGGGTAAAGCGATCAATAGAACGGGGGAAACCTCAGGGAATTCGATTGATATTTTGAGCGGGCTCAAAGCCGAGCAAATTTTAGCAACTGGTCATTCCCAATCAGCATCTCGTCTGGCGATTTACCTGAATAACATTCATCCATTGGAGCCAGTTTATGATGGCGTCATGGTGCACGGGGGTGGCGGTAGAATTCGCGATGACCAAGATGTGAAGATTTTTAAAATAATGGCCGAAACAGATATGCCTAGAAGAGCAGCAATGCCACAGCCCAATACTGAGACTTTTAGGCAGTGGGAAGTGGCAGGAACATCGCACGTTGATGTGCCCTTTGAGATTGAGTACGGAAAAGTAGGTCGCTTAAGAGATGGGCTATCGTTGGTCGGTGTCACGCCGAGAAATTCCGGCTGCCAGTTGCCCGCTTACAGCACTGTCCCCTTTCGAGACGTTATGGATGCTGCCTTTAGCCGCCTGGTGACTTGGGTGAAAGAGGATGTTGCCCCACCTATAGGTGAGCCCTTGCAGGTCTTAAGGATGATGCCAGAGCTTGTATTCGCCAGAGACAAACATGGCAATGTGTTGGGAGGCATTCGCCTCGCTGAGCATGCGGTACCCACTGCCACCAATACTGGCATGAATACTGGTGCTAACAGGTTTTGTTTTCTTTATGGATCCCATCAGCCTTTCGATGGGCCGACTTTGCAATCTCTGTATCCAAGCCATGCTGATTATCTAGGAAAAGTAACTGAAGTGGTGAATAAAAACCTAGCAGATGGATTTATTTTGCCAATAGCCGCCCAAAGAACCTTGCGTGAAGCCCAGCAATCGCAAATAGGCAGGTAGATACCAATAGTAAGCCACTAATTAGTTGTGATGCTGCGTGCGCAGCGTTACTTAAGCCGTTCGGCGAGTGCTGCGCAGCGTGCATTCCAAATTCTTTTAATGCTTTCCTTTTGGTCATTTAGAGCCGGGTCAAGTTTCATAGCGAACTTCATTTTTGTCTTGTCACCGTCCTCTTCAAAACGCAGGCTAATTTGACTGCGGCGATCTTCCCTTCCATCTTTAATCCAACTGAACACTAAATGATTTGGGATTTTTAATTCTAAATATTCGCCACTATAGCGGATGTGATTGCCTTTCTTCTCAACTGTAAAAGTATAGTCTCCACCTTTTCGAACGGTGTTGTCTAGGCTAACTATTTTTTCTCCAGCGATTTCCTTATTAAACATCCACTTGCCAATAAAGACAGGTATCAACCATTGATCGAATACTTTTTGAGTGTTGGCTTGAAAAGTCTTGGTAATAGTAAAGCTGGCAGGCTTTTCCTTAGCGGCCGGGGTCGGAGGGACTTCCCCAAACATAGAAATTTGATCAGATGCCATTTAGTTAACGCTCTCTAAAGGGTTAATAGGCATTAGATGAGCGGCCAAACCACTCCTTCTACTGGCGTCTTTCTGACCATAATTAGCAGCGAGATAGCCAAGGATGGCATTTTCAGTTTTGTTACTCAATTGTGCCAAGCCTTGAGTTTCTTGCATCCAAAGAATTCGGCTTTTCCAAACCTCACGATTGCCTGAATTTTGGGTGATCATTTGAGCGGAATGACACTTTGTGCAATTTGCTTGCACCTCCTCCCAGCCGGTTGCTTGAATCAATCCGCTTACTCGGTCTGCTGAATCTTGCGCGGATAACTGTGTGCCCAACGTTATTGCAATGAATGCAATAACTAGGGTCGTGCTTTTATGGATTAATTTCATGTTGATTCACCTAAACCGCTTGCACGGCAATTCGATGGCAGGCGTTATTCAGATATCCGCGAGGATTCCAACCGGGAACAACCATGGGCTGTGATCTGCCCTGAGTGTCCATTGCTCTTGCCCAAATCTCATAGTAACCGGCTTCAGGAAACTGAACCCAGGTTTGAAAATTCTGCCATGCTAAGCGATTAGCCGCAGGTTGCAGCGCTGAAGGTAGCCACGTGGCACCAAAATCGATGGAAATGAAAACGCCGCTTACCTGATCGTCGCCCGCCCATGCATGACCGCGTATAACTAAGCGCTCTCTGAAGTCATGCTCAATGCCCGATTGCGGAAAGCTTATTAAGGATTTTACCGGCATAGATTCAATGATTTTCATGTTTTCGTTTGGTACTTTTGAACCTGGCGCAACTGCCACTTTGGGCACGGAATAAGAAGGCGCAGCCATTTTTGCACCGTCGTGAACTTGGTTGCGAATGACGATTTTTTTGAGCCATTTTCCAGACACCGATCCAGGCCAGCCGCCTAGGACCAGGCGCAGCGGATAACCATTTTGAAGTGGGATTTCCTCGCCATTCATTTCCCAAGCAATAAGTGACTCACGCTCCATAGCTTTCGCCATGGGTACCCCCCGTGAAATAGGCACTAAATCTGGATCGCCGCTTAGATGGCTGTCAGCGCCGTAGTAACCAATATACTGAGCGTCAGCGTTAACGCCGCAGTAATTAAGTACGTCTCTTAGTCGAACCCCGGTGAAAGTTGGGCAGGCAATGGCGCCTATAGTCCACTGATTGCCACTGGCGGCTGGTACAAATTCATTTCGGCCATTGCCGCCGCATTCTAATTGCAATTGTAAAGTGACGGTTTCAAATCTTTCTTTTAGCTGGGCTATCGTAAAACTAGCCGCCCGGGTGCAAGACTCGCCGTCAATGTCTAGCGTCCAATTGTTAGGATTAATGTTTGTTGGTGCTACGCCATTGTTTCTGACAAACACCCGATTGTTGGGCGTAATATCATCGTCCAAAAGATGAGCTGGGGTTTCAGCATTAACAGGACGGTCATTGAGAACTATTAAGCCGTCTTTGCCTTCTATTTGATCGGGTGCGTTGTCGGCGGCAAAAGCTGCTGGAATAAGTCCTGCAGGCATATTCTTTGAAAATGGAATACTCATTCCAAGAGCGGCGCCCACTGCAAAAGTAGCGCCTTTGCTTAGAAAACCACGTCTACCGAGAGTTGGTTGATGCCCCCATAGTAGTTTGTCAGCCTCGGTAGGCATCCTTCGATAAAGCTCGTTGAGCCCTAGTTTGTTTTTGCCATTCATGAGAATTAGGTCCTTGGAGTTCGTTTTGGCCAATCTTTAACTATAAAGTGAGATTTTGCCATGAAATTAAGACTATCAAATATGACCAAAAGGTCCAAGTGGCTTGTATCTTGGAGCTAGGCTTGAATCGTTCACGGTAGTTGCTCCGGAGGCTCTGGATTCAGCGGTTTCTGGAGCCTCAACAAGAATCTATCGGTGGTTCTGTTGAGTCCTGGATCAAAAATGCTTCGACTGTGATTGTCGCTGGTTACTCTTAATAGATCGCTTTCAAAAACATCGAATCCTGCTTGCTCCGCCACATCTCTCGCTTGGGCAATTGTCATTCGATGTAATTCATTGTTATCGTGTTGAGCAATCCCTACGTGGTCGGTAATACCGATAACGCCCCCTGGTTTTAGGTAAAATTTGAGCTGTTTGAGCATGTTCAAGGCTCGGTCAGCGTCGGAATTATAATAGTCATGTAACACTTGAGCCACCATTACCGCATCAAGAGAGCTTGGTTGAAGGCCTAAATTTGTGAGTGGACGTATAATTTGGACAACATTGCTTAGCTTGCCATTCTCTATTTTCTTATCCAGGGCCTGACCTTGAGTAATATCTTGGCGGTCTTCTATAAATTGTCGCCCGCGTACTGTGTTCTGCGCATACACCACGCCTTCTGGTCCAATCGCTTTTGAAAAAATAAAAGTGTAGTAGCCGCCGGCGGCATACAAGTCTAAAACAGTCATCCCTTGCTCAATGCCAAGAAAATCTAGGACTTGAACTGGCTTGCGAATTGGATCGCGGATAAAATCGCTCACCTCCCGGTCAGGACCAGAAATCGCCTGTAATAAGAGAGCTGGGTCCAATTTTTGAGCGCTAACCAATGGCCCGTTCAATGTGATTATGGTCAGGGCGGCAATTGTCGTCAGGGTTAATTTGTTCATCTTATAGCCTATATTTTTTTCAGGCACAGGGGTTAATTAGTTAGGCAGGCCAATTCCTCTGGCCATCAAATACGCCAAAAGAGCGATGACGAATACTAAAAGCAATTCAATTTTAAGAAAAACCCTTACCAGTTTAGGGACATCGATAGAATCCGACTCGGTATTGCGATGTTTGAAAAAGAATATGGCAGGGTAAATAGCAAAAAGCACTACCAAGCTAAATAGCCCCAACTTTCCATGAAAGACAGGGTTGCTGGAATAAAACTCGGCTGGCTTGCCAACTCCAAACCATAAGACTAAGCCAAACCCAAGGGTGAGAATAGCGCTAGCCCCTGCGACGGCACCGATCTTGGCAAGATTAATGACATCTTCTTTGGTAATCGTAGACTTTATCGCTATATTTTCGATAACGATCGCTCCGATTAATCCAAATATCGCTATAAAATGCAGTGTTCTGAGTAAACTGTAAATCATAAGCCGGATAATACTGTAAAAAGCCTCGTTCGGCTTAATTTACTGCGCCCTTGCTACATTAGCTGCTATTCTCGACTGTCAATAAGAATAAAGACACACGGAGAGTTTATGACCACAGAAGTAAATGCACCAGTCGATGAGGTCCATCTAAAATCCAATATGAGGAAGGTGGCGATGACGGCCTTAGCAGGCACCAGTATTGAGTGGTATGACTTTTTCCTTTACGCAACCGCCGCCGCATTGGTTTTCCCGGCTGCGTTCTTCCCTGACAGTTCTCCTGCGATAGGTCTTATTTTCTCTTTTGGTACTTTTGCTTTTGGCTTTATTGCTCGCCCACTAGGCGGGATTATATTCGGTCATTGGGGGGATCGTGTAGGTCGTAAGAAAACCCTCGTCATCGCGTTGGTGATGATGGGAGTGGCATCAACATTAATTGGCTTGTTGCCAACATATGCAACAATTGGAATCGCAGCACCAATATTATTAAGCGTTTTACGTTTCACCCAAGGCTTGGCAATTGGCGGGCAATGGGGTGGCGCAATGCTGCTTGTTACTGAAAGTGCGCCATCGGATAAACGCGGATACTACGGAGCATTCGCGCAAGCAGGCGCGCCTGTTGGAGTGATATTAGCAAATCTCGCCTTTATCCTTATTAGTCGCAGTGTGTCGGAAGAATTTTTCATGGAATGGGGCTGGAGAATTCCATTCGTAGCCAGCGTCGCTTTGATTGGTATTAGTATGTACGTCCAGTTAAATTTGGAGGACACCGAGGCGTTTAAAGAGCTCGAAGCGTTAAAAAATCAGAAGCAGGCTGATGCTCCTTCTGCCGCGCCAATTCAACGCTCTCCGGTGTTAGTTGCTTTGGCTAAATACCCTAAGCGAATTGCGTTGGCTGCAGGGGCCTTTCTTTCTATCCAAGTCACCTTTTATATACTTATTGGTTTTGTGCTTGCCTACGGAAGCGATCCCGAGGGCGCAGCTATGTCTAGAGAAAACATGTTGTTTGCTGTACTTTTCGCCTCAATGCTACAGATTCCGGCTCAATTTTGGGCAGCCTCTTACTCTGATAGGAACGGCCGTCGAGGGATATTCATGATTGGCGCTGTGTTGACCGGAATATGGTCTTTTGCATTGTTTCCTTTGATAGACACTGGCAATTTCTGGCTTATCGTTTTAGGTATAGGCGGCGGGCTTGTGTTTCTTGGTTTGATGTACGGTCCACAGGCAGCTTTCTTCACTGAGTTGTTTAGTACTGAGGTTCGGTATTCTGGGGCGTCACTAGGCTATCAAATAGGCGCCATACTTGGTGGTGCTTTTGCACCAATCATTGCCACCTACCTATGGTATGAATACGATATTATCTGGGTGTCTGTTTATATAGCGATTGCATCAGGACTGTCCTTGCTTTCGGTGATCATGCTTACAGAAACCTATAAGACGAGCCTGCACGATACCCAATAGACGGCTAGGTGGCTATAGAGGTAAAAAAGAGGTGGGTGTGCCGATAAGTGCCTGAAGATGCGTAGCTGTGTCGGGGTAATTACTCCGCCAGCAGGTGACGGCAGCCAACAGACTTATTTATAGTAAAGCTCAAAAAAAGGCCAGCGTAAGCTGGCCTTTTTATTAATCCCTAATTCTGTTAGAACTGACAGCCTGGTGTTGATTTTGATATCTTTTGCTCTTTAGCGTTCATTTCAGCTTCAACATCTGCAAATAGAGGCGTGCTTAGGTAACGCTCCCCAGTATCTGCGAGCATACATAAAATCGTGCTGCCAGGTTTCGCTTTTTGAGCAATTTTTAGTGCGCCTGCGAAAGAGCCTCCGCCGGAGATGCCAGTTAAAATCCCTTCTTTCCTGGCTAAGTCGATGGAACATTTAATTGCCTCATCACCTGAAACCGGCACTAATTGGTCTATGTGGTTGCGCGAGACTGCTTGGTCGACCAAGTCAGAGATAAAGTCCGGGCTCCAGCCTTGCAGCATGTGTGGATTAAAAGCAGGGTGGCTTGCGGCGGATCCCTGATCGGATAAGTCAGGTTGAGCAATGCCGCTGGCAATCAATTGGGCTGAATCCGGTTCGCAGACCACGATTTCTGTGTCTGGTCTCTGCTGTTTTAAAACATTGGCAACCCCATTTAAGGTGCCACCAGTGCCAAATCCTGAGACCCAGTAATCTAATGCATCGCCTTCAAAATCGCGTAATATTTCAACTGCCGTTGTGCGCTCGTGCATTAAGGCGTTGGCTTCATTCTCAAACTGGCGGGTTAGAAACCAGCCGTGGGTTTGTGCAAGTTCGGTGGCCTTTGCGAGCATCCCGCTGCCTTTCTTGGCGGCTGGTGTAAGCACTACCTGAGCGCCGAGAAAGCGCATTAATTTACGGCGCTCAATGCTAAAGCTTTCAGCCATCACAATGACCAGCGGATAGCCTTTTTGGGCACAAACCATGGCTAGGCCAATGCCGGTGTTGCCACTTGTTGCCTCTACGACAGTCTGGCCTGGTTGTAACTCGCCGCTGGCTTCGGCCGCCTCAATTACCGCTAGCGCTAAGCGATCCTTTACAGATCCTGCTGGGTTAAAGGCTTCTATTTTTACGTACAGATTAATGTTTTCTGGGGCAAGGGTATTTATCTTTACGGTGGGGGTATTACCAATTGTAGAAAGTATATTTTCGTGTTTATTTTTCATATTGAGCCATTATTCGAGTATTTGTCAGGAGGGTTGCAAAGGCTGCCGCTAAAGTCCTTTGAGTTAGTTTTCGTAGCCTTAGAGCCGTTGAGTAATCCTTGGTTGCTACTCTCTTTAGACTAATCTGCTGGTGCTGCTAATTCAATATAAGCTAATGCGAAATAAATCCCTGTCTAACCCGCCACTCATGATTATTGACGCTGATTCGCGGTTAACTATCCTCGCTAAGAGTTAAATGTTTACTGTATTTTTATAACGGTAATGCCCACTTGTATCTTCTACGGGCATAAAAAAGCCCACCGAAGTGGGCTTTGTCTATCTGGCTAGGTGAAATTACAGAGTGTAATTAGCACCAAGGAACATCATTCGGCCACGAGGGCTTGCAGGGAATGCGTTAGTCGTGATGAATGGGACTTCTTGTGTCAAGTTGTTGATGCCACCGAAGACAGTTAGCTGATCGCTCCAAAGATAAGTAGCATTCAAATCGTGAATCCAAGTATCTCCCTTGAGAACCACTCGCCCATATAGAGTGTTGGCTGTTTCCACTTCAAGACCTGACTCTAACATTTCGCCGAGGTATTGAGACTGCCAGCCGACGCTTAATCCACCCCAGTTCCAACCAAGGGCAATGTTACCTGCAATTTCTGGGCGATTAATTTCAGTTAGTTCAGGATTAACCTCAGAGAAATCGCTTGGATTGGTGAAAAAGTCAATACTGTTAACTTTAGTGCCAGTTACTGATACTTCGAAATTGTGATCGCTAAGGTCAAAAGTGTAGTTAGCTGAGATATCGTAGCCATCACTTTGCAGTTGGGCAAAGTTGATATCTGAAGTCTGCAGAAAGTTAAAGCCTCCAAACTGAGCTGAGTTCGAATCAGTGTTTCTGGTGAAAGAATCGCAAAATAATGGGTTCAAAGTTGCACCTTGATGACACCCATCGACAATGTTTTGTGCAGTTACAGATTCGATAGCATCGTCAATTTGAATATCCCAGTAGTCCGCAGTTAGACTGAAACCGTCAAGGAACGCAGGCTGGTAAACAAAACCGTAGGTAATAGTTTCCGCGGTCTCTTCAGTTAAGTTGGCGTTGCCACCTGCTAAACCACCAAACGATGCCGATAGTGGGTCGGTAAAGGCATAGTT
>CAJWGN010000014.1 GCA_913031035.1 uncultured Gammaproteobacteria bacterium
AGCGGGACTGTCATGGCGGCAGCAATACCAAAGGTAAGAATAAAGCCAACCGGCCATAGCCATTTAGGCATTTCGAGCCGTCTTATTTCGATGAACGACCAAACCAGAAAGGCAATCACCACGACAATTAAGTCATTGGTAAAAGACGAGGCCGCTGGGTTAGCGTATAGGCCGTTTATGTAGCTAGTTTCCATCGGTTGGAGGTTGAAATACCATGTCACGATAGCGCCGATAGCGGCGAGCAAGCCATAGAATATTTGTAAGTTTGTTGTTTTCATTGGGTCGATCTCCAGTTAAGTCCGTTCGTTAGACAATACAGCTGCCAAGCAGAAACTGCAGTAGTTTATCTCTTTTAAGTGCTGTGTCCTGTTGCAATAGGCCAACGCTAATACTGTTGGGGCCTTCGTCATAACATGTTTGCAAATACTTCCTTCATAAAAATCGAAACATTTTCAATATATATAGCCGTCATAAAAGCCATCATGAATATCTATTAGAGACAGTAATACCGGCACCAAACCCCGCTGCGGTCAGAAACACTTTACCTACTTTTTTGGTTTTAATATTGTGCTCAGGCCAGCCTTGCTAGAAGTCCCGTTTTCGGGGGCTATCTCGCCTTTAAGAGAAAACTACGTCAGATCCAGACGACGGCTGCAAGAGGCTAGGATAAGTAGCGTTGGCTTTTACGTTGCCGGGTGTAAACAAAACAAGGTCGGCGACCTTGCCAATCTCTATGCTGACCCGGTCTTGCAAGCCGAAAATCATTGTCTTCGCTTCAGGACGGCGGCAAGAGAAGCTCAAGATAGTGGGCTTGGCACTAGTCATATTGGGTTTGGGACGGTATTAAATCCCAAATAGAAATTTTTGGGATTAGTGCTTACCGATTCAACAAGAAACGACAGTGAAGCGAATACTGATTTATTCAAGAACTACAAAGGGCGTCTTTAATTTAGAGTTTAAGCTTGACCTGCCATCCATTGATTTTTATCAATTCCCTATAAAGGCCACCTTCGACAGGTTGCAGGGGCGGGCATCAATGTTTTGTTGGCATATAAGGTGGCATATAAGGTGGCATATAAGGTGGTATATAAGTTAGCGTATTCAACTAATTAACTTGTCTCTAGGCCTCTAGAATAGGCGCAAGTCTATGTCGGGGCCGGGCACTATCTTATAGACTAAACACTTTTAGATCGTTCTAAATTTAACTAGCCAACTCCCTGTGGCCCAGTAAATACAATGAAGTTTTTGATCTGAACACAATAAAATTGTGAAAAAAGATAAACCTTCTTGAGGCTTTTCCATAGGTCAAAAAATTTCTTTCTATAGATCACAATTTTTCTATACGCGTCTTTAGGCCCAGATTTAAAAAACCCTTAGACTCTTTTTAATCATTCTAAATCAATGCAATGCTGAGGGGTTCGCAATGTCACAAGCACAGATTAACCAAATCGATGCGTTGGAAAAGCAGTTGGAAACTGGCTGAAATGCCGCCCCCTTACCGTTGAATTCGCTGCGTTATAAGACGAGCTTGCGCAGCTAACTAACAGTAGAGCTGAGGTTAAAAGAATTAGTTTCTTTATATTCAGACCCAGAAGATACTACAGCTGTAGGCTATCGAGGAAGCGGCCACATAGGTTTAATTGCAATTTCAATGCCTTTTTAGATGTTTTTCAAATAGAAATTGAATCCGGGTTTTCTTCGATAAACTTAATAATACATCTGATAGTTTTACTAATTTCCTCTTCCTCAGTGTTGTATCCCATAAAACCATAATCTTTATATATTTGTTTTAATTTGTTGAAGTCATCTTCATCCATGTCAACTTCAAATTGTGGTTCAGAGGCATAGCACCCCTCGCCGCATTGCTCTCTCACGGTCCCAAAAATCAAATCGCTATCTTGTAATTGAAGCGCAGATTTAACGTACTTTTTTACAATTTCTTCTCCCGAGGAAGAAGAGTGTTTTTCTTTTAACTCATCTATAACCCATGAATGGGAGTCTTTTAAGCTCAAATTAAATTTCATTAGCTACCTTATTAAAATCTCTGTTGTTAAAACTTGGCTTTGGCTGTCCTCAGCTATAGAGGAACAGAATAGGTTTATTGATAACACTAATCTTTTCTTTTGTTCAACCTGAAAAGGCGACATCAAATTTCCGCTCGCATATTGCCTCTCATAACTTTGGGAGAAGCGATTAATGAGCTGGCCCCTAATTAATCGCTTTCTTTAACTCAGAAACCCTCATAGAACGCTCTGATTTAGAATAAATAAAATAAAAACTAAATGCGTCTGGGCCGAATTTAGTTGCTAAAGTTCTCTATTTTTATTGTAATGCGAATGATAATCATTATTATTATACCCAATTTATGATTTTTATAAAGAACAACATTGCTTTCGCACGTTCGTTGTAGCCGTTCAGCGTGTTTAGGATAAATTTGACTGTGACGTCTTACAAGCTCTTCGGGTTAGCAAGCAGGTGGCATAAAGATTTAGCGTTGGTAACTGCAACATTAGCAATATTGATATCTATAAATGGTATGTCGTTGATTTATGTGGCCTATCTAGTTACTTCTTTCATTGCCCCGCATGCCTCTTATCAAAATGACGATAATCTCACCTCAACTTACGAGGGGCTTAACTTTGTCTTTAATAATCGGGAAACAGTCGAAATTGATCTTCTTAAGGCTCCAAATACAGAGGAGCTATATTGGTCTGTATTCATGTTGAATGGGGATAGAGTATTTTTAGATCTAACAAATATGAGCGTAATAGCTGAGAATCTTTGGATTGCCGGTCTAACGGATTTCTTGTCTGAGCTTCACTCTATACGTTTTTTAGGGTGCACCGGCCAGCCGTTTTTGTTGTTATTTGGTTTAGTCATGTCTCTAATTTTTTTTAGTGGCATATCTCTCCGGTGGCCCGCTCGAGCACAATTTACCATCAATTTGGCGCCTAGCAATTTATCTAGAAATATACCTCCAAAACTTCATCAGAAAGATTTTGGCATTGTTATATCCTTTGTGCTGCTGATATCTATATTCGCAGGAACATTAATGCTGGAAGATATTCGCAGGAACATTAATGCTGGCAGAAAAAATACAAAGGGGTTTGTTCCCAAAGGAATCGATAACATTAGAATTGAATAAATCGCCTACGCCCATAAATTCTTCTAGGCTATTCTTAATGCCCTGTGAGGCGTTAAAGATAGCTATTAGTCAAGCACCTGAAAGTTCTCTAAGGTATATGGTTTCCCAGTGTTGAATATCTCGACGCTAGATGTAGGCTGCGGTTAAAAGACGAGTGGCACCTTAATAGGAAAATACTTGTAACTATTGATGGCCTTACAGGGACAGTATTAGAAATAAACCGCGCTGACGAAGATACTATAGTGAGGCGCGCCCTGAACGTAATGTATCCAATACATTCAGGTCATGGCATGGCAAGCTATTTTGGATTAATAGTTTTAATAGCTGAATTAGGTCTGATGGGTTTACTTTATAGTGGACCAGCTAAGCTGAAGGCTTCAAAAAAGAGGTGGAGTCGGTCGCTCCCGAGCTAAAGCCAATTTATTAAATCAATATAATATTATTCAAACTGGGATTTAAATTATTTCGGTAGATCCAATAAGAACCAGCATAGGTATTTTTTTCAATGGAATATAAAAAAGAAGAGATTTTTAGTCCCGAGGCTTGGCTCGCTCCTCGAAGTATGCTTTCTGAAAAACATTGGAAGTTAATAGATGGTCTTTGGGCTTTAGCGGGATACGTGGTAGTAGAGAAAATCAATGAACAAAACCCTATTAGTTCCCTAACGAGAGATCAAAAACTATTTTCTTTGGCGGTAATACTAGAAAATGAGGTGGATATTAGTCCTTTTGAAGCTCATTTTTATGAAGATCTTGTTTTTATAAAAATCCTAAACGGAAAAAAATTAAGTCTTGCTAGTATTAAAGAGGATTCAAAATTAAAAGTTGAATTAATGGAGTCATCAAAGAATTTTTCAAAGCTTAAGAGCCTTTTCCAATCGACGGCTGACCCGAAATATTGTGAACTTTGGTTTGAGCCAAACAAGCCCTTTCATTTGCTCAGCGAGTGGAATAAGGACTATCTATTTATATGGGCACTAAAAGAATCACCAAAAATCCCATGGTTAAGTTATTCAATTGAGCGTGATTCAGTATTTTTCAAGAAAAAAATGGGCGAAGATGCGGATAACGGTGCCTCCCGGATGAAGTCTTTAGTTTCGATCGCCAAGGAAAATAATTGGAAAGTGAAAGAGAGCGTAACAGAAAAAGATTATGGGCCTCAATTGATTCGGGTGCTGAGAGACTTTTTTAGTCGAGGTCTTCAGCCTCCTGACGAAAATGAAGTGTTAGCGATTTGGCGTGGTGACCTTCCGTGGGGAATTTATGAAGTTACAAGGGATAGTTTTCGCTATAAGCTCAGGAACGGACAAAAGAGCCGTATCGTTATGGCTAGAAATTTGAAAATCGCTATTCAAGGCCGAATAATATGGCTAGATTAACAAGCCCTATATTCAGATGCGGGATTTTAAGATCTTTAGTGCAGAGTTTCGCGAATGATTTCGTTGGTAAACATCTCGAGATACATTTTTTCTAGCGTCTCTCTAGGAAGGTTGAGTAAATCCATTTTTTTGGACGCGCTAAAAATACTTATACCGTTGCTATCGACGGCTTTGAGAATCAGCGCGTCCGCAAAATACTCTTTGTCACTTCCAGTCGATGTATAATGCAAGAGATCTATTTCATAGAGGCTTAGGGGGTGTGAATATAGCTTCTTAATTTTCATTCCTAGAAGATACTATAGATATCGGCTGACAGGTATCGCTTAAGAGACATTAAGACAGCGGGTTTCAAGGCATAAGCTCCAGACAGGCGCGATCCACCGCATTTGGAGGCTATTAAAGCGCTGGCTGAGGATTAGTTACATCTACGTATGATCCTTCAATATTCGGCAATGTTTCGTTATCAACACCTGAGACTGACCTCAATGCTCTGCACTAGGAAGTGATTAAGGCGCTGTCTAATGGATAACACCAAGAGTTGTTTAGTTTTCTTCTATTTCTAACTTACCGTAAGCAACCTCGCGCAGTTAAAAGAACCAGCACCAACTAAATGGTAGCCACAGATTTCTACTTGCTGAACTGCACTGCCAGCATAAGCAGTCGTAAACAAGCCAACATCTTTCACAGTCTGAACAGTCAGATTAAGCGCGATAATGCCAAGCCGTACCTTGAGCGTTAAATCCTTCATTTTTATTCTCCTGATTAGTTGGCTTAATCCTCTTTCACTTCAACTAGCTTGCAGCGAGGCTCTTCATTCTCATCAACCCAGCAATACGTCGCATCGTCATCACCTTCATCAAAAAAGCGAAACCAAACAGACTTATCTGGAGTTGCGGATATAGCTCTAGTAAAAGCGTTACCAGCGGCAGATGTGGCGTTTGCCATAAGCCCATCACCAGTCTCAATCTAAATTTGAATATCCTGCTCTTCTTTCTGTGCAAGTACCGGTGACGCAACCAACGCAAGTAGTCCACATAGCTTTTAATGTTAGTTCTCCGGTTTTTTTCTAAGAATTTTTTAAAGCCGACTTTGAGATATAAGGGCTGGTACATATAGTATTTAAAGGCGCGGAAGACCCACCCCCGCTCTATATATCAGGTCCACTTTAATGCGTTCAGGGGGCTGTCGAAGCTCAGGAGGTACAAAGAGAGGTACAAAGAGATGTACAAAGAGAGGTACAAAGAGAGGTACATAAGATTGAATGAATTGCCTGTAGGCCGCATAAAACCTGAGCCGTCGATGCCGGCTCCGGGCAGCACTTCTCAGACTTGGCGGCACCTTTGTTGAGGCAGGCGCGGATGGTGGCGATACCTTGCTTGATTTTACCCTTGGTATTTTAGCGGCACGGATAGACAAACTAAATCTCAGCCGCCCGTCTGGTCAGTGCGATTCCTACCCTAAGTTAGCATCGGCTACGCTGTTGTTCGGTTTAATGAGTGCTGTTTCACCGTTGCCATTGGCTTACCTTGCTGAGGATTTGATCCTAGAAGCTAGGCTTTATGAGACGCCGGCACAAGGGTTTGCTTGGCTGGGATTAGCCGAGCTTACGGCCGTTGCCGTTATAAGACTTTAGCTTTCCCTCTGTCATGGTGGCAAAGGATTTGAGCCGAGCATCGATATACTGCCATCGAAGCTGTTTGCGGTTGTTTTCGTCACTAGGTTTCTACTTGTTTCTAACGTTACGCTAACAGCGTAATGACGAAATGACGAAATGACGAAATGACGAAATGACGTAAAGCATAAAAGTGTCGAGCAACCTCCTCGGCACTGCGCCTTTACAACGGATGACCCCTTTCATGGATTAGTATAACCTCTGCTGTATTCCTGTCGATGGATAACAAATGAGTAGAAATACACAATGGTTAATGAAGAAGCGAAAGCATTTAGAGCACGGCTGATAAGCATCAATGGCAACACGGTGATCATGGATGTGTTGAATGGTGAGTTAAGCAACGCAGACCAGCTGGTATTCTGTAGCAGCGGAGAGACGTTTAGAGTTATCGGCTTGGACACAAATGCTGGCAGTATGAGTGCTGACTTGGATTCGCCAGTAGCTGTTCAAGTAGTCGCCCAAGTGGATGCCGAACTCGGAGGCAGTCTTAGCGCGAAGGTAGCTGCTAAAGTCGGTGAGATTATTGCGAGATCAGATCACCGTCCAGAATATGTCGATCAGTTTGAAGCGGAAATTCTGTGGATGTCCGATCAGAAAATGCTGCCTGGCCGCAGATACTCGCTAAGCTGCGCCGGTCAGACTGCGGATGCTTCGGTTACTAAACTTAAATATAGAGTAGAGCAAAGCAACGGTAAGCATATTGCTGCCACAAGCATATCAAAAGACGAAACGTTCATCGGCAACCTTGCTCTTAGCCACAGTATCGCTTTCGATCCAATGAGCAGCGGCTTAGAAACTTCCGCGTTTGAGCTTAAAAGCAGCGATTCCAAAACTCTAGCGCGAGGACAAATACGCCATGGCTTACGCCGAGCCAGCAATGTTCATTGGCAGGCAATTACGGTGGATAAGACAGCACGGTCAAGGCTTAAGAATCAAACGCCGAAGATTGTTTGGCTTACTGGCCTTTCTGCGTCGGGCAAATCAACCATCGCGAATATTATCGAGAAGAAACTGCTGGAGATGGGGCGTCACGCCTACCTGCTAGACGGCGATAACGTGCGTCATGGCCT
Source organism: uncultured Gammaproteobacteria bacterium (assembly GCA_913031035.1). GTDB lineage: Bacteria > Pseudomonadota > Gammaproteobacteria > Pseudomonadales > Pseudohongiellaceae > UBA9145. The sequence continues at coordinate 7,266 of CAJWGN010000014.1, forward strand.
TAATAAAGATTTAGGCTTTACCGATGCAGATCGAGTTGAAAATATTCGACGAATCGCCGAGACCAGTAAACTGATGCTAGACGCTGGCTTGATTGTGATCGCCAGTTTTATATCTCCGTTTGAGGCGGAGAGACGAATGGCCCGTTCACTTTTTGAGGAGGGTGAATTCATTGAAGTGCACGTGGACGCGAGCCTAACGGTATGTGAGCAGCGCGACCCTAAGGGTCTCTATAAGAAAGTTCGGCAAGGTGTTATACAAAATTTCACAGGATTTGACAGCCCCTACGATAAGCCTGAGAACCCGGAGATTAAAATAGAATCCGAAACGGTATCAGCAGAAGAAGCCGCCACCAAAATCATCGACTATTTGTCAGCCCATGAGTAGTTCGCTACCCCTTTGCTGCATATTCGTTACCTACTAGGTAATTCAGGCGAGAGAGGGGCGACATGGGCACATGGCCCCGCTGTAAAGTTACCACTGCAGGTTGCCGCTTACAGCGGTGGAAGGCCTCAGAATGCGCTAAGCAATGCTTGCCGTAAAAACCTGTGGCTGGCGATCAATAAAAAACCTTCTATCACTCTTTTATTATACTAACGCTAATCTTCCCAAAAAATGCGCGAGATAAAGCCGAGCAGGATGTGCTGAGAAAACCTTAAGAGCGAGCGTATTGGGGTGGGGTTGGCGCTATAAAGTTAAAAGCTGATAGATGTTCAGCCACGTAAGCCAAAGGGATTTAAGACATCGGATAAACAGCTTGAGCCGCCGGTTACTCAGTTCGTGTGATGGTTTTTCCTGTAGTTTTTACTATAGCTTGTCCCGCCGCTTCGCGGGACCTTCATTTGCTAGGGCTCTAGAGCCCCGATCCAACTAAGCTTTTGCGTGCAAGAACTGCATGTGCATCTCAAACTGACCCAGTAAGTCGCCAGTTAGTTGCTCGATATTGTAGCCGGCTACGTCGTAGTGCTGAGGGCCTTCCATCAAATGAACTTCGGCGCGCCAGTAGGTTTTTTCCTTGTCGCGCTTTGGTAGCTCCGGAAATGCCACCGAAGGAATGCCGTACTCGCGCAGCCGAATCTCATACTTGAAAGAAGTCTCCGCGCCATAGTCGACGACCAGCTTGATCATGGCATTGGTTTCTTCAATTCTTGGCAACAGCTGTGTTTTATCAACCTGCAAAGAGACCGCTTCCATGGCAGGCCTGACGGTGCTTTCGATAAAAGCGCGAACGTCTTTCTTATCATGATCTCCAATTAGGGCGCGCAGGCGCTGTTGCCAGAGTTTGGCTGAAGGAGATTGCGGCACGGGCGCTGGCATGGGGCGCCTTAGCGTTTCTGAACTCAGCCCCTTGTAAAGCCCGAAGCACATTAAAAACATCACAACGGCGAAGGGCAATGCACTAGTGATCGCAGCCGTTTGCAGTGCCGATAGGCCACCTGCTAGCAGCAGCGCCGCGGCTACTGCACCTTCGATTATTGCCCAAAAAATCCGCTGCCACACCGGTGGGTCTTCGTTGCCGCCTGAAGTAATAATATCTATTACCAGAGAGCCGGAATCCGACGAAGTGACGAAGAACGTTATGATTAGCAGAGTCGCAACCAGTGACATCAAATTAGACCAAGGCAGCTGGTCCAACATTACAAATAGCGCCGTCGGTGAATCGACCAAGGCCGCATTTACCAAGCCAATCCCGCTATCGGCGAGCTCCATGGTTAAAGCCGTGTTACCAAAAAGGCTGAGCCACAAAAAGGTAAAGCCAGCGGGGACGAGCAATACGCCAACGATGAACTCGCGAATGGTCCGGCCGCGAGAAATACGGGCGATGAACATCCCAACAAACGGTGACCAAGATATCCACCAAGCCCAATAAAACAGAGTCCAGTCTCCCATCCATTCGATCGGTTGGTAGGCATAGAGATTGAAGGTCATATCAACCATGCCAGACAGGTAGCCACCTACGTTTTGCATTAGCGCGCCCAAAAGGGTTGCTGTAGGGCCGGCCACTAAAATGAATATCAGCATAATAATAGCAAGCATAAGATTTAGCTCGCTGACCCGGCGAATGCCCGCATCGAGGCCGGCAACGACCGAGATTGTTGCCATGCCAGTGATGAAAACAATCAGCACTATTTGTACAGAGGTGGAGACTTCTATGCCGAACAGAAAATTTAAGCCCGCGTTAACCTGCATCACACCCAGTCCGAGGGAGGTTGCGACGCCGAACATAGTTCCTAGTACCGCAAAAATATCGACGGCGTGGCCGATAGGGCCATAAATCCTATCGCCGATTAGTGGGTAAAGTGCCGACCGCACAGATAAGGGCAGGCCGTGACGAAAAGAGAAATAGGCCAGCGATAAACCCACGACAATGTAAACCGACCAGGCCTGCAAACCCCAATGAAAAAAGGTGATTTCCATTGCATTGCCAGCAGCTTGTGCGGTTCCACCGATGCCAGATGGAGGCTGAGCAAAGTGAGTTAGTGGTTCTGAAACACCAAAAAACAACAGTCCAATGCCCATGCCAGCGCTGAACAACATCGCAAACCAGCTGAGATAAGTGTAATCAGGCTCGGAATCGTCGGGCCCCAATTTGATGTTGGCAAAGCGGCTAAAAGCGAGATACACCACAAAGCCAAAAAAGAAGGCTATGGACGCCATGTAGAACCAGCCAAAGTTAGTGGTAAGCCAATTTTGCAGGGCGTTGAAAGTAACCGCTGCGTGCTCGCTAAAGCCCGCGCCATAGATACACACTAGCAAAATTAGTGCCGCTGAAATGAAGAATACCGGTTTGCAAATACTATCGAACAGCTTCGCATCCGTGTCGACTTCAGTAACGGGTTGCGTTTGGGCTTGTGGTTCTGGAGAGGGCTGAGTCATAGGTGAAGTCTCTGTCTGGGTGAAGTCTCTGTCTAAATAAAGCCTTTGTTCAAAGAAAGCCTCTTTCAGTTTTGCGAGTTTTTTGTATTTATTTTTAGATTTTCTGAATCTCTGTTGATAATGATGCCAGTGTTGGTCCCAAAGAGTGCTTTAAGGGATCAAGGTAGGGATCATATTTTCTCCATTGACCAACCCCGGCGCTATTAACAGGCTTGCGCACCTGCTCTGAGCTTGGCGTTCTGACATTGCGCTGAGTATTATGAAAATCGAGACAGGCTTGTTCAAACGGCAGGTCGCAGAAGTCGAGCATTCGCCGAACCTGATCTTCTAGATCGGTTATAACATTTTCGTTATCAACCCGCAGCACAAACCCGGGCAGTACTTCATCCCAGTGCGCCATTAGGGTGATGTAATCTTGATAGTATTGGCCAACGTCTGCCAGCGAGTAGCTAAACTCTTGTCCTTCAGCAAACAGCTGTTTAAAACCGCTAAAACAGCAGTCCAGCGGATTTCGCCTAGCATCGATAATTTTCGCGTTAGGCAGCATCATTTTAATCAGACCAATATGGCGAAAGTTGTTAGGCATTTTGTCAATAAAAAACGGCGCGCCCTGCCGATGGATTTTGGTGTCTTCGATAAAGTCTTTGCCAAATTGAGCAAGCTCTTGCTGGCTAAGTAATTCTAAAACCTGAGGGTACCCGGGGGTGACGCCGTCTATTGAATGTCTGCGCAGCCTCTGCGAGAGAGACAAAACATTAGGCAGCTCTAAGGTGCCGTCTACTTGGCTGTGGCTAGAAAGAATTTGCTCGATTAGAGTTGAGCCTGCTCGTGGCATGCCTAAGATAAAAATTGGGTCTGGGCTGGAATGGCCAAAGTCTTTAGTACTGGCGAGAAGCTTTGCGGTTACATGCTCTTGCTGCAGTTTAAATTCTGCAGTGACTTGGTCTGCATCATATCGGCTTTGTGATTTTTTTAGACTGTTACCCTGCTCATAAAAAGCAAAGGCTTGTTCAATATTTTCTTTGTCCTCAAAGGCTTTGCCCAGCGCGAAGCTCAAATGTACGCGCTCCATAAACGAGAGGTTGTCATCTTGCTGGAGTGCCAGCATCTGCTGGATCTGGTCATCGCTAAACCGATAGGTCTTAAGGTTGGCTAGTGCAAAATAGGCCTCGCCGTGTCGTGGGTAGGCGGCTATGGCTTGCTGATAGCTGGCGATGGCGCTTGCAGCCTCACCTTTCGTCTTCAGGGCATGGCCCTTGGAGGTGAGCGTGACGGGATCGTTTGGCAAAACTTTTAAGAGTTCGTCAAAGGTCGTCAGTGCTTCGTCAAACTTACCGGACTGCATGCACTGCACCGCAAAGAGTGACTGAAACTGAGGGTTGGCCGGATCGCGCTCTAGTAGCTTTTGTGCTTGATCTTGAGCTTTAAGGTGCTGCTGACGTTTGCGCAGCACTTGAATGTAATCGATATGCACGGGGATATTGTTGGGGGCTAAGAGGCTGGCAGAGTGCAGCAGCAGTTCAGCGTCCTCCAATATGCCTAGTCGCATGCCAATGTCTGCAAGCAAGCGCATGGCTTCCACGTGGTGAGGTATCTTCTTAAGAAATGCGCGGCACAGCTCTTCGGCTCGCAGCAGCTTGCCCATAGAGATGAGATCAACCACAGCGACCAGCGGTTTTGGCATGGCGACTAGTTGCTTCAGCTGGTCTTGCACGCGTGCTAAGCGGGCACGTTCGCCGCGCTGAGTATGAAATTCTATTCTGGCCTTATAGCTGGCTATCAGCGCCGGGTTATAAAAGCAGGCGCGCTCAAAGGCTTGCATAGCTTTATCTTTATTGCCGAGGGCACGCTGATTGTAGCCTTCTTCTTGATGGGCGCGGCCGTGCTCCGGCTGGACTGACTTCAGCTGGGCAAGAGTGTCTAAAGACGCTTGGTATTGTTGGGTGTAACGGAGGCAGACGGCGCTCATATAAAGCGCCTCTGGGTCGTCCGGTCTTGATTTGAGTAGTTTCTGTAAAGCGTCGAGGGCGGCTGCGAACTGCTGACCTTGAATTAGCTTTTGAGCAGCCTCAAGACTGCTAGAGTGCTCTTGGGAATCGTTTTGTGGACTCGGTAAACTCACAGGCACTCCCAAGGAGTGCCTGCTTCATAGCGAGCTAAAAGAGGGTTCAGAATGATTGCCTAAAATTCGTAGGCAACTCGAACTCCACCATTAAATGGTCGCGCATAGGTTACTCGCTGGCGATCATAAATGAACGAGCTTGCAATTTCAGCGCGCTCATCACCAATGTTTTCAGCAAATACATCTACAGACCATTTATCATTGGCAATGCCGGCGGTTAGTCCAAACATAAGCCAGCTGTCCATCTTGTCACGGTTGATTGTGATGATGTCGCTGTAGGCTTCGTCGGAATAAGTTACGTGTGGCATTACATGGGCGATACGGCCAGAGCCGATGCTCCACTCGTAGCGAGCGCGAAGGTTAAATTGAAACTCTGGTGCGAACGCGAGCGAATCACCAACGATAACGTCGTTGGTTGGGGTGATGACGTTGGTGATCTCGGTGTCTAATAACGAGAACGCCCCTGTTATTGTCAGCCCGGATATCGAAGCCGGTGCATAAATAAAGTCGCCTTCTATACCTTTAACTTCTGCATCTGCCGCGTTGTCAGAAAAGAACAGGTTGGTGATGCTTGGGTCAAAGATAGTCGTCTGCAAACGTTCGATTTCTGAGAAAAAGATTGCGCCGTTAAAACGTAGCTGGTTATCCATAAAGTCAGCTTTCCAACCAAGCTCGTAGTTAGTCAGATCATCGGTGTCGATCGCGAAAGGAACTGTAAATGTTCCCGCTGCGTTAGACGAGCCGCCAGGACGGTTAAGCAGGCCCGGTCTGAAACCTTCAGAGAAAGTTGCGTAAACCAAGGTGTTGGCATCCGGTGTCCAGTTCAAGCTGAACTTGGTGATGATGCCGTCAGTAGAGGCAGTGTCTGGGTTAGGGCTGCTAAACAGGGTGTCTAAATTGTTGCCAGCGTTATTGTCTGTGGTTGCACCAAAGTTACCGAATGAACCAGCTGCGCTTCCCTTTAAATCTACTTCGATATCGTACCAACGTGCACCGGTGATAATAGAGAACTGATCGTTCAGATCGAAAGTGACTTCACCGAACACGCCTTGCTGCTTATCGGTACGCACTACGTCGTTGCGAAAGATCACGCCGTCTGGATACTGACCAGTATCGCGAACAGTTGCTCCTTGGGCCGAGAAATTAGGACCGAAACCGCGGGTGCCATTAAAGGATATCGCCTCAGTAGAGCCAGGGTAAGTAAAGTTGTTCAGTTCTTGTAGCTCAAGATCGCTGTAAAAACCGCCAAAGGTAGCGCTTATGGGACGGTCTGGGTTGGTTGCAAAACGCAGTTCGTGAGTACTAATTTTTGTCTCAGTGTCGCTGTTTACAAACAAGTTAGGTGCCTGACAAGTTCCCATTGGAGCGGCGCCAGGGTAAGACACGCTGCCATCACACACATAATAAGGCAGGTACTGGCCAACAAATAAGTAATCTGAATAGTCGACTAGCTGATCTGCTTCGCGGTCGGTAAAGGCTCCGGCGTAGACCACTTCAAGCTCTCCCAGCATCCCCTTAAGGGTCCAGCTGGTGTTGCTGAATGTGTCTTCTAAAGAATCTTCCTGAAAGCGCTGAATTTCAAGATCACCTAAATTAGGGTCGGTAAAGAAAACGCCTTCGGTTTCAAGTTCTTGCTGGGCATGGGCAACTGTAAGGTTCCAGTCGTTGTTAATTTCCCACAGGCCGCTAAGTCTAAAGCCGGAATAAGTTGCGTCATTGAAGTCTTCTTCAACGCGGTTGCCATTATCAGCATCAATAAAACGAACGCCACTTAGGTCAGCCGTGGATTGAAAGCCTGCACGTCCCGCAGCAACTGGAAGCCCGTTGGCGCGCACTGTGCCTTCTGGGCGGAAGCGAGCGCTTTCTCGTGCGCTGCGTTTGCCGGCAACGTTGTCGATATAGCCGCCTTGGTTATCTACGTAAACTACGGCGCGTAAGGCCACGGTATCACTAACCGGAAGATTGACGACACCTTCTACGTTATTGCTCATCTCGCCATCTTTAGTGAACGAGGTGCCGAATTTGAGTTTAGCGCTGCTGGTGTTGAGTTCAGGCTTGTTAGTAATCAAGCGCACCGTGCCGGCCTGTGAGCTAGCACCAAACAGAGTGCCCTGAGGGCCGGCCAATACTTCAATTCGCTGCATGTCGGCCGCGTAGACATCAAGATTTCTGCCTGGCTGAGCCAGAGGCTGTTCATCAAGATAAAGAGCAACGTTAGGTGCTAAACCAGCCACCCCAGCGGTGGTGAGTCCTGGGGTGGTTGATGCCACACCGCGGATATAAATTGTGTTTTGGCCTGGGCCACTGCCGCCGGCCGTGACGTTAGGCAATTGTAGCAAATAGTCTTCAAAATTTGTTACGCCAAGCTGATCGAGCGATTCCGCAGTTAGGGCGGAGACAGCAACAGGGACATCTTGCATGCTCTCCACGCGCTTGGTTGCAGTCACCATAATCTCTTCTATTTGTGCCTGAGCAGGGACAACTATTGCGCTGCTTGCGAGAGCTATTGCGAGATGAAGCTGTTTCTTGCGGTACATAAAAAGATGCCTTTTTTATTAAGGGTGGACTAAATTCCAAGCAAAATTATAACGTATTGAAAGTATATTTGTAGGACATTTTATCAAAAACACCATAAAGAGAGGGTATTTAGATGGTAATACCTTGAATAAAAGTTATATTTTACAGTAGCTTAAGCTGTATCGAGGTGGCTCGTAAAGCTGTCTATCTTTGATTGAATAACAGGATGTAATTAGAGGTCTAATGAAATTTTAGGGTGATTTTTAGGCGAAAGTCTGCCCTAATTGCATCCGGATTTAGAGCTAGAACAATCGAATACAGAGTTGATGATTATGAAAGACTATGAAGAGCTGCTCATTGCATTGCGGCGCACCACCAGGGCCATCGACTTGCACTCAAAAAAGCTGCAGCGCGAAACCGGCCTAACCACATCGCAACTACTGGTGCTTGAGGCCGCGGCCACGCTTGATAAGCCTTCCCCCGGCAACATTGCAAAAGAAATTCAGCTATCTCAAGCTACAGTGACTAGCTTAATTGACAGAATGGAACGCAACGATTTGGTGTTGCGCAAGAAAAACAACAATGACAAGCGTGTTGTCGAAGTTAGTTTGACAGAAAAGGGTGCTCGCATGATTGAGTTGGCCCCCGAGCCTTTGCAGGCAGGTTTTCTCAGGGAGTTCCGCAAGCTAGAGCGTTGGGAGCAGCATCAGCTAATCGGCTCAATGCAACGAATTGCCGTGTTAATGGATGCTGAGGATATCGATGCCTCGCCTATTTTGGTTACTGGCGAGGTGAGGTTGGGTTAATAGCTCGGGCAGCCTGTTTTGAATCAGGCTGCCCGTATTGAGGCTAAGGCAGTGGAGTAGGCAGGTAGTAATAACCGCGTCAATGTGGCTTAGCTATTAAAACTGGATAATTCGGCTCAGTTATCAGGCCCGGCTAATTTGCTCCGAGTATTAGACCCGCTAGCGTGGCTCAAATATGAGACCTGTTATGTGAGTCAGGTATGTGGTTTAAGCAGTAGGCCTAGGAATGTGACCAATGAAAATCCTTGAAACGATCGCTCTTATTTGTTTTGCCGCTGTGGCCACTGGCTGCTCAGTAGATCAACAAATCAAAACAATAACGCCAGGCGTTTTGACCGTCGCGGTGACGTCAGAAGCCCCCACCAACCCTTATGATTCGCAGCTCTGGATCAGAGAGTATGTTGAGCGGTTTGCTGCCGAGAATACGCTAGAAATCTCATGGGTTGTGGTCCCTTTCAATGAGTCATGGCTGCTGGCCAGCACAGATGAAGTGGATTTAGTCGCAACCAATGTTGCTAACTTTTCCGACCGCGCCCATCCGGGCGCCACATTCTCTGCGCCGTTTCTCTACGAGCGCCGCGCGCTGCGTATTAACCCCAAAGACCAAGCGCTTTACGAGCACATTAACGATTTTTTAGGCAAGACCGTCGGTGTCGTTTCAGGAATGGCGGCCGAGCGCGATGTGAATAACCGTGCACCGGATGGCGTAATAGTGATAACCACCAACAGCTTCGCTGAGCTTTATGCCGAGTTTGACCTTGGGCAGTTAGATGCCATCGCCGAAGCCGAATACTATTCGCTTGATGGCGAAATAATTCCGTCACACGGGGATGACGTAATCCTAATTGACCACCACGACCTAACCCCGGGCCAGCGCGAAGAGTCAGTTTTTGTTGTGTCCAACAATAGCCAAAATCTGTTATTCGCCGTGAATGCCTTTGTAGCCCAGACCAAATTCCCGCTCTGACTGGTCATATTACTGTGCTGCTAACTGTGACAACAACTATGTCAGCTGCAATAACTATGGCATTTGCAATAACTATGGCAGCAGCAACAGCTATGATTATTGTGACAACTGTAAAAACAGTGACGTTAAAGGGTTTATCAAATTGACTACGTACGCCGTTATCGATTTCGAGACCACAGGTTTATCTCCCGCTCATGGTGCGCGGCCTACCGAGGTTGGTATCTGTTTGGTGGAGGGCGGGCGCATAGTTGATCACTACCAAAGCTTGATGAACCCCGGCGTTCCCATTCCTTATGAGATTCAAGGCCTAACCGGCATTACCGACGCCATGGTAAGGGCTGCGCCACCGGTATCGACGGTGATGGCAGAGACTGCCAGCTTTGTAGGCGATCGGCCCTTGTTGGCTCACAATGCCGCCTTTGATAGAAAATTCTGGGAAGTTGAACTTAAGACTATTGAGCAAACGCCCCGCATGGACATGGCCTGCTCTTTACTGCTTTCTAGACGTTTGTTTCCAACGCTCCCCAATCACCGCTTAGCAACATTAGTAAGGTCATTGCGCCTGCCCATGGAAGGCACTTTTCATCGGGCGCTGGCAGATGCTGAATGCACCGCTCATCTGTTGATACGTATCCAAGAAGAACTGCAGGGACGCTTTAAATTAGCAACCGTTGACCATGCTCTTCTAATGGCGATTCAAAAGGCCAGCAAGCACGATCTGGATAATTGTGTTGGCAAGTACTGTGGGATTGTTTGATTGAGTACGGCGTCAACGTGAAACGGCCGATTGGCTGCGACTGCTAAGGATTAGCTTTGTGAATTAAAGGCCAAGATAGGCTTTAAAAATTTTCTAAAGTGGTCGCTCACAAGGTTTCTAAAGTGGTCCCTAATAATGTTTCTAATAAAGTCCCTAACAAAGCCCTTAATAAAGTCCCCAAGAAAGCTCCAAGCCGCTCCTTTGTCTGCGTGGGCGTTCAGCCTCATTAGTCCTGACAAAACACCGCGGCCAAAACTCAATTGCCAAAACCAAGAGATCAAACTACTCTGGTGTTTTGATGTGGCAGGCTAAATTAAAGTTGTATAAACCATTGCGCGCTTTACACAAATTCATTTTTCCCCTGTTGCTTCTCGGCTGCGCATTGGCTTTTCCGGTTACAGCGCAGGATCGTTTGGCGGCTTTGGTAGGTGATGGCAGCGTGATGCTGCAGTCACCGAATGGTGAAGCGCTGGTTAGTATCAACCCGAACAGGCCGTTGGTGCCAGCATCCCTCCTTAAGATTCCGATGGCCCATGTGGCATTAACCACCCTCGGGGAAGACTTTCGCTTCGAGACTCATTTTTATCAAAATGACAGTGGCGACCTGTTGATTCGGGGTTTAGGCGATCCGTTTCTAGTATCCGAGGAGATTGCCCGTATTGCCGATACGCTTGCCGAGCGCGGCCTGCAACAAGTCGCCCGTTTGGTAATGGATGACTCGGCGTTTGAGCCGAATCCCGATCTCCCATTGGAGGAGGGTGCGAATGATCCATATGCCGCCCGCAACAGCGCGCTGGCGGTCAATTTTAATACGGTGAGTCTGGCATGGGCAGCGGGCAGTAAGTTGACCTCCGGTGAGCCGCAAACTCCCTTAACAAACCTTGCCAGAGCACTTGGCTCACAGCTAACACCTGGAGACGAGCAAAGAATCAATCTTGGGGGCGACCCTGTTGCTGGACTGCAGCAAGCTCAACAGCTATTTCAATACTTTCTTAAAGAGTCAGGCATAGCTGTGACCGATGCGGATTTTTATCGTGAAGCCGTAACCGAAGAATGGACACTTTCTTATAGCCATTCAAGTTCGCGTTCGCTACGCGATAACTTAGATGGCATGCTGCGATACTCAAACAATTTTATCGCCAATCAGCTATTCCTCACTCTTGGTGCACAAAGCACTGGCTACCCCGCAACGAGCGAAGCAGCCCGGACTGCGCTCCAGGAAAAGCTCTCTGCCCTTTATGGGACAAGTTTTGGGGGTGATCCACAGTTCTTGCTCATGCTGGAAGGCTCAGGACTTTCCCGCGAACAGCGCACCAGCGCCGCCGGCATGATGCGTATTCTCGAAGTCTTCAAACCCTATGCAGATCTGCTGCCTGAGGTGGGCGGGGTTCTGCGCAAGAGCGGTACCTTGAGCGGTGTTTACAATTTTGCAGGCTATATCCGGGGAACCGATGGTTTGTATCCGTTTGTGATTCTGACTAACCAGGCGGTCAACAGCCGTGCTGATATTTTAAGAATTTTGCAGCGACGGCTTTAGGTTAAAAAAGGTCAGGAAAAATTCGCGTTTGGCGGCATAGCAGTCGTTGAACTAACAGAGTAAGTAATTGATTGTAGAAGAGGCGGGCTAACATTCGATTAGCTAGTTTGACTTAGGGGGTTACCGATACCTAACCGTAGTTCCATCCCCTACGTAAAACCTTGTTTCGCTAATTTCTTCCCTTAATTGGTTATAGAGCGCTCGTGCCAGCTGCGTATTGTCTTTAGACATATCAATAGCAAGTTCAAGTAAGGAAGGGCTATTAATCACCGTAGTTCTTTCGGTTAAGACAATTGATTCTATCAAAGAGATATTTTTAGATTTAAAGGCATGGCTAATAGCGTGGCCAAGAATATACTTTCTAAGTGGCAGAAATATTAACGTTGCCCTTTTTATGAGTTCTGGTTTAGTTAAGCGTATGCTGGGTCTCTCTATTGATGTTTTCACGATACTTGAGTGATAAATAAAGAAGTCAATTTCTTCAATGCTATTTAGGTTCAAGTTTTTGGCTTCCCTTATGCAAAGGTCAAGCACGCCCTCCGGTTTAGCAGCTAGTATTTTATCGCGCCATCCACCCAGTGAACAAAAATCTTGGAGGGTAGCGCTGGCTAAGACGTCATCAATGAGAAGCGATAAATCCTTAGTTAAGTTGCCAAATATCAGGCGGGCGTAACCCCCGCAAGTTGAGCAATACATTTCGCCGCATTTTGGATTTTCTGCGGCAAGGCTCGCCAGTTTTTCTAACAGCTCAGTCGTTGTATGCATAAAATTAATAATATGGTCCCGTTCTTACTGCGTGCCTTCTAGTAGAGTTTTCGCATGATCAATCAATAGATTCTCACTCTGGCAATCATACTCGTCAGGTACGATTTGATATGCCGATGTAATTTCTTTTTCCCCACCATGTTTGCTGCTGTGTGCTTGTATTATGAGGTGTCAAAAGAATCAATTTTAAAAGTATTCGGCTTAACTCCAAGTTGAGAAGTTAAACTGAGTAAGAAGGCACTAATAGTTTAATTGTTGAAGATGAGTCTTTTCGCTAAGCAATTAAACTATTAGTTTCCCCAGAGGTTCTGGGTCTGAGCAGCCTTTTGATTGATAGAGATAAATCCACATTTTATAAACAGAAATAAATCGGAGCCGTTTTGCTCCTGAAAACTTCTCGCTATCAAAGTCGCAAGTTTTTCCCGCCGCTTCCGGCTGAGAAAAACTTGCGATTTAGGAGAGTTTAAAGTCTGTATTCAGTTTTTTCCGCTATATAATGATGGACAAAATACAATTATAAAAATGGCTCAAAGTAACTTAATCGCCTGTCTTTCTAGAGTTATCTCCCAGTTACTTCAAACCCCTCAATAAACGCCGCCAGGTTCTGTCCCAACTCAGGGCAAAGATAACCCCCTTCCTGCACGATCACAGTTGGCAATTGTAGTCTTTCAGAAATCATTTCCCCAATGCTTTTGAAGCCCTCGGTGGAGACGGCTAAGCCTGCGATTGGGTCACCCTCGTACGCGTCGAGGCCTAGAGCAATAACCAGCGCTTGGGGTTGGTACTGCTCAATTGCTTGCAGTGCTCGGTCTAGTGTTTCTAGGTAGATTTTGTCTTTTGTACCGCGCGGCAGCGGGAAATTGAAATTGTAGCCTTGGCCTTCTGCCTCCCCGGTTTCGGATTCATAGCCCCAGAAAAAAGGATAGAAGCGTTCGGGGTGTGCATGGAGTGAAACGGTGAGCACATCGGCGCGGTCATAAAAGGCCATTTGCGTGCCATTGCCATGGTGCAGGTCGACATCCAGGATTGCGACCCTGTCAAACTTCTCTAGCAGGCGCTGTGCGGCGATAGCGGTGTTATTTAGATAGCAGAAGCCGCCAGCGAGTTCGGGTCCGGCGTGGTGGCCAGGCGGGCGGCTTAAGGCGTAGCAGGCGGGCTCGCCAGCTAATACGAGATCTGCGGCGTGCAACGCAGACCAGCTGCTCCACAGGGCGCTTTCCCATGTGTCAGTTGATATTGGGCAGGAGGCGTCGGCCATGTGAAAGCCTGCTTGGGCTACTAACGATTTCGGGTATTCGCCGTCGCGGTTGGTTGGATGGATGTTGGGAGTCACCTCATCAGCGGCGCCTTTGATGTGTGACCAGCGAGTGGCGGCATGTTCAAGAAAACTAAGGTAGCGTTGGGGGTGAACCTTCATGACGGTGTTGATGCCGTCGCTGTCATTTAAGCCATAGTCGGGCGGCGTCACCTGTGTCATGCCTGCAGCCTCAACACCCTTTAACAATAGCTCAACGCGCTCTGGAGACTCCGGGTTGGGTTCTCTAACGCCGTTGATTAAATAGCTTTTTGGGTAGTGCTTGTTTTGTTTAGCATTGAAAACGCACTTCATCGTGTTAGTCCTTGTCAGCTGCTTTGCTAGTGCCGTTATAGGTGGCTGTTTTAGGCGCCGGGTTAGGGGCTGTATTAAAAAAGGTGCTAGACGCTATATTACAAAAGATATGAAAATTTGTACTACAAAGCTGTATTAAAAATGCTGCTAAAGGCTGTCTTAGAAACCACCTACCGGTAATTTGGCCTCTTTAGGGAGTTCAATAAAATAGGTTAGAGTAAATATACAGCAGTTTTGGTAAATGGTGAGCAGGGGCGGAATAATTCCTCTGGAATAACAGGGCAGCTCAAAGCGAAGCTCTCACACATGGATGTGCGAGTCTATGAACAAACGAGGGGATACGAATAGTTTAATGGCGGATCAATCCAAGCCTAACGATACGGTTTAGCTGTTAGTGTCCCCTATCTCTATTGTTGGCACAGAGCAGGCGAGCCGCCTTTAGCCTAAAATGACCGTAGCGCATACATCTATCAGGCAACAGGGGTTGGGATGATGAGTGGAAAGTTCGCCCAAGCGAGAAATCTAAGAATTACCCTGGTTCTTTTTTGAGGTACTGTTACTTCCTAGACTCATTCGAACGGGTCAAAAAGCCAGCAATTCCAGCTGGCTTTTGTGCCGAGCTCAAAGAAAATATACAGCACTATTAACAGCAGTATTAATAGTGCTGCTAATAGCACTTCTAGTTGAGAAAAACGGTTTCACGCATACCACTTTTATCGAACCTCTGGTGTCCGCCGTTGGCGCCTTTGATACAAGATTGACGACACCGCCAGGTGCTAGGGTTCCATACAACACTGATGCTGGCCCTTTTAACACTTCAACTCGATCAAGCACCTCAGTTGGTGAGGAGGCGAGTTGAAAAAATGGCCTGCCATCACGAAGATAATTGGACCCATCTCGTAAGTTGAAACCGCGCACTTGGTAGGATGAATAGGCGCCAAGAAAGTTATTGGATTTTTGAACGCTGGAATCATTCTGCAAAATCTGATCCAGCCTGAACGATTGCTGATCGGCAATGAGTTCGCTGTTAATAATAAATACCGACGCTGGAGTTTCTAGGAGCGGGACGTCTTGCTTGAGAGCGGTAGTTGCTTTCTTTTCATAATATCCAATTTGCTGACCTCGAACTATAATCTCTTCAATCTGCTGAGCGGTTTGCGCAAAAGCGAAAAAGGGAAGGCTAGTGCACGCAGCGGCAATTGCAAAAGCGATCGTCTCAGTCATTCTAGGTTTCATTTAGTACCCCTTAGTTCGTGGCATTAAACGAAATGACAATCATTCTCATATAGACTTACAAGAGCTACACTCTCTCATCAGTATCGTGGGTGCCGTGCAAAGGTCGTTGAAATGGTTATTTTGTATATGCGGAGGCAGACCCAGAGTTTCGACTAATCGAGTAGGGTCATGTTGAAATTCTAGGTTGAGGCTGAGGCTGAGGCTGAGGCTGAGGCTGAGGCTGAGGCTGAGGTGTTTTAGTGTTTTATAAAAAAAATGAGTCGAGCTGGCTTCAATCTGTTGATACAGATATGGCCGGCTGACTCAAGTATGCGTACCCGTTAGACGCAAAAATCACCCTACTTGGGGAGGATTAGTTTTTCATTCGACGAGATTCTGAGGCTATTTTTGCTCTCGCAGCGTGTAAAAATATTGTTTTTCCTCTCGTGGAAAAGATCAGAACTGCTTTCAGGCTTGGATTCCTTCTGCACTGCAAGGGTTGGAGGATTTGACTTTTTCGATACTTATTCCTCTCATCATTCATCGCTTGTATTTTCAGGATCGCCTGGGATTAGTCTCGAAGTCTTTTACGGCTAAGCCCCTGTTTACCTACATTGGAGAGGCAATGGTAAATCGAATAATTACTTATTGCAAATGATAATGATTCGCATTAAGATTTGTTTTTGCTTTGGAGAGAATGTCATGCCAAATACACAAGATTTACTGCTCGAGGATGTCGACCAGATACCTGAAATGGATACGATCACCGCTTCGCTGCTTTTTTTGCTAAGTAAACCCGGTGCTGAATCTGATTCCTCAGTATCAAAAGCAATCGTTGACCATCTGCTACTACTCGAAAAACATCCCGGCTGCAAAACAGGGGTGCTTAATAATACGGCCAGAAAGCTAAGGTTTTACTGGAATGAATTGCGAAGTGAAAAGCAGCAGCAAGCTACAGAGTCTTTAATCGCATCGGATTTAGCACCTACTGATTTTTTGCACTAACTGCAGATATAACGTCAATAAAACGAACTCAAATGAAGAGTGATTTATGAATAAAAATGAGAATTGTGTGAGTGAAGTAGTGGTGCAAGGAAGGTTCAGCGCTATAACTGTATGTCCAGAGTGTAATTTGTACAACTTACATATAGGGCCGATGTCATTTAGGCTTGAAGCACATATTTTAGAAAGCGTTTGTGAGATGTTTGCAGAATTTAATCTGAATCGTCAAATGCCAACGGAAGTTACCGGTAAAGCAATGTTTAAACACTAAGTATGCTTCACGCTCGAGCATCTGTCTCCAAAGCGCATATGAATCAGTTCCCCCTATGACAAATGTGTGAATTATCATTTTTGGTTTTCGGCGTCATGTTCTCTAAAGTTCGCGTTTAAGCGTGTTTTTTGGCGCTCGAAATATTGATAAACATCATGGGAATTATAAAGTGATTGTCGCTTCTGTTATGTTGTGGTTTGCGAGTTTGAGCGCCTATTGCTGCTCTAAACAGCAAACACTTTTTGAAAAACCTGTTGGGAAACTCCCTGGATGGAGTGTTTTTTCCTTGCTCTTGTTTTTCGCAATTCTGTTTATGCTTGGCACCTATGATTTAGCGACGTCACTTTTCGTGGCCTTGGCTTTTGTGATGGCGGCGTGGATCGCGATTATTCTGATCCGCGGACACTATCAACATTCTTTGCTTTCAATGTTGATTAGCGGTGCTCTTGTTTCTATATTTATTTTTGGTTTGGGTGCAGCGTGATGTGGAAAAAGACAAGTGCGGCTTTAATTGGGGGGTGCTTACTCTCAATCTCTCTGACTCTAAATTTGAACTACTTATTGCCGTTGAGTGTCGATGCCTTATTGATGTTAGGTATGCTGCTAGCGTTTCCTGTCTGGGGAGCTCTCATGGTTTGGTGCTACTCAAGTTCTGATGGTATGCAAGCCTGGAAGCGCTGTAGTGGGTTAATGACACTTTCACTCGCTCTGAATACGGTTTTGTTTTTCAGTCAGGCCTAAATTTGCTCACAGCTACGGGCCGTAGATTTTTAA
This sequence comes from uncultured Gammaproteobacteria bacterium, assembly GCA_913031035.1. Lineage (GTDB taxonomy): Bacteria > Pseudomonadota > Gammaproteobacteria > Pseudomonadales > Pseudohongiellaceae > UBA9145. The sequence continues at coordinate 24,483 of CAJWGN010000014.1, forward strand.
AGGCTCATAACAGATGAATAAAGAATTTGTTAAACGAAATACAGAAGCCCATGGTTGGTTAGGGCTTATTATTTCTGGCCTTCTGTTTGTAGTTTTTTTCACTGGCGCGATTTCTTTTTTCCGAGAGGAAGTTCAACTTTGGGCGACTAGTGCCCATATAGAGTCAATTTCTTTGGAAGGGCAAGAGATAATTCCAGTTAGTCAAATACTGGAAATCGCCATAGCGGGCAGAGATTTTAATGCCCGAGAACACCTGACAATTTATCCGCCGTCACATCTCGAGCCTTACTACACGGCTTATGTCGATCTAGTGGATAGAGGGGGCGGCGAGAAAGTCGACGCCCTTCTTATCCACCCAGTTTCGGGTGATATAATCGGAGATCCAAACGATTTCTATCTGTCGAGCTTTTTGTACATCGTACATTATAGTTTGAACATTCCTTTTGGTTCCTATCTTATTGGTTTTGTCGCTTTATTTTTCCTGTTTTCGATATTTTCTGGTGTTCTTATTCACGCCGCTGATTTTGTTAAAGGCTTTTTTAGATATAGAGCAGATGGACGCAAGCGAAGCCAGCTTTTGGATTTGCACAATATTATTGGGGTGATAAGTCTACCTTACACATTAATGTTTGCTGTCACTGGATTGATATTCAACTTAGTAATCATTTACCAAATTGCGTTCGGTGTAATTCTCTATAAGGGAGACCTAGATGCGCTCCTTACAGACGCTGGGTTTGTGACAGTGACGCCTGAGTGGCAGGATGAACCTTGGTCGAATCCACCGGTTGATGAACTTTATCAGCAATCAATAGACACCTGGGGTGGTGTACCGTCACAGATGAGGGTCTATAACTATGGTGACTCAAGCGCGGTCTTGGAATTCTACGGACCCGTTGAAGACGAGTTTGCTGGGCAGTTCGGCGTGGCTTACAACGTGTCAGATAGAAGTGAGGTATTCTCCGAAAACAGAAACGACCCCAATGCTGTGTCGGCAGGACTGGACGTGGTTGCCACTTTACACTATGGCAGTTTTGGAGGTTTGGGTTTACGGTTTCTCTATTTGATTCTTGCCATGGGAGTGTGCGCACTTATAGTAACGGGTAATTTACTTTGGGTCGGCGCGCGCGAGAAAACAATGTCCAGTGCTAAATTGAATTTTGTAGGCAGGTTCACTCTTGCAAGTACCGCGGGTGTAGCTGTTGCTACGATATTTGCTTTTATCGCTGAACGCCTACTGCCAATAGGCGGTTATGATCGAGCATCGTATCTGTCCTATGCGTTTGTAATCGCACTGGTGTCAGCGTCGTCGTATATCTGGCTGGCTGCTGATAGGCGCAAGGTGCTGGTCAGATTGCTTCAGGTCTTTACAGGTGCTTGTTTTTTCTTGCTGTTTGTAGATTTGGTGCTGTACCCGAGTAATCTTATGCAATACGTCAAAAATGGCTTTTTTGCGCCAGTTGGGGTGGACGTCGGAATTCTTGTATCGGCAGTATTAGGGGCTTATGTCAGTATTAAATTACAAGGTCGATTATCGAGTATTTCCAATAAAGAAAAAAACAACTTTGCCCCAGAATTTCCTGAAACAGTTAACTAATTTGGCAAGTAAATAGGTTCAGTCGAGCGGGTTGCTTTCGCTTTGTTGAGTAATCGCCATGGCTTTCATCAACCTTCTCTCAAGTTGTCTCGACACGTAATTTTAACCGAGGCGGCACTCTGCGCTTGATTAGCATAAAGGTAAATTTTTTGTGAAAGACACCTCCGTATGCGATATGCCCCGATCGAAACTAAAAACCGTTGAGGATAAGCGCAAACAAGGCTCTATCTGGTGGCGGTTGCACCAGTTGGCCGGTTTGCAGTTTTCTTTATTTATAAGTTTTGTATTCATCACGGGGACTCTTGCGGTTATATCTCATGAGATTGACTGGGCTCTTAGGCCTGCAATGTGGGTTCAGCCTGTAGCTGACAACGAAAGAGTGAGCTGGGGGGCCGTTTTAGATAGTGTGCAGAGTTACAAGCCCGGTATTGAAATAGCTGCCTTGGGGATTCCGCTTCATTCAGCGTCGACTTTTGATGTTATCGCAATCGACAATGGCGACAGGAAGCATGTTTATGTACACCCAAAGACTGGCATTGTCACCGGTGAGGGGTCTTGGGCTGGGGTTCAGCGGTTTTTAAGAGATACTCACCGACGAATAATGATTTTTAACAGGGTAGCCGGCGTGCGAGTTGGCATATTGATTGTGTGTTTAACATCGATCTATCTTTTGATAACTCTCATTACATCTTTTTGGATTTATAAAAAGTGGTGGAAAGGGTTTTTTCGCTGGCCAAAAGGGAAACGGCTTAGATCTTATGTTGGAGATTTACACCGGTGGATGGGTCTTTGGTCGCTATGGTTTGTTGCGGTGATGTGTTACACCGGGCTGTGGTATCTACAAGGAGAATTTACTGCATTTGAAAGGCCGCAAGTGGAGATCCTTGCAGCCAATAGTAATAACAGAGGTGTTGCTAAACCGTTCTCATCTGGTGCCGCTTTAGATTTAGCTATATCCCAAATCCTTAAAAGATATCCCAGTTTTGATATTGAGAACGTTTCTGTTTCAGACCTAGGTACTGATACTGGAACTTTTCGAGTTGACGGGCAAACAGACAGGGCTTTTTTGGTAGATGGCTATTCTAATGCCGTTTGGGTGGATGCAAATACAGGAGAGCTACTGCGCGCTCAAAACCCCGAAAATTTTAGTCTACCCACTCGCTTGAATGCCATGAATAACTCGCTGCATTTCGGAGTTTTTGCTGGATATGTAAGTAAGTGGATCTACTTTCTTTTCGGGGCTTTGCTCAGCGCTCTCTCTGTTACGGGTGCTATGGTCTATGCACTAAGGCTGGGTAAAAATGAAAAATCAGAGTTCGGGTTTAAATATTTTTGTAAAAAGGTATGGGTGGGAATGGGAGTGGCTCGGTGGCCAGCTATAGCGTTAACACTGTTTTCGTTTCTTGCTGCCCCATTTTTTATGTAGTCGAAAACTTGAGAGAATTAGTCGGTCGCTGTTTATCGACGACGCAGACTTTTTTATCCAAATTCTATTGAGAGAGGCGAGTTTTTCTTAACTAAAAAAGCCGGTTTATTTGGTATTCTAGCAGTGCGATATTTACTTTTTATCTATGCCTCGGACAGTTCAGCCTTATACAGAAGGTGACTATTTTGCTCCTGACTAGCCTGGCAGTTGCTCAGGAGAAAGTGGTTACCGCAGGACTGTTTTCAACTGGGGCTCTCTGACTGAAATTGCTTATGGGCTAGGAGCCGAGCCTTGATGGTTGCTCTTGATGCCTCCAGCGGGTATCCGGAACCTGCACCGGCTTTGCTGCCTAGCCCTCCCGATCTGTTAGGGGCTGGCCTATGACCCTATAGAAAACGATCAAGTGTAACCGTTTCCTCCCTTAAGTCATTCAAACTGCCGAGTGGCCATATCAGCGATTTAACTTGAGTCATCGCGACGTCGAAGACTTGATGACGCAGTAAGGGATTACTGTCAGCTATGAAGCCACTCGCCTGTCGCATTATAAGTTTGAGTTGAACTATGCCAAAAGATTGAGAAGAAAGGGTCAGGGCTACGGCGGCACCTTTTTCGTTAATTAGGCCTTCATTAAGAGCCACGGGAGCCCTATTATTTGTGATGGTCTTTGCAAAAAATAGTGCAGTGATTGATGTATTCCTTCAGGAGAGGCGTGATGGAAAAGCCATCGCAAAGCTGCTTGTGCGGTATACTAACGAACGCCCCTGTTTCATCTGTTAAGACTATGCCTTTGCTTCCCTCCAATATTCATCTGCCGGTTACCGAAATACTCGAAGAGTTGAAGTCGACTTTTAGCCGCCACCACGAAGTAATTCTGCAGGCACCACCGGGCGCGGGAAAAACCAGCCTGGTGCCGTTGGCACTGTCAGCTGAGCCCTGGCTGGGTCACAAGAAAATCTTGATGCTCGAGCCACGGCGCATTGCAACTCGTGCTGCGGCGCACCGGATGGCGGACCTGATACGCGAACCTGTGGGCCACACCGTGGGGTATCGCATGCGACTGGATACCAAGGTTTCGCTCAATACAAAAATCGAAGTGATTACAGAGGGCATTCTCACCCGCATGCTTCAGGAAGATCCTTCCCTTGCGAATGTTGGACTGGTTATTTTTGATGAGTTTCATGAACGTAGCTTGGATGCAGATCTGGCGCTTGCTTTGTGTTTAAAGGGGCGGTCTTTGTTCAGAGAGGACGATCCGCTTAAAGTCCTTATTATGTCGGCAACGCTGGACAGCCAAAAGCTCGAAGAACTCACTGCTGCGCCCGTGATTAGCAGCGAAGGAAAACAATACCCAGTGGACATCGTCTATGGCAAGTCCAGCCAGCCGAAAGATTCCCTCCATGACAAGGCTGTTACGGCAACCTTAACGGCATTAGCTGACAACCCCGACAGCAGTATTCTGGTGTTCCTTCCTGGCCAAGGCGAAATCAGGCGAGTGGAAGACTCTCTTGCTATCGAGCTGCAAAGTCGAAAAATCAGGGGCGTGCATCTGCGAACCCTTTATGGAAACCTTTCCCTAGAGGCTCAACAAGCCGCCATTGCACCGGTACCAGTCGCCGGTGAGCGAAAAGTCGTACTTGCAACCAACATAGCGGAAACCAGCTTAACTATCGAAGGTGTGGATGTTGTTATCGACTCTGGTTTCGCCCGAGAACCTGTCTTCGATCCGGCATCGGGCATGACACGGCTGCATACTCGCAAAATTTCTCAGGCATCGAGCATTCAAAGAATGGGACGAGCCGGCAGATTACGCCCCGGAAAATGCTATCGGCTTTGGTCAAAAAGCCAGCAAGATCAGATGGCTCCTCATGCAACGCCGGAGATACTAAACGCCGACCTCACCCCGGTTGCGCTGCAACTTTTTCAATGGGGCATCAATGACCCTATGGACCTTGCTTGGCTTGATCCGCCCGGCAGTGGTCCTTGGCTGCAAGCGGTGTCGCTGCTGATGAAACTCGGCGCGATAGTACAGGGTGATAACGGCTTACGATTAAGCAATCACGGCATCCAAATGGCAGGCCTAGCCGCACACCCTCGTCTTGCACACATGCTGATATGCGGCCAATCGATTGGTCAAGCAAGCACCGCTAGCCTTCTTGCGAGCATCTTGTCTGATCGCGATCCTTTCGGTCGAGAAACCCCAGATATGAACGAGAGACTTGATATCCTCTCGGGAAAATCAAAATGCCCCAATCAGCATCGTGGTTGGTTTCGCCGTGCCCATCAACTCGCCGAACAATTCATTGGGCAAATCCGGGGGTTGAAAATAGAGTTGCCCGCGCAGTCACTAAAGAGCGATCAAGTATTGGGATATCTCATTGCCTGCGCTTACCCTGATCGAATTGCTCGGCGTCGACACGCTGGCGGTTTTCAACTATCGAACGGCCGAGGGGTCAGCATTGCAGGAAGCCATGTGCTGGGGAAATCGAAGTGGTTGGCCGTTGCTGAAGCCGGCGGAATGGCGAGATCAATAAGCGATATGATTCAATCGGCTGCAACTTTAGATGAAACACTTTTTGAGTCGTTGCTTGCAGACCAGATTGTAAATAACACTATCGTTGAGTGGGACAGCAAAGCAAAACGTTTCATTGCCGAACAAAGAGAGCAGATCGGCTCGCTAGTTTTAAGCTGCAGCAAACTGGCAAAGGTTCCGGCTGATGCCAAGCAAGAAGCTCTTATAAAATATGTTCAAGCGTCAGGGTTGGAAACTTTACCGTTTACACCGGAACTTCGGCAATGGCAGGCGCGCGTCGAACTCGTCCGAACCACTACCGGCAATAAGGCTTGGCCGGAGGTGTCCAATGAACACCTGCTGGCTACGATGAACGATTGGCTCGGACCGTATCTCGACCCCATCAATCTGCTGAGCCATTTCAAAAAGCTCGATTTGAAGTCAATTCTTACAGCACTACTGACATGGGAACAAAACCAACAGCTTAATATACTGGCACCACAGCGGTTACAGGTGCCGTCGGGTTCCAGTTACGCGCTTGATTACACAACAACACCGCCGGTACTCGCTGTAAAGCTACAGGAAATGTTTGGATGCCTTGATACGCCAGCAGTCCTCAACGGCCGGGTATCACTCACTGTTCACCTGCTATCCCCTGCGGGCAGACCAGTACAGGTTACTCAGGATCTGGCCGGGTTCTGGGCTTCGTCCTATCAAGACGTCAGAAAGGAAATGAAGGGGCGCTATCCAAAACATTCGTGGCCGGAAGATCCGCAGAATGCGGTTCCGACAAGAGGAACGAAACCCAGACGCATGAGCTAAAAAACCTAGCTGTAACGTATGGTTGATTCAGCGATGTGCAGATGGAGCCCTGACCCTTTTTTAACACAGGGGGGGGAAGACCACATTTACCCTATTAGCTTCTGCCACAAAGCGGTCCCTTGGTGCATTAGAATTAGACATCAAAAAAATCCGCCACGATCTAAGCGGTTAGGGGTCAGTAGCCTTGAGCTAAGTAAATTCAGCCAGGTTAAGTAGGTGTCTGCGCTGTCCAACGAGAAGCTTTTTCACTTGCTCCCTACTATACGAGCACTGTCACTATGACTCGCCGCAACAGCGGGTGCTCTTTTGGCTTAGTTGATATGAGTGCCGGTGTTGCGGACTAGTGAATTAAGTTGTTAAGTTGTCAGGGCTGCTTAGGTTTTCTCTAGGTTTTCTCTAGACTTTTTGTTTTGAGCATAATTATGAAGTTTATCCACACCTCTGACTGGCACATAGGCCGTCAGTTCCACAACGTGTCGTTGCTTGAAGATCAGCGACATGTTCTTGATCAAATTGTTGGTTATATTGCTAAAGAAGCCGTAGACGCGTTGGTCATAGCTGGCGATATATACGACCGCTCAGTGCCGCCGGCCAAGGCTGTCGAATTGCTGGATGAGTTCATAAGTAAAATCTGTTCGGACATGAAGGTGCCGGTTATTCTGATTCCTGGCAACCACGATGGCGCTGAACGTCTGCGGTTTGGTTCCAGGCAGCTGAGTTCGGCGGGTTTACATATTATTGGCGATCTTAAGCAGATCGAAGAGCCAGTTATTCTAGCCAGCCCATCGGGTGATGTGGCTTTTTATGGTATTCCCTACAATGATCCTGAAACCGTGCGTAATCTGTTTGACGCTGATGTTACAAGTTACGATGACGCGCATACTTTTCTTGTGGAGCGAATCAAAGCAGTAAAAAATTCAGCCAAACCCAATGTACTGATCAGCCACTGTTTTATCGACGGTGCCCAGGAATCAGACTCTGAGCGACCGCTGTCCATTGGCGGCGCCGACCGAGTTAGTTACCGGCCCTGCGCCGCCTTTGATTATGTGGCGCTGGGTCACTTGCACAGCCCTCAATATAAAGGCGAAGACCACATTCGCTACTGCGGCTCCATTCTTAAATACAGTTTCTCCGAGCAAGATCAGAACAAAGGTGTGACTCTGGTTGAGCTTGATCGCTCTGGCCTGACAGAGTTTAAGCACCTGCCACTAAAACCGCTGCGGGATATGCGGATTGTTGAAGGTGAAATGCAGGCCATTCTGGCGCAGGGCAAGGTTGATCCTAATTACGAGGATTACCTGTTGGTGAGGCTGACTGATCGTCATGCCATTCTTGATCCTATGAATAAGCTACGTGCGGTTTATCCCAATGTTTTGCATCTTGAGAAACCAGGCATGCTGGAAGTGGGCGAACAAAAGATGAACCGCGAAACCTTGAAGCGTGGCGAGCTGGAAATGTTCCGTGATTTTTTTGTACAAATCACTGGCCAGCCTTTAACCGAAGATCAGGGTGAGGCGATTGAGCAGACAATCACCGAACTTAATACGCAGGAGGCACAAAAATGAAGCCTCTTTTGCTAACTATCGAAGCCTTCGGCCCCTTTGCAGGCCAAGAGTCGGTAGATTTTACCGCGCTGGGCAGCAACCCGTTGTTTCTGATTAATGGGGCAACGGGAGCAGGTAAAAGCACCATTCTTGATGCTATCTGTTTTGCACTATATGGGCAGACCACCGGTGCGGAACGCGATGCTTCCCAGATGCGCTGTGACTTTGCTAAGCCCGATCAGCTGACTACGGTAACGCTGAAATTTTCCCTTGGGGATAAGCACTACCGCATAAGGCGTGTTCCTCAGCAGGAAAAGCCTAAAAGCCGAGGAGAAGGTACCACTAGCCACTCCGCTGAGGCACAGATCTGGGAGCTTGATGAAACGGAGGAGGGCAGACTTCTGGTTTCAAAAAAAGTGAACGATGCGACAGTCATGGTGCAGGAATTAGTTGGCCTCGATGTAGAGCAGTTCAGGCAGGTTATGGTGCTGCCGCAAGGTAAATTCAGAGAGCTATTGCTTGCCGACTCAAAAGATCGCGAGAAAATTTTTAGCCAGTTATTTCAAACCTCGATATACAAGCGTATTGAAGACTCGTTAAAGAGCAAGGCATCTGGCATCAAGCAGGCGGTTGAGAATCACCAGAATCAAATTCGTGGGATTCTGCAGGCAGCCGAGGTCAGCACAGAGCAAGAAGTTAGCGACGCGTTGACGACGTTGGCGCCAGAGCTGGCTACTGCTTTGGTCAAACGAGAAGAAGCTGGGCGCGACAAAAAAGCCAGCGAGACTGTTAAGGAGCGATCCGAGCAGTTAATTAAGCGCTTTGATGAGCTAGCGCAAAAGCAGGCGTTACTTGTAAACAAACAAGAGAGGGAACCTGAATTTAAAGCGATGCAGGGTAGGCTTGATCAGGCACTAAATGCGGGTTCAATTCAGCCCCTGCATGCCAATGCGCAGGTATCAGCTTCCCGCTTGACTAGAATTCAGCAGGAGCTTGCCACCAGTGTTGAAAAACTTAGGCGATGCGAGCAACGGCAAAAAAGCTCCGTGCAAGTTTTCGATGAAGCAAAAACTAAAGCCGAAGCAACCAGCGGCCTTGCAAAGCAACAGTTACAGCTGGAGCAATTCGAGAAACAATCTATTGAGCTGCGGCAGTCACAGAAAAAGCTTGTTGTAGCTCAGGCTGACGTGCGTAGCAGCGGTTTGCTGTTAAAGGATAAGCAGCAAGAGCAAGCCCTGTTAAACAGTGAGCAGGACACCCGTGATCACTCTATAAAAGTTATCCAGCACGAGCTTGAAAGCTTGCCGGAAAAACAGATTGCCTTCAGTAAGCAGGAAGACTATTTTCAGCAGCGTCAGGACCTTGAAACTTCACGTCAGCAGGAGCGGTCTCAAATTAGCTTAGAGGTAAAAGCTCAGCAGGATTACAAAACAGTTCAAGAGAATTTTCATCAGTTAGAAATCGCTGCCAAAAAAACAGAGCTGAGTTGGCACGCAGGCCAGGCAGCTATTTTAGCTCGTGAGTTAAGTGACGATCAGCCGTGCCCTGTTTGCGGCAGTAAAGAGCATCCTGCGCCAGCCGCGGATGAAAGCGATTTAGTAGATCAAACTGACGTTGAAACGGCTAGAGGCAATGTCGCAAAGGCAAGAGAAGTCATGGACTGCGCGAGGCAAGTTTGGGATCAAGCGGTTAATGTGCTCGCTCAAACTCGGCTGGAATGTAAGCGACTTAGCACTGGGCTGGGCCCGCTAGCCGACCAGTCCTTGCCCGCGTTGCAAGACACGCTATCTGAGTATAAAGATAAATTAGCTGGCTTGTTGGCCAAGCAAGAAAAGCTAGGACATCTACGCGAGCGGATAGAAGGTATCAAGGTTAAGCAATCAGCATTAAAAACTATGCAGGAAGCACTGGTCCGGCAAGTAGATGAGCATAAAGTGCAGTTAGTGAGGATAAGTACCAGCGTTGATCAGCTGCTAGATTCGATTCCAGAGGAGTTGCGTGAAACCGGTGCTATTGAGGAAAAGCTCTCGGCGGTTACGTCGAACCTTAGTCAGCTGATGGCGGCTCTTGAAAAAGCGGTACAGGAGCAGACGGATGCGCGTTCCGAATTTGATAAGACATCAAGCCATCACACAGCGCTTGAAAAACAGGTAGAAGAACAGCTGATTCAAACTACTGAAACATCCGCGGTTTGGAGTGAGGCGATCCTCAATAGCTTATTTGCAACAGACACTGAATTTAAGGCGGCTGTGGTTGGTGCAACTGAGCAAGAAGAAATGAAAGTGGCGTTATCGCAGTATCGGTCACAGCTCGATTCTCTTAAGGGCGCCATCGCCCAAATGCAAAAAGATGTGGAGGATAAAGAGCGACCAGATCTTGAGGTGCTAGAGATAGCCTTAGGTGAAAAAACGGACGTGTACCATCAGGCCGACGAGATGTGGCGAAAAATTGATGGGCGTAATAAGCAGCTTCAGGATATACAGAAGAAATTGGATTTGGCCCATGAAAAAAATGAGGCATTGGAAGCTGAATATAAAGTCATAGGCACGCTGAGTGACGTGGCTAATGGTCAGACAGGAAATAAAATAAGTCTGCAACGTTTTGTCCTCAGTGTGTTGCTCGATGATGTGCTTATTCAAGCGTCTCAGCGACTCAGGCTTATGAGCAAGGGACGCTATGAACTGGTTCGAAAGGAAGACAGAGCCAAAGGAAACAAAGCCTCCGGTTTAGAGTTAGAGGTTGAAGATGGTTACACCGGGAAGACTAGATCGGTGGCTACGCTTTCTGGTGGTGAATCATTTCTGGCAGCACTGTCTCTGGCGCTGGGGCTTTCCGATGTTGTTCAGTCCTATGCGGGCGGCATTAAGTTGGACACACTTTTTATTGATGAGGGCTTTGGCAGTCTCGACCCGGAATCACTAGATTTGGCCGTTAGAACGTTGATTGACCTTCAGGCGAGCGGGCGAATGATCGGAATCATATCTCATGTGAGTGAGCTGAAAGAGCAAATGGCATTGAGGTTGGATGTGATCAGTGATCGAAATGGGAGTCGTATTGCGATTGTTGGGGGTCGCTAATGCGTTAAAGCCGTTCGCCTCTATCGAGGCGGCACTGGAATAAGATCAGGCGGCTTCTCTTAGAAATGCCATGGCCCTGAGAAAAGCAATCAGCTGCGAAAATTTCAAGTCCTCTGGAAAACGCATTCCCCAGGGAGGCCCTTCTTGTTGGCCCCATTAATAGGGTTGCTAAAGAGGCGCGATCTCCGAGCGATTACAAGGTGATCAAAGCGCCACCTGGCCCAGTACAAAGAAAAGTACAAAGCACTGAGACTTCTTTTCTCGGCGGATTTCGCCGTGCGCTTATATGCGGCCCTACTCTCTGCCGCTTTCCTGTAATCCTAAGTGGCCTTGCAAGGCAAATCAAAGTATTCTAATCCCTTTGGTCTTCTTAATAGTCTGCCTCAACTATGACAAAAATATATTCTATTGCAATTATCGCGAGTATTTTGTTCGTCGCCCTATATCTCCTATTAGCACTCACCGGCACGATATTTTTTTACGAATCAGGCGAAGCTGTAGGCACAATTTCTGGCTGGTGTGAAAGAGTCAGTGGCGGCGTTTTTCGAGAACCTGCAAATACCTTAAGTAATATCGGATTCATGATCTCAGGCCTCTTCATGCTGTGGATTCTGACGGCTGAAAACAAATCAAACACCGAACAGAGCAATGCGTTTACCGGCCTCAATAAAATTAGCATTTTGTATGCGGTCGCTGTTATCTATCTGGGGCCCGGTTCATGGTTAATGCATGGCACGCACACTGCGTGGGGGGGATGGGCTGACAATTTAAGTATGATCATGTACATCATCTTTCCTTGGTTGTACAACCTTAAACAGATGGGGCGCTGGAGTGTTAGTCGGTTTCTTTGGACTTATTTCCTCATCGTACTTACCTATTCGTTAGCCAGATGGTTCTTCGGGGGCGACTTAGGTATTGGACTTGATCTGTTTGGGCTGTCGATAGGTTTGTGGATTATTTCTGAAGCGTTGTTTAAATTCTGGTCGCCAACCTTTCGCTGGGCGTCTGGATTTGTCGGTTTTATAGTAGCGTTAGTCTTTGGTATTTCACCGCAAGAAATTTTTTTGAATCTTGGTGAATACTGGTGGATTATCTTGTTTTGGATTCCTGCTGTTTTCTCAACGAGTCGGCCAGTTTTAACAAGGACTTACACACCGTGGTTTTTTCTAGGAATGTTTTTATTTCTAACCGCGTTTGTGATTTGGCTGCAAGGTTATCCTGATACGCCATTTTGCCAACCTGACTCGTGGGTTCAGCCGCACGCTATATGGCACTTAATGACCGCGCTATCAACGTGGTGTTTCTTCAAATTTTACCGAACAGAGCGAGAGGCATAACTCGCACGTTGAGGGGGCTGTCATTAGCAGCACTGCGCTTTTCTATTCGACGCTTGACGCATAGAGACGGTAATTCGGTAATGATGCGAAATGTGTTTGATAGCTTAATGTTATGGTGCATTCGTATGCTTCCACTGTCCTTGCTATTCCCCCGCTCGTATCTTTGGGTGCTACATCCCACACCAGTTCAGGAAAAAAACGCTGCTTCGAGCTATTTGGGGAGGCTGTGAACTGCGTAACGACCGGATCCGCAGCACGCTTGTAATGGAATTCAATGCTGGCCCAATTTGTCAGACGGAATTTCTAACTTTATGCGGGTAGCTGACAACGAATTTGTATATAAAAATTGAGCGGTGAGCGGGGATTTATAACCTCGGGCGATAAGCTTTATCGCGTAGTTATCTGAGCTGGGCTCGGTCAAGCTAAAGAAGACCGCTTGAATCTTTTTTATAATGCTCCTTGTTGCCCGTCCTTGTCAGAAACTAATTTGTTACAGACGGATCTGCCCTGTCCGAGAAATCGACGAACCGCTCGCTATCCAACTCTGCAAAAGGGTTGTTAGGCAAAAAATCTTTAGCTTATTAAGCTGGTTGTCGAGCTCCATCCCACCGTTTGGGCGGCAACCTGTCCACCCCTCACCAAGAGTCACCGCGCTACTCAGCTCGGGGTCCCTGCCGGCTTTGGAGGCACTTAAATTAAGGTATGTGCCGGCGATATTTTGCGAGCTGATGCTGTCCTGCCTGCACATGAATAAATGCTCTAAAGGGCCGGTATATCGAGCGTTGTCGAAAATTTAATTGTGCTGGTGGGGTAGTTTTTTCTACGCTGTAAGCTTGGCGGAGGAAGGGATTTGAGATATCCAGCTGTGTAAAGAGGTGTTGAGATAATTGATATTTTGCGCGAAACAGGGTATCACGTACAACAAATTATAATAGGACAGAAAGTAATGCCTGAATTCATTTTTTCGCCAACCATTGTGGTTATCCCATTGCTCATCTGCTTCGTCGTCGTTGAGCTTGGAATTAGTCGCCTGCTCGGGCGGTCTGTTTATACGTTCCAAGACAGCATTACTTCGATCAACATAGGCATAATGAGCCAGTTCGTTAATGCAACCGGGGCGGTTATTAGCGCCTTCATGTATGCCATTATACAAGCTAAGTACGGGACGTTTACATGGGATCTGACGAGCCCGTTTACATGGATTTTCTCGCTATTGCTTTACGACTTTATGTATTACTGGGTGCATCGCACAGGTCATGAGGTCAATATGTTTTGGGCTTCTCATATCACTCATCATAGCAGTGAACAATTTAACCTTTCGACTGCATTAAGGCAGGCCTCCACCGGATTCTATTTTAAATGGGTGTTTTATATGCCCCTTGCTATTCTAGGGATCCCTGTTCAGGTCTTTGTGATTATCGGGCTCATTGACCTGCTCTATCAGGTTTGGGTGCATACGCGTTTGGTAGGGCGGCTTGGTTGGGTAGAACTGTTTCTCGTTACGCCCTCTAATCATCGCGTACACCACGGTAAAAATGATTATTGTATTGATAAAAATTACGGCGGCGTCTTTAGTTTTTGGGACAGACTCTTTGGAACCTATGCCGATGAGCGAGCAGACGAGCCTGTTAAGTTCGGTATCAAGACCCCGCTAAACAGTTGGAACCCTGTGTGGAGTAACCTACATTACTGGGTGGGGATATTTCGAAAGGCAGGTGCTCAGTCGAACTGGCGTGACAAGCTCATGTGCTTTTTTGGTGAGCCATCTTGGGTGCCCGGGGGCAATCCGGCAGAGGTTACCGCGAAGAGCTCGCTGACGGAGGAGAAAATGGAGCACGCTGAATCACCTGCGCTGATTCGGTTGTCTGGCTTGCTAATGACAGTATTTTCGGCCGGTCTTTTAGTTTTGTATTTGGGATCCAAGCAGCAGCTGCCGCCACTCGTTCAAATTCTCATCGTTATTTTTGCTGTGCTTGCTTTTGCAAGTGCTGGACTTCTCTGGAGCAAGGCATCCAAAGGCGAGGCTGCCCATGAATAGCCTCGCACTTTCAGATGGCGTGCTGCTGATTGCAGCACTCGCGATTATAATCAAGCCCGGTGCATCGACCGGCATACGCTTAAGCGCGGCTGTATTTGGGGCTGCAGCGCTGTTAGGCGTTTTGCGCTTCTCGACTCTGCTGCCTTTACCGGGTATGCACAGTTTTTTCTCTGGATTAGGTGCCTCTGCTGCTTATCCATTATTGGCAGCCGCATTTTTGTGGCCAGATTCGGCTGTTGCCCAGAGCTGGCGGTTCGCGAGCATCTTCTTAATCATCGCCGGCGCGCTTGGTTTAATAGCCTCGGCTCTTGAATTCAGCTTATGGGGGAATATTCTAGCGATGCTTGCAGTCATTGCGCTGCTGCTTAAATCAATGAAGGATAGGGATGTAATGGCGGTAATTGGCAGTGGCTCATTGCTAACAGCACTGTTGCTATTTTCTAGTCAGTTCTCGTTACCCCCAGCTTTGCAGCCTGGCGATTTCTTGCATCTTTTTATGGCGCTAGGACTCACACTTATGGCGTCCCGGTCGTTGCGTTTTTCGCAGCAAACTACATTTGCCGCTCAAACTGATGTTAATTTGGCTCCCTCGGATTAGCTGGCGAAGGCTGCGCAAAGAAAATGTGGGGCATTTAACAGCTATTCCGTACGTGCGACCTCTGAGCTGCAAACGTTAGAGGTAAGGCTCATTATTGCCCCCATCGATTAGCGCTGGGTGAGCTATGAAAAATCACAGCAACAAATATAGAAGCACCGCACACATTTGCTGGTATCAACTTTGCGCGGGCAATATAAAAGCCTGCTCACACATGTGGAAAACCGGTGCTGAGCATTATCAGATGCAAGTTTTCTTTCGGCTTCAATTCGAAGAGAGCTACTGCTGTTTTCGCTAAAATCAAAACGCTTGTTGAGCTTTCATGCAGGCCATACCATGTTTACACCTGCTTAATGGTGGGTCGATGTCTATTCTGTACGATTTTGATATTGGCTCTCAGTTCAATTGCAAAATACACACGCGTAACTGATACCCTAGCTTCCTCAATTAAACTATTCATAACCAGTCAAAACCCTGATTCTCAGAATAAAAAAATGGGCAGCTCCATTTGAAAAATAGCTGTGACATACAATGAATTGAGATCTTACAGGTAAAGGCCTTCCTGGGTCTTAGGCGGGCCACCTAGAAAGCGAATCAATTCCTTAATAGTTATTACTAGAGCGGTAAAAGCTATTTCATTTAGCTATTTTCATAAATCGATTCCATCTACCGCTCTCGTTCTACTAAAGGCTAAAAACTTAATTTCCGCTCTGGTCTAGGTACTTCCAGTCTGCGGCACCAAAGAACATCTCGTCCATGCTTTGCAGACCCCAAGGCACCGAACGAAAAGGGTCGGGATTGGTTTTGTTTTGCTGTGAGTTATCGAACGCTCCAGTTGCCGTGATTATTGTGCCCGCAGGAACTAACTTCGGTTCCTCATAGGTGTAGGCAAGCTGCCAGTTGTAATTGTAGTTCGCGATATTTATGAGTTCTTCAGTGCTGCCATCCGGATATTCTGCGGAAAAGCGCATGCGTTTGCCGCGGAAATGCATATGCGGTGTGAAGGCAAACAGCTTTGCGTCTTTCTCAATCGTGAACGACTGCGTCATCTCATAGTCTGGGTCTAGCGGCGGAATATTTACCCAGGTCGGTGTAAAGTGGCAGGCACATTGCCCAGTCATTCTTTCCTCTGGTACGAATCCTTCGGGGTAGAACCAGAGACCTATTCGACTAGCATCGACAGATTCTTTGCCCGTCGTTGTGTAGTGCATCTGCATCGCGATTTTTGTGCCAGCCTTTAACAGGCCTCCGGTGTTTGGCGGCTCCATACGGGGGGCTTGACCGGGGATATACGGTGCGATGTCGGGGCGATCAGGCTCGCCGCCCAACAGCGAACCACCACTAGTGGCGCCCGGTGCGATCAAGCTGTGCAGGGTATGGTGCAACACGGTGCGATCGCCCGGAATGTACTGACTGGCCCTCACCCAACGATCCTGTTCAACGTCCAGCTCGACCATTACATTGTAGTAGTCCAATACCCCAGTGGCGGGAATGCTCTGTTCTGGAATTTCAATGATGTAATCTGGCTCCCCAAAAGCCCACTCGGTTTCGGGCCAAACTAACTCAGTTAGCGGGTCGCTGTCGCCATCCTTCGGAGAGCCCGCTTCGATCCAATGGACTATTTTCTGCGCATCATCATCAGCAAGAACCATATCATTAATGAATTCTCCAATATGGGGGTCAATTTGGCCGGGAGGCATGCGTTTAGTCATCAGCACTTCCCGTATCATTTGCGACCAACCCATAACCATTGTGTGACTATCGAGAGCGAAGGGCGCTATGCCGCCGGCTCGATGACAAGTAGCGCAGTTTTTTGCAATGATTGGACCGATCTCTTTTTCATAGGAGGGGGCTTGAGTTTTGTGAGCCGCCTTTATTGGATAGTTAACCGCGGTGCCCGTGCTGGCTATTTCGCTAGTCAGCAGTTCGCGGCCTGCAGCTATGTTGCTGAGTGCGCTGTCTAAAGCGGCTCCTAAGGGCCCACGAAATACAATTTTAAATGACTTCGGGTCGTAGATGATAACTGCCCCAGTTTTATCGATACCTAATGCCTCTGATATCAGTCTAGTGTCATCCATAAGCACTGGTATATCGACATTCATGGCTGCTAGATCTGCCTTCACCGCATCGCGATCTTTTAGACCCAGTGGGTTAATCATGAAGAATTTAATCCCCTGCGTATCGTAACTGGATTTGAGTGAGTTGAAATCAGCCAGCGCTTTTTGAGCAGCAGGATCACCGACAGCCTGCACCAGCAAAACAATTGCTTTATTGTCGTCATACCAGCTCATTTGGTGGAAAGTGCCGTTATGATCCAGCAGTGAAAAATCCCCCACCCGATCGGCCGCTGAGGCCAAAGCAGGCAGCAGCGCCAACGCTAGCAGCGATTGTTGCAGAAGAGTTTTTAGATTCACTGGTTTTTCTCCGTTAGATAAGGAAGTAATTATTTTTATCAGCATTGTTCATATTATTCACATTATTTGGTAATTGTATACAAGGATTCAGAATTCTAAGTCGTTATTTTGAGGGCCACAGAAGATAAAAAGAGACGAGCCTAGTGTTGTTTGGGATGTCGAGAAACGTCCAGCACTGGGGCCAAGAAAACAGTGAATGCCAGGATAAAAC
>CAJWGN010000015.1 GCA_913031035.1 uncultured Gammaproteobacteria bacterium
GGGGTCAAGAATTAGTGGGGTCAAGAATTAGTGGGGTCAAGAATTAGTGGGGTCAGAGTAAAAATACAGCACTGTATTTTTACTCTGACCCCACTGCGGGCCGATTATTTCAGTTGTCATGTTCACGTTTATTTACGGATTAGGTACAACCCTTAGCAATTTGCCGTTATCACTATCGGTCAAAATATACAGAAAGCCATCGGGACCAACACGTATATCGCGGATGCGTGCGGCGATCTCGGTAAAAATTGGCTCCTCGCTTACTCCCTTGCCCGCCTCTAGCTTAATGTGCCTAACCTCCTGATCGACCAATGCACCGACAAAAAGATCTCCTTGCCAATGGGGAAATGCAGCACCGTCATAGATAGCTAAGCCAGATGGCGCAATACTAGGCACCCAATAAGTTAAGGGCTCTACAATCCCTGGGGCTGATTGCAAAGGCGAGACATAAGCACCGGAATAATTAATGCCTTTGGTGACGGCGGGCCATCCATAATTACGGGCAGGCAATACTGCGTTTAACTCATCCCCACCTTGGGCGCCATGTTCGTGCATGTAAACGATGCCTGTAGTGTCATCTAACACTAATCCTTGTGGGCTTCGATGACCATAGGACCAAACTTTAGCGTTGCCCTGGCTGCCATCTGCATAGGGATTATCAGCGGGGACACTGCCATCTTTATTGATGCGAATGATTTTCCCTAACAGACTAAACTTATCCTGTGCAGCCTCGCGATACTCGAAGCCATCACCGGTCGTCATCATTAAGGTTCCGTCGGCTAAGAAAATCATCTTACCGCCGTAGTGAACCGGAGTGTCTTTTAGAGGAGAGACAGTAAATAGGGTCTGGACATCTTCAACTGACGTTTCCCCCAATGTACCTTTAACAATGCGGGTGCCGTTTTCAGTAGCCGTGCCGTGGGCAAAAGAGAGGTAGACGGTCTTATTCGATGCAAAGTCAGGGTCGAGCATAATGTCGAAGTAGCCGCCCTGACTGGCTACGTAGGTATCCGGCAAGCCAGTTAATGGCTCACTCACCCCGCCTGCTGGGCTAATGCGACGAACCTCACCAACTCTTAAAGCCACCAAATAGTCTCCGCTGGGGAGGAAGGCTATGGACCAAGGATAGTCAAGCCCCTCGGCAACGGTTTCAATTTTGTAACCGACATTTGACGCAGTGGCAGCATTTACTGCGCTAATGGGCGCGAGAACCATCGCTAAGATCGCCCCAGCGGCCAACAGACTATTTCGCATAACCCTTTCACTCCCAACAAATTCAGTCCATCATAGCAAACACAGACCAATCTGGGGTTTTTAAATGCACAATACAATAGTCAGAAACGTGGGTAGCTTTTTTGTAGCGGTTATCGCGGCTTATATCCTTGGCGCGATTTTTATCAGTCAAGGCAATATCGCAAGTATCGTCGCGATGGACTTCGACATCTCTGTAGCTCAAAGATTTGATGCCGCCCTACATGATGTGGCGCATATGACAAACATTTATCTGCCGGTGATCGCCGTGAGTTATTTAATTGCTATGCCGGTTGCCTCACTTATCATTAAGTATGCTCCTCAGCGGCGTATGATCTTGTACGTATTGGCGGGCGCTGTAGGCTTGGTTACCATTCATTTAACAATGAAACTTCTTCTTGGTATCTCTGGTATTGCTCCCACTCGCACCGTTGTTGGATTGCTTGCGCAGGCAGTTGCCGGTGGAGTGGGTGGCTATCTATTTCATGTGATCTCTTTGAAGCGTACCGTTTCAAGTTAGCGACTTTTGGCTGGCTCTTGATCAAGGCGTGCTGTTCTTATGTGCGTCGAGTAATGGGCTATTGCCTCGCGGTGACTTCTCCCAGCACTGGAAGAAAATCCAGGAGAAAAACCACTAACCAATAATTTCTTGGCCTTCAGAAAAGGAAGTCAATAGCCTCATCGCTTTGCCACATGTTTCATGCCGCCGTCGGTTCAAAACAAGACGTTTGTAACGAGTCTCTGCTTGAAAGATTAATCACCTGAGATTGGCATAGTCTTAGTTTATTTAGAAAGGCATGAAATACCGCCGTGCGCAGTCTCCGTGATTCTATAGCAGCGAACTTGGACGAGATGGATAAGGAGCCTGAATACGCAATGGCGAAAATTACGAAGTTTGGCATAAAATAAGGGGCATTTACTGAAAAAGATGGTGAGGTGTTTATTTCGCATTTCCAGCTCTATCATCTTGGACTTCAAATTGAAGATCACAGTAAAACATTGGTTACCCACCACTGGCAAAAAAAGATGTGGATCAAAGCCAAGTAGCTATCCCTGATAATGGCGGCACTACATGAAGCGCGATCACTAGAGCACATCACTACAATATCGTCGATGAATCCTGATTTAGTTCATTATACGTTCAGCTCCTCAGCCGACGAGGGAGCAGCAGGGCTGGATTTTCACAGAATTTTGAGGGGGCTTTGAGAAAAGTTTTTAATTGGAGTCTCTCGTACCTTTCCTAAACTCTTGATGGAGTCGAAAAGTCGTCACAAGCTGATTTGACCGCTTTTTACTGTATTTTTGCTGTTTTTTTAAATTTATCCTACCGCTTTTCCTACAAAATTCTTGTAATGAGAGTAGCTACTTCTGCATTGCTCTATATTTCTCATGTGTTTGAAAAAAATGAATAAATTTTTTCGAATGATCTTTTTTCTGTCTGGAATTTAGTTGCGTTTCCTAATTCCGTAAGACATTCTATGGCACTATTTTAGTTAAAACACCTTTATAAACAGGTTTATTCTAATTTTTTTACCGCGATTGAGTATTGGCTACTATAATAGACTGTAAGGTCTATATATATCTTTGGAAGTTATTGAAGTGAGCAAAGAAGGAAGTGCAGACAATGGCAATCAGGCGCGAGAAGCGAAAGCTTATATCGCGGTTATTTTTGTATTCGATGAAAAAACCAATATCTTATGTGCAGACCTAACTGAGGCAGCATCGCCCACTGATAATTCTCTCCAAGCCTTGCAAGAAAGCCTGAGTAAAGAAGGCTATTCCGGCTTTCTCTACAAACCAGAAATAATTGAATATTTAGCTCAGAAAGCGAGTGAGGGAGAGACTGGCAGTTTCGACATAGCTGTAAGAAAGGAATATACCTCAGTTGAATTTGTGTTCGATGAAAACTCAAATCGATTGAGTGCACAATTTTCTGTTAGCTATGAAGAGATTAGACTAAACCATGGAATCGTTCAGGATATATTGAAAGAAAAAGGGTTTGATACCCTTACTTTTCATCCGGGGGCTTTACAAAAAGCAATTCTTAATGCGTCAAAAAACGTCCGTCAAGAACTTGAAATAGCGTTTCGGAAAGTTTATAGCGATGTCTTATTTCATTTTGACGAGGCTGAAAACCTGCTTCGGGCGACCCTCATTAACACCTTTGCAGATCCTCAGATCACGCTCAGGTCACTGCATGAGGACATCAAATCTAAAGGATTTGATTGTTTCTTTTTTAAAGAGGGGATTCTGGAAAGCTTGCTGCCAAAAATTCAAAAGGCAGAAGAGGACGAAATCACCATCGCAGAGAAGAAAGATGCACAGGTTTCAGTTGAATTATCTCGTGATAAAATGGAGGCCACTGTTAGTACCGTTTCAGCTTTCGGTGGAGTCGAGCTAAGTGCCGATTTAATTAATCATGCGGTTAAAAGTAGCGGTGTAGAGTTAAGTCTTTGCGATCAAGCTGTTTTGCTTGATGTGAGTATGCAGTTGAGCGTATCAAAGACACCATTTGCTAGAGGTCTAAAATACATACCCGGTGAGGACTGTAGATTCGAGGCTGTTATTGGAGAAATCAACGAAAAAGATAGGACAGTGGACGATCACGAGGTGGTTAATCATTTAGATGGTCACGATTTTGTGATGGTTGAAATAGGCACTCCCCTAATGGAAAAAATCCCAGCTACTCTTGGTACCGACGGCTGTAATGTTCTAGGTGAAGAAATTATCGCTACACCAGGCGAGGATTTCGATTTTGATCCTGATCTAAGCGGTGCAGTCGTTGACCCTACGAATAGCAATATGCTGCTGGCAGAATGTAAAGGGCATCCTGTTATTTGTGCAAGAAGTGTTTGGGTCGGATCGCTTCTAAGGCTGGATAATGTAGATATTAAATCTGGTAATGTTAATTTTGACGGCTCGGTACACGTAGAGGGTGAGGTCATGGCGGGTTTTACTGTGGAGGTAACTGGAGACGTGACGGTTAGAGGTATGATTGAGAATGCGACAGTTACTGCCGGCAACGACATTACAGTTGGAGGTGGTGTGATCGGCCGGGATCCTGGCACAGAGAAATCTATAAAAAGTGATCAAAATAGCGTGCAAGGCACCGAGGGGTTTGATGTTGATGAAAAACACTCAGAAAAAAAGGCTCCCCAGGAAAATCTTCGAGCCAGATTACAAGCTGGCGGCGGCATAGATGTTGGGTTCATGAGTATGGTCAACGCTAAGGCAGGCGGTGACATTGTTGTTAAAGAATATGTCATGCATTCGTATTTGGAGTCGGGTAATCAGATAATGCTAGGACAGGCTGGTGGCAAAGGCAGGTTGATAGGAGGCAAGTGCTTCGCAGCAGAAGGTGTTCTTGCGAACGAATATGGAACTGATGCCAATGTGAAAACTTTAGTTTCAGCGGGTACGAAGGTAAGTCGCACTGATGAGCTTAAAGTGCTTGCGGAAAACATGGATAAAAGAACTGAAGAAGTCCTCAATCTTTCGAAAATCATCGCCAAGATGCGCTCTGATACGGGGTCTGACCCCGCGGTAGAGGTGCAGCAGAAGATGGACACTATTATTAATACCGTAGATGACTTGCGTGAACAAATTGGCGTGCAAGCAAAGGAAGCTGAAGAGATTTCAAAGCTAATCAGTGACAGTCCCAACATCATTATATCTAGCAGGAAACAGATATTTCCTAATGTAGAGTTCTGTATAAACGGCGTTAATCTCAAATTCGATCAGCTAGCTGATTCAGGTGCCTATCATGAATCGAAGAGTGAAGTTATTAAGCTAAAGGCCTGATGAATAATCTCGCAAGCCTTTTTTCAAAGGCCTCTGAGGATAAAACCTCCGGTCAAAGGTAATCTCAAACGGGAAAAATCTAAGGGCTAGAACATTAGGAATTCTGAGAAATCAAGAACTCAGAAAATTAAGAGCTTCAAGCAGAAGCGCCGCATTTTAGAGTAAGGAAAAAGTCAGATACCCCCAACGTATGACTCGCTTGTCAATTTAGGAGATATTTTGACGTCTGTGCGCTTGTGTTTCGCGCTCTGTTTCACTTCGCTGCACTACTAGAAAAAATGTTGCTGTGGCAGTTGCTCGGCCTACTTTTACGACATTGGTTGGTTAGAGATAGCGGATCACTCTGTTTGTTTTGATGAGTTAAAGGTAAAAACCTGAAGGCCGCCATTTAAAACGTTATCCAACTCGCTTTTTAGAGCGTGATCAATAAGTCTATTCGGTAGGTCATCAAATTTTTTCTAAGTTTACTTATTAAACCTTTCTCTATTTATTCATTGAGGTGGGTGTTAAATTCTTAGACAGTTTGCCATAGCAAACGTGGGCACTAGAACAGAGTGAAGAACGGAAGTAGAAAAAGAAATGCCATAAAGAAGTGCCATAAAGAAGTGCTACAAAGAAATGGTATTAGATAAATCCTTTCACGGTTTCAAGCTGGAACTCATTCGCTATTGGGGAGAGTTAAGAGAGACTAAAGCTATATTCCGCTGACTCTCTCTTAACTCTTGAATAACGATTATGGTGTGAGCTTCTAATCGTTTGAAGCAAGCTTGCGATCGACGCTCTATCTTTTTGCTGCTCTTATCGCTAGGTCATTCAGCACGTCAATATAATGAACCCTTGTTCCGAAGCCGCAATGCCCGTGATTGGGCAACCAATTGAACTGTGTATTTGATGCCGGTGCTTCCATGACATTGAGGGTCTCTTCAAGGAAACGAAGGCCGTTGGTGAGGTAGTAGTTATCCATGTCTCCCATCCAAAATTTCAGCTTGCCAGTGAGATCTGATCCTATGCTAGACCAGTTTTCCCTGACGTAGAAGTCTAAATCCCACGGCAGCCAAGAAGCTACTACCGCTGGGTTTATCTCGCCAGTCTGCTGATTCCAGATTGGTATTGGATTTCCTTGGTCATCAGGTTGGCCGTATACAGCGTTCCAAGCGCCCCATTGCTTACCTGACGTTACGTAGCTACCTCCACTTCCCATTGCGGCCTCCATCCGGACTTCATCGGCAATACTAAATCTCGGATCGCCGTTGGTACTGCGCGCACTAGGACGAGTCATACCGCTAGCGCTCAAAAAAGCGTTGTCATCTTCATAGAGGTTCACCAATTGGAAGGCGCGAAAGCTTGGTGAGTCCGGGCTCAAAGAATAGGCGCCATTAAAATAGTCGGGATAAAGAATTTGCAGTGCCATAGATACCCAACCTCCGGTAGAGCAGCCAGTGACAAAACGACTAGTAGGGACGTCATCAATTGGAAAATGTTCTGCGAGGTAAGGAAAAAGTTCGAAGAAATTTGCATTGGCGTATGGCCCAGAAACGGCACTGTTCATCTGATAGGAATCACCGTATGGGGATTCTCCGTCTAGGAAAACGATCACGGCTGGTGGGGTGGACGCATCCTCCCAATAGTCCATAAATTCGCTGTCATCGAGTAGCCTCTGGCTGCGAGTGAAACGGCCGTTCAACCCAGCAACCTGATACAGGACCGGATAGCGCTCGTTGGAACCCTCAGCGTGATTTGGTGGTAATAAAACCGATGCCCGCAAATAGATATCTTTTCCGTAGAATTCTGAAAGCAAATCAGATTTGATCCGGACATACTTTAGAATCGCTGTATCGTTCGGCAGCGTTTCATCCTCGACATTTTCCGTCAAGCTTAAATTCAGGGAGCTGGGGTTGGTGCTAATCTGGAGTGTCTGGGTCAGTGAGTAATAATTGCCGGGGGAGTTTAGATCAGACAGCACGTTATTTTGGTCAAGAAGTGCTTGCACCTGCCACTCACCTTGTTCTAGTTGCGAGATTGATTGCAATGGAAAGCCGGCGCTGGGCTCAAACTCGATGGCCTCTCCGCTCCAGTTATTAACATCAACTGCAAAAAACGGTGATGCATCGGCTGGGGCCACTTCATCACCAATACTGAGTCTGGGATCCTTCTGAGTGTTTTTAGTAAAAACAACAAACAGTCTACCCGAATAAGCAGATTCGGTGTTTGGTAGTGAGATTGTGATGTCTTCAATTTTTGCTTGAAGAGCCTGAAAGGGCAGCGAAACTATACAAGAAATGCCAGCCGCTATTACCGGTAAACGCATCTATAGACTCCGTTTTTTGAAATTAAATTTTAAATCATAAGAGTACGTTGATTTTTTGAGGGGTCAAGTCATTAGCTCCAAAATTCTCTAAGGCTTCAGTGGTTACAACTACGATCATGAACTAATTGCTCTCTAAACAGGACTGGAAATAGTGTCAGAACATAAATAGGGTCAGAGCAAAAATACAGTAGTTTGCTGACAGGTTAGATAGGGTCGGCCTAATAGTTCCACTAATAAGAAAACAACCGCTTAAGGATTCGAACCCAGCTTTAAGCAAGACCTTCTCCTAGCCGGTTCACTGCGCAATGGCAAAATAGTGAGAGCCTTGTGAATCCTATGATAGCTGTCCCGCGGCGCAATCTGGGCTGAAAAGTATTGCTGCCGGTCTGAGGAAACATTGGGAGGCGGGCTATATAGTACCCCCTGTGCTGCTTAAGTAATTTAGCTGAAAATTTTGAGTGCGACGCTAGGTAGTGGTAAAACGTAAGACTAGCATTACACAACTCAGGGATAAAATAATGGAAAAAACATTCCAACTACCCATGTGGACGCTGCTACTGATGTTCCTGCTGCATCAGATAGCCTTAGGGCAAGCTTACGAGCCCCCCCGGACTGTGTACGGCAAGCCGGATCTACAGGGCACGTGGACCAACGCCTCAATAACAACGCTGGAGCGAAATGAACGCTATAGCGGGGCCATCCTCAGTGATGATGAGGTGATACGATCTACCAATGAGCACCCGCAAAATGTACGTTTAGCGACGGACGACAACATGATTGCCGGTCAGCTCCCAGATGGCACCGACCTCTTAAAGGGCCGAGGTTACAATGCCTTCTGGATAGATCCAGGCACCAAGTTTGGCACGATCAATGGCGAGCACCGCACCTCCTGGATAGTCGACCCAGCCGACGGGCGTATTCCCTATAATGCTGCCGGGCTTGCGCGCAAGGCGGCGTTGCGGGAGAAGAATTCCAATTTCGATGGCCCAGAGACGCGACCGCTAGCGGAGCGCTGCATTAGCACTGGTCTAAGAACGGGCCCTCCCATGATCAACGGCCTCTATAACAACAATTACGAATTCGTGCAGACGCAGAACTACATCCTATTGCGCACGGAAATGATCAGTCATGCGCGCATCATTCCCATATCTTCCCAGCACAAGATGTCTGCTTTAGCGCTGATGTTCGGGGAATCGATAGCGCACTGGGATGACGACACACTCGTTGTAGAGACAACCAATTTCAGTCCAATGCAAGAAGAGGTGGCAATAAGCCTCACAAGCGGAGGAAGTGTGATAGAGCGATTCACCCGAGTATCCGATGATCAGATTGTTTACGAGTTTACCGTTGACGATCCAACTTATTATTCCCAGGCCTGGCATGGAGAGTTAAGCTTTCTCTCGACATCGCACAAAGTTTTCGAATTCGCCTGCCACGAAGGGAATCATGCGATGAGCGGAATTTTGGCAGGAGCGCGACGAGCAGAACACGACGAACAGCGGTAGTTGCTATAAGTCATGGCTTGGCAATTCACTTACCTTCAAAAAACAGGGTAGAGAGGTTACTAGTTCCGAAGCTGGAGCGTATTTTTGGTTTTTAGGCTCTCACTAATTTTTAAACTATTAGTGTTCTCAGATTTGAAAGAGAAGTAAGAATAAACTGTATTTTATTCTGTACCTTTTGTTTTTTAATAATTTAAAATAATGAGAACTGATCATCATCTTTCTTCACTTTAGAAGTCGGTCGTTTTTTTGACCGATTTTTTCGACTGCCGTGTTTCAAAAAAACAGCGTTGGCTGAAATTCTGAAGCCCAAGCTATTACGAACTTCGACAATCTTATCCTTTGCGATTTTTGCTGAAATGGCTTGGTCTACGATCGGTTCAGGGTAGTCCTGCCCGAGTGTGAAATCGCTGTCATCAATAAGAGTCTTTTGCCACTTCCAAGGCTCGTGAATAAAAGCCGCCGGGACGTTCTTTAGCTCGGGCACCCATTTACGAATAAATACCCCGCTTGGGTCGTGCTCCATAGATTGTTTGAGTGGATTATAAACACGCATGGCATTGATGCCGGTTACGCCTGATTGCATCTGCAGTTGGCTATAGTGAATTCCAGGTTCGTAATCAGTGAATAGCCGCGCTAGGTGATATCCGATGACGCGCCAATCAAGCCAAAGCTGATAACTTGCAAAGCTCACCAACATGGCTCGCATACGAAATGTTATCCAGCCCTCGGCGGTCAAATTTCGCATGCACGCGTCGATAAAGGGATAGCCCGTTTGTCCGTTAGCCCATGCTTGAAAATAAGCTTCATTGTGCTCATCAATCCGCAACCCCCCGAACGCCGGGTGCATGCAATGGGTTTCGATGTCAGGTTGATCTTCAATTTTCTGAATAAAATGACATCGCCACGCCAGGCGCGAACTAAATGCTGTCAGGTTTCGGCCAAAGCTCTTTTTTTCAGCGGGAGACAATTGGGAGCCGCGCTTGGCAATCGATTGAGCAACCTCACGTACTGACAACGTGCCCCATGTCAGATGAGCGGAAAGCCGAGAGCAATGAATCTCTGACAGATCAGGCGCCGAAATGTGATAAAGGTACTCACGCGATCGGTGATTCAGGAAGCTCCGTAAATCGGCGACTGCCGTGTTCCTCCCTCCTTTTTGGACCTTACCAATGGGCGTTGAGCCAAAAATTGGGTCATCTTTACTTGGCAAAAAATCTGATATGACGGTGGGCAGCGGCGTTATAGCGCTGGGTCTAGGCAATATTTTCTGCATCATCCTTGCATTTCGGATTGCCGACCAATTATCGCGGCTGCCTAATTTTCTAACGACACCGTTTGACGGGTATTCATGTAGCATAAGCCTATTTTCAGAGCACATAGCCCTGACCGCAATGTCTCGATCATAGGTCCAGCGATTGCCAGTTTCTTCAAACGTATGTACGGCACTAATCTCATGCTTCAAATGAAGCGTTCTCAGCACCTCAGCGGCCTCGCCAATTTTGATAACAAGCGGTTGGCCTATATTGGTAAGTGATAAGTTTAAGTCGGTCAAACAGTCATGAATGAAATACCAATGGCGCTTTGATGCAAACGGTTGCAGCCAGTAATCGGGCTCTACAATGTAAAGAGGAAGTATCGCTGCACCTGACTGTGATGCAGCCAATAACGGCGCATGGTCAGTAATGCGCAAATCACGCTTAAACCAGACAATTTCGACAGGCTCGCTCATGCGATGGCCTTGCTATGTTCGCTATCACTTTTCACTATAACGTATGGCCGTAACAAATCCGCAACATCTACCGATGCGGAGAGTTGTGCACATAAAAGGAAAATCCCAGCGATTTTTCGATGTAGCAACAAGACTTCAATCGGCAAGGGAGGCGGTATAAAGCCATCTTCTACTAAACTGAAACCCATGGTTTGGAGCTGTTTGACGACCGTTTGATCGCTGAATTCGAATCGCTGGTCTGCAACAATCGTCTTAAAAACCAGCCGCATCATGTCTACGATTTGGCCACGATGTGCGGCACTGACCTCGGAGTTGAAAAACCCGATTTTTTGCGCAATCTCTGCCATGGCAGCATCGTCATTTATTAACCCTGCACGTATTAAATGGCGGTATTGATCTGCAATATTCGGGCTGATTTCGCGTGTCGCCCCAAAATCGAGCAATACAATATTGCCTGTGTCAGGTTGGTAACGATAATTCGCGAAGTTAGGGTCCGTTTGCATAACCCCAAATTCGAACAGCTCTTGTAGCGTTAGCACAATCAAATGCTTGGCTACCTGATCACGTTCTTTTTGAGAAAACCCACCCACCTCTTCAATCGAGACCCCGGGGACGTATTCCATCGCTAGAATGCTTGGCGTGCTCCATTCCTCATCAATGCTAGGTACAACGAAGTGCGGTACGTCAGACAGAAGCTTATAAAATCGACTCAAATGATCTGCCTCAGCGGCGTAATTGGTTTCGCCGTGAAGCTGATCACGAACCTCCTTTAAATACGGTGCCAGCTCGAACCTCTCCGGCAGCAGGCCAGACAGCTTAATCAGCACACCAATATTTCCAACGTCGCTGTCGATGCTTTTGGCTACGCCGGGATATTGGACTTTGATTGCTAGGTTGCGCCCATCGATTAGCTGCGCACGATGTACTTGGCCGATAGATGCCGCTGCGATGGGGCGCATATCAAACGATTTGAATGACTGAGGCCAGTCAACTGGCCACTGTTTAGCCAATACCTGCTTTAATTGGGAGGGTGGCATGCTGTCGGCATCTTCACGTAAGCGCGCCATTATTTGCGCGAGTTCAGGCGGCATAAAATCCCCGGTATCCATCGAAATCAATTGGCCAACTTTCATTGCTGCACCGCGCAGCTGAGCCAATTGCTGTGTAATACGAAAGATGTTGCTTGGAGTCAGCATAAGATCGCGCACTGACGGATTTTGACCTTTCGCCCACCGGGCGACGCCGTTGGCTGCCATATTCCCCGCAACCCCAATAGCCATCGCACCTATGCGCCCGAGTCTAGACAGGCGACTGTGGGGGACGGGAATAGAGCGCCTGTCGTTTGGATTGTTAGTCATACCACAAACATACTTCTGGCTTCTTAAGGGGTATCGGAGGTTTCGATTGACGATTTTATACAGATACTTTACGGATGAAAGCAAGATTTAGCTCAGTTTCAGATGGACACGTGGTGATTTAAAGGTTGCCGTGGGTTGGGTCGGCCGTTGAGAAAGGGGTTGGCTCGGGGCTGCGTAGGCAATGCCCAGAGATCTTTAATTTTCTAGTTGTAATTCTTGCAGCAAAGCTACCATTAAGTCATTTAACTATTAGCTTGCCAAATTATCTCTGGTTCGTGTGACAGTCTATAAGTTGCACAGGGTTGAGATGATAGCTAAGAAATATTATTACTTTTAGCTGCAGATTTAGTAAAGGATATAGCGGGAACGCTTTTAGCCTAAATGCCGTCTTGGCAGGTTAATTTTTATTAGGTCACCAAATCATAAGTGTTCCTATTTGCTTATAGGGCAGGCCGAACGAGCAGAGATAACATTCGACTTGGGTTGGCTGGCAGACCCTGGGGCATCGCTAGCTTTTTGGTTAGTTCTTTAGTCCGCTTCTTTATTGATAACAATAAATTTTAAATCGGTCTTTGGTCAACATTTCTTTTCTCACCCTTAAATCTCATGTATTTTATTCTGATTCCCATAATGCTATACGGGATCTAAGAAATCATAAAGAGCCATAACAAAACAGGCCGCTTAAAATGTACAGTCGTAATATATTCGCAATAATGTTCAGTTTATCTACTCTCATCTCAAGCACATTGCTTCAGGCACAGGAGTCTTCTTCGGTTTCCATAGAGGGGCTTGATCAACCTGTTGAGATTTTGAAAGATCGTTGGGGCATCTCCCATATTTATGCGCAGACCGAACACGACCTATTTTTTGCGCAGGGCTATAGCGCTGCTCGCGATCGCTTGTTTCAATTCGAGATATGGCGGGCGCAGGCAACAGGAACCACCGCAGAAATTCTTGGTCCACGGGCGATTGAGCGGGATCATGGCACTAGGCTGTTTAAGTTTCGTGGTGATATGAATGACGAGATGAATCATTATCATCCTCGCGGTGTGGAAATTATTACTGCATTTGTCGACGGGGTAAATGCGTATATCAATGTCGCATTGGAAGACCCTGATAATCTCTCTCTTCCTTTTAAGTTACTAGGAATACAGCCTAAGCACTGGACCCCTGAAGTGGTTATCTCGAGACATCAGGGGTTACTGGGGAACATCGTTGCAGAACTTAAGACTGGCCGAGCGGTATGCACAATAGGTGAGGACAAGGTTCGGCAGCTGCAGTACTACCACCCCCATGATCCTATTCTCGAGTTAGATCCGATGATCGATTGTGATTCTTTGGTCCAAAATGACATCCTCGGTTTGTATAATGCCTATCGCACTGGCATAGACTTTCAGCCTTCTGATCTTGCGGTTGCTGAGAACAGAAATACTAACGAATCATTTCAAAGCCTCGCCGCCACGCTTGAGAATGAAGAAAGAGAGCTTCAGAAGCGCTCTATCGAAGATATAGGGAGTAATAATTGGGTTGTCAGCGGCGATCTAACTCAGGATGGCTGGCCGCTAATGATTAACGATCCTCATCGCGCTCAGGCCGTCCCCTCGTTACGCTACTGGGTGCATTTAGTTGGTCCGGGCTGGAACGTTCTCGGCGGTGGTGAGCCGGAAATCCCTGGTATCTCTATTGGGCACAACGAACAAGGTGCTTGGGGTCTAACCGTGTTTAATACCGACGGCGAAGATCTGATGGTATACGAGATCAATCCTGACAATCCGAATCAATATAAATATCAAGGGAACTGGGAAGACATGCGTGTCATTGAGGAAACCTTTCAGGTTAAAGGTGCTCCTGAGGTAACTGTTGAACTTAAATACACAAGACACGGACCGGTATCTTTCGAAGATGCTGAGAAGAATTTAGCCTATGCAATAAGGCCAGCTTGGATGGACGTTGGCGGGGCGCCTTATCTAGCCTCCCTTCGCATGGATCAGGCTACGACTTGGGATGAATTTCGCGAGGCTTCTAATTACAGCCATATTCCAGGAGAAAATATGATCTGGGCTGATCGGGACGGCAACATAGGATGGCAGGCTGTGGGAATAGCACCGTTAAGGCGCAATTTCAGCGGCATGGTTCCTGTGCCTGGTGATGGTCGCTTTGAGTGGGATGGTTATCTTAAAATAGAGAACAAGCCTAATGCCTACAATCCTGATGTTGGTTTCATCGAGACGTCCAACAGCAATTACACGCCTCCTGACTATCCTTATATGGATGCAATTGGTTTTACGTGGACAGACCCTTATCGTTGGGCTAGGGCAAGTGAAGTTCTCGCCTCTGGTCGTAAATTTAATATGACTGATATGGTTGAGCTTCAACATGATTATCTTTCTATCCCTGCACGCTCTTTAGTGACGTTTTTTAAGAACCTTAAAAGCGATGACCCACAAGTAGAGGCTGCAAGGCAGATGCTGCTTAACTGGGACTTTGTTTTGGATAAGGATTCTATCGAGGCAGGTATTTACATCGCCTTTGAGCGTCAGCTGTTGCTCAATATTGAAACATTAAAAGTCCCTAACGTGGCCAGTGACTATTTAACTCTTAGCATGAAGACAACCATCGATATGTTGTTAGCCCCAGATGGAGATTTTGGAAGCGATCCTATTACGGGAAGAGATCAATTCTTGATTGACACCTTTTCACAGGGAATTGCCACTCTTAGAGAAAAACTGGGCACTAATGTTGAAGACTGGGTATACGGGCAGTTGGACTACAAACATGTGCTGTTGCGTCATCCTTTGGCTAGCGCAGTCAATGATAAAATTCGAGATCGCTTAAACGTAGGACCGGTCCCTCGTGGGGGCAGCAGTTTTACCGTGGGTAATACTGGTAGTGGTGATAATCAAACGTCGGGAGCTTCCTTTCGAATATTTATCGATACCCGAGACTGGGACAACACTCTGGGTATGAATACTCCGGGTCAGGTGGGGGATCCTGATAGCCCGCTTTATGACAATCTTTTTGAGTTATGGGCGAATGACAGAGTTTTTCCAGCATTCTATTCAAGAGAAAAAATTGAAACCGTACTTTACGAAACGATCGATTTGATTCCGGATAATTAATAAGGAAAATAAAAGGAGAATTAAAATAGGACGTACTAATAACTTAACAAGTGCGTCCTCATTGGAGCCATCCGTTCAACTGAGGCATTGACAAGGATTAGTCGACTGCCTAATACAGGCGGCTGATATAAATAAATGGGGTCAGAGTAAAAATACAGTAGTTTATTTTTACTCTGACCCCATTTATTTATGTTGTTAACCGCCATTGGTAGCAGGGATAACTGCTGACATGCTAGATTTGCGCTTGATCCAGTTCTTGACGTCTGGCTCCGGCCATAATGCCGTGGAAGGCATAATTCCCCTCATGACATGCATATTCATACATAAGCTCCCCCGGGGGCTTTCGGTTCATTGCAATCTCACCGGTCCAAGGCTGTTGATAGCTGAGTGGGTCTTCCAGAGTAAATGCATATTTAATCTTACCCTCATCCTGCAGGCTAAAACGCTCCGTAATCACTAACTGATCGGAGCTGCCTCTAAATGACTGCTGGGAGTGGAAGTTCAGCGTTTTTACAACCAGAATGTCCCCGTCCCAATATCCTATGGAATCACCCATCCACTTCTCAAAGTTGATTGGGTGGTGATCCGTATCGATTGGGATGATTCGTGCATCGTGAACCATTTCGACAAGAATCATTACGTAGTCTTCTGTCTGCACGATCTGATAGTTGCTGTTGTAGAGAATAGGTAGCATGGGCGGGCCAGATCCTGACCCAAAGGTCAGCAGACAACGCTCACCCAAAGGACGAACTTCATGAGCATCGTAAGGCCCTACTCCGGATCGAGCTCGCCACTGCGCACGGAGGCCGTTCTGGGGAGGATCGCCTTTTATATAAGGAATTTGCCCGTTGGCTGGGTCTACAATAATTGACGTGCGGTACTGCCCATCTAACTTAACTGCGTCTGAGCGAGGATCCCACCAAAAACTATTGTAACCAAGGTCCGCGTTACCATCAGTGGGAGGTGCTCGTTCTGGGTCGGCGGCTTGGGAGGAAGTTTTATAACGGTCACGCCAGCCCTGTTCTACATCGGCAGCCTCCGCTTCGGTTAAAAAGCCCTTTTCACCTAATTCTTCAGGGCGAATTAAAGGGGTTTGCGACGAGTTGGTCCAGTAGCCTTGGAGATCGGGTCTGCCATCATGAGTTCTTCGTATCTCGGAGTCTTGTGCTGCGGCAGGCCCCAGAGACAAAGATACTAACGCCAGACTAAACAGTGAACGGGAATGAATTTTCATTCTATTATCCCTTATTGTTAGTTTTCAGGAACTTCTTTCTAGCATAGCGCCAATGCACAATTGCCACAATTCAAGAATGCCCATAAATAGTAGAATTAACCATTGGGCTGGAGGGGATGTCCGAGCTTAAGGGGCAATCCCCAAGGTTCCTTAAGCAGGCAGAGACACGTAAGGTACATGCTTCGTGCGGTAGGAGGCATAGACATAAATTGAGTTAGCGTTTATCGTTATTAATACTTGAACAACTACCAGAGAATGGAGCGTGAAGTTTAGCGTCAATATAGCTGCGTAGCAGGCGGTGATACTCAAACATTAATGATTGGTGAGAGCTTTTACGATTATCATTCAGAAGGTGTTAGATGGGGTTAATCATGACTAGTCGCCGATGCACTGAAAGCGGGTGGCTGCGCGTCAGCACTGCGGGGGCAAACGAGAAATATTAGTTAGAGCAAAGAGTCTCAATAATTAGAAAGGTTGAACGGCTTATCGCTGTTTAGGCCATGAGGGAGCACTAAAGTTGAAAATTATAAACCTAACAGCGTTGAAATTAGTAAATAGAAGCGTTTTAAACGGGAGTCTCTGGCTATCTTGCGGGGCTTTTTTACTGTTTTTCAGCTCGCTGTCAAACGCCGCCGAAGGCCTCGAACTGACCGCCTTAGACCACTATGTTGCAGCACCTGACTCACACTATAAGTATTTGGTTCTCGACACAGTTCAAGGTGAGGGTTACAAAACATTTATTGTTGATATGACCTCTCAACAATGGCTTACCGAGGCGGAAGTAAATCTGCCGATCTGGGAGCATTTCATGGTGGTGACGGTGCCAGAGGAAGTGGTAAGCGATATCGGCTTTTTGTATATCACCGGTGGCAGTAAATCTAATGCCGCTCCCAAAAGTGCACCAGACTCAGACATAAAGCGCGCGCTATTAACCAATACTGTGGTCACCACTCTTTATATGGTGCCGAATCAGCCTTTGGTGTTTAAAGATGATAACGACTTGAGTCGAACAGAAGATTCAATTATTGCCTATACCTGGGATAAATTTTTTCGCACTGGGGACGAGAAGTGGCCGCTTAGATTGCCTATGACAAAGAGCGCTGTTCGAGCAATGGATACAGTGACAGATTTGTTGGCGAGCGCGGAGGCGGGAAGCTATGAGGTTGATCAATTCGTTGTCGCGGGAGGGTCTAAAAGGGGCTGGACTACATGGACCACCGCAATCGTTGACAGCCGGGTCGTGGCAATCATGCCTATTGTGATCGACATGCTAAACGTGGGTGAATCTTTTAAGCACCACTATTCAGTCTATGGTGCCTATTCCCCTGCGGTTATTGACTACGTCCTAACAGGCAATATCAATTGGAACGGTACCGAGCAATGGGATGCTTTAATGGATATTGTGGGACCTTTTGAATACAGAGACAGACTAACCTTACCAAAATACTTATTAAACTCCACCGGCGATGAGTTCTTCTTGCCGGATTCATGGCAGTTCTATTGGGATGAGCTAGTGGGTGAGAAACACCTTCGCTATGTTCCTAACTCCAACCACAGTATGGCAGAAACCGATGTTATCGAAAGTGTCGACGCCTGGTACCATGCCATTGTCCACAACGTCTCAATGCCCAGGTATTCATGGGATGTGGCTGATGATGGCACGATCACTTTGTTTTCTACTGACAAGCCCTCACAGGTTCTACTTTGGCAGGCGACTAACCCAGAAAAACGAAATTTCATGCAAGCCGTAATAGGTCGCGCTTATACAAGTACTCCCTTGCAAGAAATGGAGCCAGGTGTCTACCAGGTTAGGCTTGATGCTCCGCCGTCAGGATTCACCGCTTATTATATAGAGGCTCATTATCCCAGCGGAGTGGCAGAACCGTTCAAATTTACATCTGGCGTTAAAGTGGTGCCAGATGTCACAGAATATCAATGGGAAATGGCGTCAGACCGAGCTCGGCAGCGTTAGAGTTTAAGCTTGGAGTCACATTTTAGATAGAATGTTTACAGCGATAGCATGTTGATGCTTCGTTATTATGATCGCTCACATCCAATTACGTGGCGAGGTTGGTGGCAGAGACATTGTCTATATAGAGTACTTTTATCTAATCATGTACGGAATGCTGGTTGCAACAACGGCGATTACCTATTTGTTTTCGATACACACCACAAGCTGGCTCAAGTTTATCGACTATAAAGATAATACTATTCCTAAGGCTGCCTATTGGTTGACCCTGTTGTGCTCATTGATTATTTTACTGCGTGGCGGCCAGGGCTTAGATGAGACTTGATGTTGAGCTTCGCTAACGTATAAGGCATTTTGGGGTGCTGACAAGTTAACTCTCAGCCGGTGGTCGCTGGCGAAAGATGCAATCGACAACATGGGAGAAGAGAAATTACCAATACGTAATAGCTTGACTTGCTTGCCCCTATATTTGGTTCGATCTAGATGTATGGGAAGTAAGGAAGATTAGGTTTTTATAGACTAATAGCGGGCTGCCTTCCAAAGAGTTAAGTTATTAGACTCCCACTTTTTTTTAATGTCTGTTTTATGCCGCTAGAACACATCGCTCAAATATGTAGCTATGAATAGTACTGATATACAATCACAAGTTTTGTCATGATAGAACCCACAATTGCTTCCGAGAGAGATGAAAATGACCAATTCCATGCGCTATGTTTCCCTTAAAGCCAATATCGACGGCCTGCCAAAAGAGAGTGATTTTGAATTTAAGGATGCTCCTTTTCCCGAGCTAAAAGAAAGCCAGTTCATCGCTGAGAATCACTTCGTATCAGTTGATCCGGGTATGCGCTCGCGGCTTTCGGGCGTAACGGGCTATGCACCTTGCGTAAAGCCCGGCGAAGCGGTCAGTGGATTTGCGATTGGCCGTGTGCTGGAAAGTTGTAACGCCGCTTATAAAAAAGGTGACATGGTCACCATGGGTGGAAGCTGGGCTTCACATAGTGTCTTTGGTGGTGCTGGATTCGCTTTTAAACTGCCTGAAGTTGATATTCCTGCATCGTTGTTTTTAGGTGTTTTGGGAATCCCAGGAATGACATCCTACTTCGGTTTGAAACGCATAGGGCGGTTTCAGAAAGGCGACCATATACTAGTCACATCTGCCGCCGGCCCTGTCGGTGCCACCGCTGGGCAGCTAGCCAAGCATTGGGGGGCTGCATCGGTGACCGGTATTGCAGGCAGTGAGGAGAAATGTAATTGGCTGACAGAAAAAGCTGGTTTTGATACGGCGATTAACTACAAGACAGAAAGCGATCTTGCCGGGGCCATTTCTAGGGCCTGTCCTGAGGGTGTTGATGTTCTTTTTGATAATGTTGGTAATGCTATGATAGACACAGTCCTTCCAATGATGCGGTTCAATGGAAGGATAATCGTTTCGGGGCAGACGGCAGACTACAACGTTCCTCTAGAGGAGCGCCATGGCATCAAGAATACAATCGAGTTTATTGCCAGCCGGCTACTGATGCAGGGACTGGTTGTTTTTGATGACATACCAAACTTCGTCAAAGCGCAGAACGAAATGAGCATACTTATTCAAGAAGGGAAATTGGTCTATAAGGAAAAAATATTCGAAGGCTTAGAGACTCTTCCATCGGCTTTCTGCGGACTATTTAAGGGCGAGAACTTTGGTAGGCAACTAGTCAAAGTTGGGAGTTTTTAGCTTGGTTTTTTTTTGAAATCGGCCTAAAGTCTCGCAGCCCCTAATATCAGTTAGGTTGTGCATTTAGTCTATTTTTGATTTTTATCTCTAGAACTTTTGATTGAAGAGCAATATGGTATATGAAAAGTAAAACTGACCATGAAGTAATAGTGGTGGGAGCTGGAGTATCGGGTATCTACCAGATCAAATTGTTAACCGATTTGGGTTTCGACGCGATTGTACTGGAAGGCGACAGTGATTTGGGTGGCACTTGGTATCGTAACCGCTATCCTGGCTGCAGATTCGATTCTGAGAGTTACACTTACGGATATTCTTTTTCGAAGGAAGTGCTGGAAGAGTGGCATTGGAAAGAGCGTTTCTCTCCTCAGCCAGAAACTCTACGTTACTTAAATTTCGTTGTGGAAAAATTCAGTCTGCGGTCCTATATGCGCTTTAACGCAAGAGTGAAAAGCATGCGCTGGATTGAGGATCTAAGGCATTGGTGCTTGAACTTGGACAACGGTGATGTAGTTACCACGCGGTTTGTGATTTCTGGGATGGGGGTGCTTTCCGCCCCTACGCTGCCAAAGTATGACGGGATGAATGAGTTTGTCGGGCCATCTTTTCATACTTACTATTGGCCTAAGGAGCCGGTTGAGTTGGAAGGTAAGCGGGTAGCCGTTATAGGAACAGGAGCAACTGGTATTCAGGTGATTTCAGCGATAGCCGACAAGGTCGGTTCCCTGACAGTATTTCAGCGTCGGCCAAATTGGACTACTCCGCTGAATAACTCACTTATTTCTGAAGAAGAGATGGCTGTGATTAAGGCTCGATACGACGAAATATTCGCTAATTGCTCAGAGTCGCCCAACGGTTTCGAGCATAGGCCGGATCGGCGCGGTTTTTGGAACCTGACGAAGGAAGAGCGAACTAAGCTCTGGAATGAGCTTTATAAAACCTCTGGGTTTGCGATAAGTGCGGCGAATTTTCCAGAGATATTTTTCGAGGAGGAAGCCAATAAGGAGATGTCAGACTTCATAGCGGAGCGAATTAGAGAACGAGTCAAGGACTCCAGAGTCGCCGAAAAGCTGATCCCTAAAGACCATGGTTTTGCCACGCAGCGACTGCCTTTAGAAACGAATTACTTTGAGGTCTATAACCGAGATAACGTTAGTTTAGTTGACGCGAGCGAAGAGCCAATCGAGAGAATAACGGCGAAGGGGATTCAAACTTGCGATTCACACTATGATTTCGATCTGATTATTTACGCCACCGGTTTTGATGCTATTACAGGTGCCTACGAGAAGGTTGACGTACAGGGCGTTGATGAGATGAGTCTTAAACGGAAGTGGGAAGATCAGCCTAATACCTATTTTGGTCTGTCCACGAGCGATTTTCCCAATATGTTTATGATAGCTGGGCCGCAAGGTATAGCGGGAAGCACCAATTTCCCGCGTGCGATTGAGGTGGGTGTAGAGTGGATTACTGACTTGCTGGTCTTTGCCCGCGATAAAGGATACACGCGTCTTGATGTACAGTCTGAAGGCGAAAAGGAGTGGCACGAGAAAATCGTGGTGGCACACGAGCGCTTACTTAGCCGAAATAGTAAGGGTTGGTTTACTGGATACAACAGCAATGTCGAAGGTCGTGAAGAAGGCAAGGTCCGATATCATGCCTATTTTGGTGGGGTGCCTTCGTATCGAAAATCGATCAGGCAGGCTGCTACCGAAGGTTATAAATTTTTCGATATGAGTTAAAAGGCTTCTAGATGAATAACTGGGGTTCGAGTAAAAATACAGTAGTGTCAGGATTCCTAGAATTCTCGTATGTTGCGGCTTATTTAGCCGCGTGACTCTGCTGCAGGCTGCCACGGAAGTAGGTAGATAAACACCGCTTATTGCTCCCGGCTTCCCGGCGAGGCAGTGAATCGAATCATCGACCTCCGCGTTCTTAGCAGTTTTCGTGTCTGTATCGTTGACGGATACATGTTATCGACGCGCGCTGACGCTGCATTTGAAGCGTTTGCTCCATTTCATTGTTTTAGCTTTGCCAAAATACAAATATTCCCCTTGTAGCGTAAAACGACGTAACCGCTATCGCGCGGATAGAAACTATCCGCTTTCGGTTCAATTCATTTTTTTAGAGAATAACAGGTTTCACGTTTTAGCTAAGGGCAGCGGTAACCCGACGGTCATATTATTAAGTTTGTCATCTAAAAGCATGCAGGTATTGGCGATAAAAAGTGATCACCACGTTTAGATTTCAGAGTTGGAACTGGTAATTAATAGTATGCGAGATTTAGTTGAGCATTGGAGAAGATAAACAAAACCGGCGAATAGAATGCAATAAGACCAGAGTGAGAATTAGAGAGTTTGGGCAGAGAGTTTGTGAGTAAGGTTTTTGTGGTGGTGCTCAACAGCAGACTAATTTAAGAGAGTAGAACGATTTTCTCAAACTGGGTCTATCTCTCTTTCTTAGCTCTACTGTAGGCCCCGGTAGAGCAGAAGTATCTAAGGCGCAGTTACGGGTCTGCATAGGTGGCTAAAAAGAGGTGGCTAAATGAAGGGGAGGCTAAATGAAGGAGAGGCTAAATGAAGGAGAGGCTAAATGAAGGTGGGACACTTCAGGAAGCCTCTGGGCTGTTTATTCCCTCTCCGAGATTTCACTGTATTTTTAATCTGACCTCGTTTATCTAAGATAAAGGGACGGGCTCATGCCAGTCCCTAATATTAACTCTCCGAAATCACAGATTCGCTTGCTGTTGCCCTGTGGATAGAGGCGGCATATCTGGGCCCGATAGGCTCTTTAAAAACTCGATTACGGCCATACGCTCTTTGTCACTCAGGGAATCTCCCCAGGTGTGGCCCATCTTCCCTCTGCCGAAGTTATTGGTGTCGTAAATAAAACCCATATCAACTTTGGCTCGGCTCTGATCTGGAGCCGCCGCCGCGGTTGCCGCTAAGTCTGCATATTGTGCTTTGGATATAGCCGTATACTCCAGCCCTACGCTTTCCATATTGTAGGCGTTCGGGCTTTTATCGCGGTCCCAAATTTCTGGGCGTAACTTGGAATTTAATACAGCCTCGATAGTTGGTACAGATCCATTGTGGAAGTACGGGGCTGTCGTCCAAACACCAACTAAAGGTGGTGGGATGTAGCCGATTCCTTCTAGTGGACTATCTACCGGGGTTAATTCAGGCGTACCTTGGGCGTCATAGTAAACAGCGAGTTTGTCCAAATGGTCAACGATCGGAGCAAAGTCTTCTATAACTTCACTGTAGCTGGGGTCTGTGCCAACATTTCTGAGCAACTCAGACCCGGTGTAATTCACGGTCCAAGAGCCCGGCATACTGTAGTCCAATGCTGAGGTCTTTTTGGTGTATTCGCCGTGGCACTGAACACAGGCTAAGAACGTTGACCGATCTTCAGGTGCTAGTTTGCCATGAAAAATCTCTTCCCCCATCTGTACCAGAGAAGCGTCAAGTTTTTCTGGATAAACCGGTGACTGGGTTTCTCTGGCGAAAGCCAGCGCTCTAGCCGTCATCGCCACATGTTCTGTGTGATGATCGTTTATTTCCTCGTTGCCTATGCTGAAGTTTAGAGAAAAATGCGCTGCATCGTGGGGTCCGCCGTCGCCGTACCAGTAGTCCCGTACTTTATATTTCATTGTCCACCAAGGCATTGCCTGCACTGGAGGCCGCTGAGTGTTCTTCATAACTTCGGTGAGTTCTGTTTCCTCAGCGGACGTTAGCAATCCGGTCTCTTCTGGATTCGCAATTCTTGCTGCCAAGTTCCAAACCGCATATTGACCAAAGTTATCACCACGAACTACTTCTCCGCGCACGTCTGTTAACGGCGTTGACCGTTGAACTGTGCTGTTACTGGCAAGTCCCGCGACTACGACGCCATTGACTACTCCGGCATGACAGGCAAAACAGTTCAGGCTTGCATACTCTTTGCCGTCGCGCTCGAAAGGAGAAAGGCCTAAATCTAAGGATGGGTCGGCATCTGCATCAAATGAAGGTAGCGAGCCTTCGCTGTAGAACTTGCCTGCCGCAGATGTGGGGTCGTATCCAAGCTCACCCGCCTTGCTGGCAGCGATTGCCTGCTGAAAGTAGAGTCCGCTCATGGGTACTTCTAGGTCAAACATTTTTCCTGAAAGGATTTGTTCTAAACCAGCCTGTCCTGCTTTAGAGTAGGATTCAGATTCAAATCCATAAAAGGAGAGCGAAAGATCTTCGCGGTCTGAATAGGCGCTTCCGACGAAGACAAGCGCTGAGCCGAGCAGAATCGACACTGTACCGCGACGGATGCATGACCTCTTTTGAGAGGTGCTTAGCTTATTGGAAATGGCTGATTTCATGGTTGATCTCTCTAAATTGGCTGCTTAACTGGCTAGCAAGCTGAAATATGTGTCTCCATATGCCTATAGTATAGGAAAAGAGTAGCTTTCAAGCTAGTACGAAGCGACTGACCTGCCGCTGGCTGCGTGCTGACAGTTAGTGGCCTATTGCCGGGGAGTAGATGGGCTTAAATTAGGTGGTGTCAAAACCGAAAGTAAGGCTAAGTTCCTCGTTATGAATATCGCTTGGTGATCCACCGGTGAATCCCGCAACAGCTCGGCTGTAGTGAGACAGGTCGTGAAAGCCTGCCTCGTGGGCTGCTTCGGTAAAATTTGAACCTTTGGCGAGCATCGGAAGTGTTTTCCAGACAGCGACATTGCGGATATAGAGCGAAAGTGCACACTGC
This sequence comes from uncultured Gammaproteobacteria bacterium, assembly GCA_913031035.1. Classification (GTDB taxonomy): domain Bacteria; phylum Pseudomonadota; class Gammaproteobacteria; order Pseudomonadales; family Pseudohongiellaceae; genus UBA9145. The sequence continues at coordinate 24,717 of CAJWGN010000015.1, forward strand.
ATTTCTTGTTTGAAAAGCGCTCTTAAGCGGGATTCGGAAAGGTTTATTTTGCCGGCAAGGAATTTGATTGTTATTTCATTAGCAGGATATTCCTCAATGAGTCTGCACACCTCTTCAATTCTCTGGTCACTCTTTTTGGCAATATTCCTGTCGCAGAGGGCGTAGATAATTGAGTCGAATAAAGAGGCTATTTGTATATGATTTAACTCCTTATTGAAGCTTTTGTTGCATAGCTTTTGTGTTTTTAGGAGTTCTTTAGGGGTGAACGATCGAGCTTGCTCCCCATTCAACGTGCTCATTAGGTCCCAGTAGGCGGGATTTGTAATAAAAGTATCGAAGGTAGTGGTTTCCGAATTTATAGCGTGAATGCTGGTGTCATTCATGTCAGGGCCAAGGATGATGCCCTGACAATGCGTTTCTTGATTATTCTCATCTTTAATTGAAAAGGGTTTGTTTCCGGCGATTACAACCGTCACTGATAAGCGATGGATTGGCGCGCGCTCGTAGTCTCCAGATAAAAAAAGGTCCCGCTTGTAGAAGCACCTATCCCAGAAATGGATACGGCTTCTGGTGATTTTATTGTCAATTTCACCATTCATTGTTTATTGATCACTGAATCACCTGCCTTTGGCGCGATGTTAGGAGGCGGATTACCTGAAGCTTGCATACTACACCTACTGACAGTTCCTACAATAACGACAAATGCCTAGTAAGTGTTGTTACACTCAAATCCTCACTAATATCATCCGGAATAAATACGTTGCCGGTATATTCCTCCGGTATCAATTTGGTTGATATTTCAGCAGGCTCTTTCAGTATGGGCAATAATGGTCTAAAAAGGCTTCAATCAGGCTAGGCAACAGACCAAACTGTCACGTTAAGCTCTTTTAAAATGAGTGAAACAGAAATAAGTAATTTCTAATATCTTGAGTTTCGAGATTCCGCATTAGAAAAAGGTTTTGTAGAGGTCACAGCTAGAATATCGGGCCCTGATGCAGGGGCTAACTTAGTCGTTGGAACAAGTGCCTCCAGCTCTGAAAATAAAATATTGTATAGTCTTTCAGGTATTAGAGTCATGAAAGACCATGATAATGCTGACGGTGATAGTGACCCGTTTAGTGGATCGATAGAGCCTGAAAACCTATTGAACATCGCCTACGGTGCTTACAATTCAATCAGTAATGTTTTCTATTTAAAGAATCCTTATGATCCGTCTGACTTTAATTGGAAAACGCTGTCAGATTATTACGATTATTCATCGGTAACGCGTCAGAATGATACAAGCATACTGCTGAATGATTGTGATCAGTGGCCCGAACTTGCCGGATGGACTGAAAGCAACCCACAATCAGCTCCCAGCTTGCCAAACAAGGAAACAATTTCTAATTATCCCATTATGTTTATTGGATGGTGGGGAGCTAAAGTTTTTGCAGACTTTTATAAGTTAAAACTCCCTTCAGAGGCGCAGTGGGGATACGGGTCTAAAGGAGGCAATAATTTTAAATACTCAGTTTTTGACGGTGTAAGCACAAACGATGCTAACTGGAATAGTGCGAACCTCAATCTTGCAACTCATCATTTTTTTGACGTAAAAAGCGGTTCGGCTAACCCTTATGGTTTATACAATTTGGGCGGGAACGTTTGGGAGTGGATGGCAGATAATTATGTCTCTTATTCTGGATCGTCAATTGATAATCCTGTCATAGAAGAGCTCAGGTCCACTTCACGTTCACGGAGAGGGGGTTCTGGAATTACCAAGAGGCTACATTAGAAACTTAGGGTCGTTTTTTTGATGATGAAAATAGAGGAAGCGATCACTTTGGTTTTAGGGTGGCAGATAAGCACTAAGTGGTCATTCGTCTGGAAATTCTTGGGGACGCTAACAGCTTAATAACGTAATTGACTATCCCCTAAAGTTAGATGGATTGCGCTGTGCGAAAAGTAAGAGCAGGCAGGGTTTTTGTTTAGGCTAATATTGCGCTATCTTTCTATGAGTTAGGCTATCAACTTGACGTGTTCCCCCGTTTCAACATGCCTTTCGCTCCATATCTCGTTTAATCAAGAAGATAGTTTTTTGTCAGCAATAAGACCCTGTTGCGCTACGTGACAACGATTACTGCCTCTTAATGCGGCAAATACAGGAACGCAAGTCACAGCACTAAGTGGAATTGATTTTTGCTTGCCAAAAGGACGCTGGCAACCATAAAGGAAGGTCCAGCCGGCAGAAATGCTCGTTAGGGTTGGATTGTTTGCGTATAGTAATGCAATCTTAAAGTGGCGTTTAAAATCGTGACGAGTTGAATTTTCGGAGACGACAATGGCTTTACCGCGTTATCAAAATTTTGTTAATGGAGATTATACTGCCAATCAAACCGGTGAGTATTTTGATGTTATAAACCCAGCTACTGGCCAGGTAATTTACCAAGTTGAAATGGCCGATAGCACTATAAAAGCGACTGCAATAAACAGTGCGCGCCATGGTTTTTCGCTTTGGTCGACACTGACGGCAATAGAACGTACGCGTATACTAAATCGCGCCGCAGCGCTGCTGCGTGAGCGTAATGATGAACTGGCTCGTGTTGAAGTTTTAGATACCGGTAAGCCTTGGCAAGAAGCAGAAGGTGTCGATGTGGCTAGCGGCGCGGATGCCATAGAGTACTTCGCAGGACTTGCGCCCTCGGTAGTTGGTCAGCAACAAAGTGTAGGTGCTGATTTTTACTATACTCGTAAAGAAGCGTTAGGCATCTGCGCCGGTATCGGCGCTTGGAACTATCCATTGCAGATTGCCTGCTGGAAAGCAGCACCAGCACTTGCCTGCGGCAACAGTATGATTTTTAAACCCTCAGAAGAAACTCCATTAGGGGCCTTAAAGTTAGCCGAAATATTTATTGAGGCAGGCCTGCCGGCAGGTGTATTTAATGTGGTGCAAGGTGGCGCTGAAGTTGGTCAATGGCTTGCCAGTCATAATGAAGTTGAAAAAGTATCGTTTACCGGACAAGTAGGTACTGGTAAAAAAGTAATGCGCAGTGCTAGTGACAATTTAAAAGATATCACTATGGAGCTTGGCGGCAAGTCTCCGCTAATAGTCTTCGACGACGCGAATATAGTTGAGGCTGTTAGCGCTGCCATGTTGGGGAATTTTTTTACCCAAGGTGAGATATGCACTAACTGTACTAGAGTCTATTTGCATGAAAATATTAGAGTTGAATTTCTTGCTCAACTAAAAACCAGAATTGAAAATAATATAGTTGCCGGCGACCCCTTTGATAGCAATGTGAATTTTGGCGCATTGATCTCTGCCAAACATCAGCAGCTAGTTTTAGATTACATAGCTAAAGGCATAGAGGAGGGCGCAGAACTATTAACTGGCGGCACAGCATTGCAACCGCGATCTGCACCTAATGGTTACTTTGTTGCGCCGACAGTATTTATTAGCTGTCATGACGATATGACTATTGTAAAGGAGGAAATCTTTGGGCCGGTTATGTCTGTGCTAACCTTTAGCGATGAGGATGATGTTATTAGGCGGGCCAACAATACTGCGTTGGGTTTAGCAGCAGGTGTATTCACTAAAGATGTGCACCGGGCGCACCGTGTTATTCATAAGCTCAATGCAGGTATATGCTGGATTAATAGCTATGGCTTGTCCCCGGTCGAAATGCCTGTGGGTGGTTTTAAGCAGTCAGGCATAGGTCGTGAAAATGGCTTGGAGACGTTGAATCAATATACACAAACAAAAGCGGTGTATATGGGTATGAGTACATTGGATAGTCCTTTTTAATGAGTAATTAAATAGAATTTGAACGATTTTTATAGACCCAAGGGACACATAATTAGGAGAGGTACTAACCGCTTAAAAGCGCTTCTAGTTGTTGAATATTAATCGAGCTTTCAAGTTTTTAATGCCCTCACGTGTCTCAAAAATTGATGGGATTTAGAAGCAGATTATGAAAAATAGTGATTGATCAAACCGAACTTAAAGGCAGAAAAATGACAAACTATAGAGAAACCGATATACCCCCTCAGGATGGAAGGACCGTTTTCATCACCGGTGCAAATACGGGCATTGGTTTTGAGACAGCGAGAGTGCTAGCGGCAAGCGGCGCCCGTGTTCTCTTAGGTTGTCGGTCTGAAGAAAAAGCGCTTGGGGCAATTAACAAAATCAAAGCAATTAAAAGCGATGCAGACGTTTTATGGGTGCCTTTGGATTTAACGAGTCTTGCGTCCATTAAGGCGGCCGCTGCCGAAGTGAGTAAGGAGGCAAGACTTGATGTTCTTATTAACAACGCCGGTGTGATGATACCTCCTAAGCAGGAAACCAGTGATGGTTTCGAATTACAGTTTGGCGTCAATCATCTCGGCCACTTTGCATTAACAGGACATTTACTGCATAAGCTTAAAGGTCAATCAGGTGCACGAATTGTTAACGTTAGTAGTTTGGCTCACCGTAATGGAATAATCGATTACAAGGATGTTCATGCGGAGAAAAAATATGTGCGTATGACCCGCTACAGCATGAGTAAATTTGCCAACATACTCTTTACTTATGAACTGCAACGCAGGCTTGAAAAGGCAAACTCATCGGCGATATCTGTCGCCTGTCATCCGGGAGGATCAGCCACAGAGCTAGGAAGATACCTACCTCCATTAATTACTCTGCTACTGATGCCTCTGAATTTTCTAATGAATACTCCCGCCGAAGGTGCGCTGCCGACCTTGATGGCTGCCACCAGCAAGAAAGTTCTAGGAGGGGATTACTTCGGGCCCATGAGAATGGGTGAATTGGTACACTCGGCACATAAGGTGAATACGACTGCGGCTTCAAAAGATGAGGAAGATGCTGCTCGGCTCTGGGATCTTTCCACTGAACTAACAGGTGTTGAATTTGCCTTTTAAAGAGATGCTTCAAGTAAGGCTCCGCAGCCTCTTAAAATACAAGAAATGGCAATCAGGGTCAGATGGTAATTGGTAAAGTTAAAAGTAAAAATACAGTATTTTGGGGTAGGGGTAATAATTAAGAGAAGAGCGGGAAACATTTTAAATGAATAAGCTAACTGATGCTCTCTTAGATTTATAGCTATTCATTTAACAGGGTTTTGCCTAAGTCAGATAAATCATAGACACCACGTGATACATTTTTAAACCAGCCGTAGTGGTTGTCGTAGACTACGGCTCTGGATTTCGGTATTTCTAGACGCTTCGCAATATCACTTGCCTTGGTAGCGCCGTGATTACGTAAGTAGTTGGCAATTTGGATGGCTTGCTGTTTGTAGGCGGTCATCCTTCCTTTTTTGGTAGAGGCGCCGCCGAGGTTTGGGTCGCCAGCTCGCGCTACGAATTCATCGATTAGCCATTGTTGTTTCGGTTTGGATTGTCGAGGCTTATAGGTAGTGGGGTTGACCAAAACTAGCGTGGTGTTGCGCGTGAGATTAATAGCGACTAATCCAATGCCGAGCATCTTCAAGAGTTTGATAATTCGGTTGCGTTTCTTTTTCTTAAGGGCGCCACAGGTGCTGGGTACGCCAATGTAAACAATCGGGCTTAACACCAAGCGGTCGACGGCCTGCAGGATTACCTCCAGATTAAGCGACAGTTTTAGCTCAACAATAGTAGGTGGTAGCACTTTTTCGTTGTCAGCAGGTTTCTTAATTGCAACGACATCACAGTTCTTAACTTCGGCTTTAACTGTGTAGTTTTGCTTTTCGAGAAACTTCTTTAAAGGAAGGTAGAGGTCAGATTCTTTCATCATAAAGGGGCATAGTTTTTTAATCGATGGCGTATCGCGTCATAGGTAAAAAGTAATCGAGTCAGGTTAAAAATACAATAGCTATTGCCTAGGCGAATAATATTTAGAGAATCAAAGCTGTTACGGGTTATTACGCGCTACACCTGATTGTTGCTTAGTGGGGATAATCAAGGCGACCGTTTAATCTTGGGGATGGGGTTGTAGTGGTCCACTGTTCCTGTGTTTTTGGTTTCCTTAGTGCCATCTGCAGGTTTAGTGGCGCTATCGTGATAATATACAAACCGAATTTGTCATCTAACCCTTGTTCGAGCGCTGCCTCCGTTGTCTGTTAATCATTTCTCGGGATTCATCGAGAATCATTATGCATGCATGGTTAGGAAGAAGTCCGCCCAGAAATTTTGTCCGGTATCTACGAATAAGTGGCGTTACCGATATTACTAAGGAATAGTTTTGCCTGTAACCTTAACTCGACGTGCTGTCATACTACTCGCGATAGCGTCAGCAATTGTCACTGCCAATGCGTATTACATTCATCCGATAATTGGGCATGTGGCGGAGGAGTTTGGTGTTAGCAGCGCTTTGGTTGGTGCTGTCCCAGCGCTGAACCAGATAGCGCTGGCGCTTGGAATATTACTTCTGTTGCCTCTTGGCGATCGCTTGAGTAATCGCAAACTCACTACTGTCTTTCTCGCAGCTCAAGTGGTGGCACTCCTAATCATGGCAGTAGCGCAATCTTTCTGGTTGTTTGTGGCGGGTTCGACACTCCTGGGGTTTTTCACTATCACGCCGTATCTACTGCCCGCATTTGTTTCAAAAAGAGTGAGTGCGGAGCGTCTCGGGACCGTGACAGCCATCCTCACTACGGGGGTTATCGCTGGAGTACTGATCTCGCGAACAGGAGCCGGCATCGTTGGTGAGTATTTAGGCTGGCGTAATATCTATTGGATTGCCGCTGGCCTAATGGCAGCGGCAACTCTGGTGGTCCCATTGTTGCTCGATGACGACATAGTCACGACGAGCGAGGTTAGAAAGACCACCTATAGACAGTTGATCTCCTCCTTAGTTGGTCTATTAAGGGGGCATCCTGCCGTCGTCGTATCCGGTGCTATCCAAGGCTTAAGTTTCGGGGTTTTTCTTACAGTGTGGTTGGGTATTGGTCTGCATCTTACGAGTCCCGAAATGGGCTTCGGCGTAGATGATGTAGGATATCTCGCGGCGTTCTCCGCGCTTAATCTTATGACAACACCGAGCTTGGGAAGGCTCGCAGACCGGTTTGGACCGATGCTGACTCGCACCATTGCTGTCTCTATCCAGTTCCTGGGAGTAATAACGCTGTTTTTTGCGGACAGTGGCTATTGGATCTTGTTGCTGCCGATTTCTCTTATGAGTGTTGCGGGGCCGGTTGTGGACATTACTGGTCGTATGACTTTGTTAACCCAAGACTCGGTGATACGAACTAGGTTGATGACCCTCTATGTTGTGATTATGTTTTTGGGTGGTGGGCTGGGCAGCTGGGGGGGCACGATCGCCTTCGAACTAGGCGGATGGCTGGGGACATGTATATTGGCAATGTTTTTCTCGGCGCTGGCTGTCGGACTTTCGTTGTCACGCTTGAACGCGGATTAAATGCGCTTGTAAAACGTGCTCTCCATCTTCCATCCAGTAACGGTATCGGAGGAGTAAACCTCTTCTTTTCTCCATCGCGGGAGGCAAAGTAGGCTGGAAATACAGTCGTTTTCTATTAAAGAGGTCGGAGGGATTAAAAATAAATTCGTCCGACCCCTTTTAATTTTATCAGTGTCCTAAAAAGTCACTAATCTTTTAAACCGCCGAACCCAATAGGCGCGCTATTGCCGCCTGATCGGGCCTTGCCGACAACTTCGCGCAAGGTGAAGGCGGCATTTAATTCCAAGTGCGTCGAGTGTGGCCTAAGTTCTCCGACCCTTAAGTATTCGCCGCGGTCAGCGGTCATTCTAAAATCGACCGTAGCACCAACAGCCTCATCAACCTGCCCTGTCGCGCCAAACCCATGCCCCTCGTTAGTTTGAGCGGTATTGGTTGCCTGATAACCCATGCGGTGAAGTAGTTTTGGGCTCGCCCGTTGCAAAACTTCGGGGCTTACGGACAACATCCAGTTCTCTTGCTGTCGCAAAAAGGGTTTCAGCATCGAGCTGAGCATCACAATTCGAGGAGTTTCCGTGTGGTTGACTCCTGTGCCATGTAATAAGCGACCGTCGGTGATAATCATAGCACCTCCTTTTGCGTCGATATTAATGGCCGGTGGCAGCTTGCCAACGGGTTTATGGTTTCGCAATGCCTCTGACACGACAAGATGGCTGCCTGGAATAACAAGGGTGCCTCCGTTAACTTCATCAACATCAGAAATGGCTGTGAGGATGTTGATCGACATGGGGCTGTGTGAGTCGAGATTATTATCCTGATCCTGATGTAATGCTTGAGGCACACCACCTTTCACTGATATCGCTGCAATAAGCGAGGAGCAGATCCAGCCAGCTCCCAAAGCTTCGGTGATTAGCTGCTCGATTAAAGGGCCGCCCTGCACGATATCAGTATGTTGTTCTATTAATCCTTCAAAGCACTGGCCCTTATTGACGCAGCAATTAATATTTTGACCGCTTGGGGTTTTCTGGGAAATACCAGCGAGGCGTTCGCCTTCTGCCTGCTCGAGTACACGCTGTCGAATGATCCGAACTTGCTCAGGTGAGAGCGCATCGCGGATTTTGCAGTAGCCCCACTTCAAAAAATCCCGACGCAGCTGTTCGATATCCCTACTCGGTTGCGGCAGATCGATAGACTTCCAATAGGCATGTTTCGAGCCGGTTGTGGTGTCGTAATAGGATCCCGGCTTAAACTCCCAAGTTCCCCACTCACTGCTGCGTTTTGGTGGCACAAAGTAAATCTCAGGATTATTTTCTAGGATGGACTTCATGGGCTCCTTCGATGTTACTTCGGCATGGTACATCTGCAGTTCTGGAGCAGACTTAGACGCAACATCAACTGGGTCAAACTCATTTGGGACGGTATTCATGCTTTCGGTTCTCTTTAACGTGTGCATTGCTATTGTTGACGTCTTGTACTGCTAAAAGATTACACCTCAAAACGGGGCGTAAACCTAGCCCTGTTTGATTCAGGAATGGATAATTGGGCCAGAGTAAAAATACAGTAGTTTTCGAGTGCAAATAGATGGGGCCAGATTTATTCAAGGCGTGTTGGACTGTAAAGAGATGCCATCTACGGGCGGAGCAATTCGCATTAGAATTAGGGCAATTTGAAGTTGTACGAAGCTCTACCACTGCCTGTGTTCTCTTAATCACCGAAAGGGCTATCTTTGATTTCGATATTGAACTGGCCTTCAAGTCCTGCTTCGTGATGCTTTGCACTTGTCTGGTAATTGGGGTTCTGGATCATAGCCTTCCTGCTTGGGTACAGTGCAATCGCCGCTTTGTCCTACAGGTCTTCCACTTTACCAAGCATTAGGCGGCTTGTGTCTCCAAGAAAAACTTCTTTGCCACCAACCTTCTCTCCGTGTGTCTGAACTTCGTTTCCTTTCCTTACATGCCATACGCCTCTGTGCCTGTCATGGTGGTCTCGCAGCCGTCCGCGTATTCCGCTTTTTCTTTGAATTTAAGCAAATTCAGCATGTTGATAGGTGTCTCTGTATCACCTTCTTGAAAGCCGGCAATTTGTTCGTCACTTGGGTGGAGTCTGTTCTCTGCCTGCATATTACTTACTCGATTTGTAAGTGAAATGAAGCGATGACAGCTGTTTAATTAATCCTTAGGGAGCGTAATCGATATTTACCGCTATTAGCAGGATGGCTGCTTCGATTCATCGCAGTTTTGATTTGAGAATTATCCCACGTAACAGCAGAGAGTTAAGAAAGGGCACTACGAGCACGGATCGCCTTAGCAGCGCTTGCTCTTGCGGCCAGCTTGCCATTCTCTTGGAAAAAATCGGCTTCAACAAACCCAGTCGACCGACCACGATTAACTAGGCGTCCTTCTATGCGAATTACACCACCTTGCATTGGGCGGAACATTCGCGTTGTCAGTTCTGTGGTGGTGAACCATTCACCATCTTCTAGAGCGCTGGCCATTGTCATTGATACGATATGATCGGCTAACGCTGCTATCCAGCCACCAAACACGCGTTCTTCTTGAATGTCGCGGCTACCGTCGTTTGGCCATTCATAGACAACACGCCCGAAAGATACTTCCTTAAGCCAAAGGTGGGGCTTTATTCCTAGATTGCGAATTCCCGGAGGAAGCTCGCCGTCAGCAGATCTTAAGTTTCTGAAAAATTCCGTTTGCTGTTTAGATAATTCTGTTCGCTCTATTTTACTCATTGGCTTCCAAGTCGTAAGGCTTTATTTTGTTTACGTAAGGTCAGCGCAAAATACAGTATTTTCAGCCATTCTGGAATTATCTTTTTACGTACAAAGCGCTTTATTAATGAGAAATTTTTCGTGAATTGGCAACCAAGATCCACCTCTGCTTCAGGTTTTAGTTGGATTTCCAGATTTTGAAGTTTTTCTAAGCTTGCAGAACGATATTTTTCAAAAGTGAGCGCGTGGGTAAAAACGGACGTGGCCTTCGTTTTTCTTAGGGTCCAGATACCCGGGGTGCTGGGTATCTGGAAGAAAGGTATGTTTAGGGTAATATTTCCTCTATTTCTGCTGTGCTTTCACGCTTTAGAAGGTTGAAGAATTTCTGCTCTTTGGTTCTCCCTATCTTCTCGTCGCGCGAAGTCTCATATTTATTCAGTGGCTTGACGTTCATGTTAGCAACATCGTGCTGTTAAAAAACTCTCGGATGGACTCGGCGCCGCTGTTGCTTTGCATTCTTGCCGTTGTGGCTTTGTTCCAATACGGCGGCGTTAGGGGTGCCTTTTCACCTCCGGTGAGCATGACAGTATGGAGCCTATGAAGATGAAACCCATCAGCGCATGTTGAAGAACGCGATAAGTTGGGCTATGGATTCGACCATGTGGGAGGAGGTCTGCTAATGTTCAATCGAGTTTTGATAGGTAATGGCAAGAGAGGGACGCTCACAACCTGCCCCCTTTACTGTGCCCCAGACTCAGCAATTCCTGCTAACTCGGCAAAAACGAATGCCAATGAAGACCCAAGTTACACCAACATGTAATAACTTCCCCCACTATTGAAAGAAGCCCTTAATTCCATCACTCATCGTCTGCCTTACATCGTTGGCGGAAGGTATCATGTCAACGGCGGTTAATGAGGTATGAACTTGCCCGGGAGCCTGAATATGTTGCACGCTAACACCGGCGGCATCCATTGCAGCGGCATAAGCATTGCCCTCATCGCGCAAGGGGTCCAATTCTGCAGTAACCACCATGGCTGGAGGTAACCCGGCCAGACTTTCAGCGCGAAGAGGAGAGGCGCGTGGGTCATCTCTGTCGCTAGCATCGCAATATTGATCCCAGAACCAGGCCATCAAATTTTTCGTTAGAACGTAACCCTCAGCATTATCCCTAAAAGATGCAGTGGAATAATCACTGTCTGTTACCGGGCAGACGAGAAGCTGGCCGCTAATATTTGGTCCATTCTGGCTTTGCGCTAACTGGCAAACAACAGTGGCCAGGTTGCCACCAGCGCTCCAGCCTGCAACGGCAAGTTGCTTTGGGTCTCCACCGAGGGATTCGGCATTTTCGGCTATCCAATTCAGTGCGCCGTATGCATCATCGACTGCGGCTGGAAAGCGCGCTTCCGGTGCGTGGCGATAGTTGACTGAGATGAGGACTGAATTGGAATTGGCGCACAAGTGACGACAAAATGGATCGTCGGAGCTGGCATGACCCAATACCCAGCCGCCGCCATGGTAATAAACGACTATAGGGTGAGGGCCTGTTGTTGCCGGGCGATAGAGCCGGTAGTCCAGATCTCCATCCGGACCCGGTAGCTTGCCGTCGATGATTTCGCCGACATCAGGCCCCGGTGCACGACTGGCAGCATTTGCCTCCATAGCTGCACGGGCTTGCTCGACAGGCAAGGTTTCTAATGGGGGTTGCTCTAGGCTTGCAATAAGATCGAGTAGCATCTGTACGTCGGGCTTAACTACGCGAATTACACTCTCATTGCAGCGGGAACCTGAAGGCCCTGATTGTTCAAAACCAAGGTAATCCTGTTCAGCCACTTCATCGCATGTTTGTCGATAAGCATCTACACCACCTATGTAAGGAAGAAACACGCGAGGTTTGCCGGGTACGTTTGCGCCCATATACCAACTGTTAGCAACAGGATAAAGAGTAAGGTTGGATAAATCATTCAAATGTGTTGCCCAGCCTTCTTGGGCGGCAGCAGTTGCCTCGAGAGTTTCTAACTTCTGGCTGCGCAGATGCTCGAAAGCTGCGGTTATCCAGTCCACGTGCTGCTCAATAGAGACAACCATATTCGATAACACGGAAGGGCTGCCAGGACCTGTGATAGTAAAGAAATTAGGAAAGCCATGAACATTCAATCCCAAGTAGGTCTTGGGGCCTTCTTCCCAAACATCTTTTAGCTTAATGCCACCGCGACCACGAATATCCACGGCAACGATGGCGCCAGTCATCGCATCGAAACCTGTAGCAAACACAATTGCATCGAACTCCATGGACTCTTCTGAAGTATCGATGCCAGTTTCTGTGATTGACTCGATTGGAGTACGGCGGAGGTTGACTAGTTTGCTGTGAGGAAGATTAAACGTTTCGAAGTAATTTGTTTCCAGGCACAAGCGTTTGGTGAAAAGTGGAAAATCTTTGGCACAAAGATCTTCGGCAGTTTGTGGATCGGTGACTTTAGCTCGCACTTTCTCGCGGAAAAATTCTGCTACTGAATCATTTGCAGCCTGGTCAGAAACGAGATCAGAAAATGACGTATTTATTGTTAATAAATCACCACGGGCAAAGCCTGCTTCCAATCTGCGCTGGCGTTCCTGCGGCTCAACTGTGAAGAAAGGTTCTTCGCTGCTAGGTAGAGGAACCCCTGCCCTCGACCATTGGGCCTCTTCGCGATAGGTATCACGATTTGCCTGCATTTTTTGTAGATGTTCTTCACGAACGGGTCCGTTGTTGGCGGGTGCTGCGTAATTCGCCGTTCTCTGAAATACCGTAATTTGGCTCGCTTCTTTAGCAATAAGCGGAATCGATTGAATGCCTGAGGAACCTGTGCCGATGACAGCAACGCGCTTGCCTGTAAAGTCGACCCCTTCATGGGGCCAGGCGTGGGTGAAATAGGTGCTGCCACTGAAGCGCTCAACGCCAGGCACATCGGGTTCTTTGGGTAATGACAGACAACCCGTCGCCATTACATAGAATTGGCTGCTCATACATTCGCCGTTAGCAGTGGTTACTTTCCACTGCGACGCCTTTTCGTCCCAATCGGCTCGTTCTACTTTTGTCGAGAATTGAATGTCGCGCCGCAGGTCATAGCGATCGGCGACGAATTGCAGATAACGCAAAATCTCAGGTTGTGTGGCATAACGTTCTGACCACTGCCACTCCTTCTCCAGTTCGGGATCGAAGCTATAGGAGTAGTCCAAGCTCTCAATATCGCAGCGCGCACCGGGATAGCGATTCCAGTACCAGGTTCCGCCTACATCATCCCCAGTTTCCAAGGCAATTGCGGAAAATCCCATCGCACGTAATTTGTGCAGTAGATATAGACAGGCCATACCTGCCCCCACAATGATTACATCGTATTGTTGATTGCTCGATCCATTATTCTTCATTTTTGTTACTCAATTGTTGTTATTTTTACCGGTAAGCCGCCGCAGTTAGAAAGATTATAGGGAACCGCACTAATAAGCAAAAAGGATGAGTCTGAAGCCGCAAATGAAGGACAGATTTGTATAGAGGGCACGAAGGTTGGGCGTTGCCCGAGTCCAGTGCGGACAAGTCACCAATTTACAGGAGCGACTCAGCACAGTCGCAGACCTCTGGTGCAGTTATTCGAGCCACCGGCATGAGAATTTTCAGCAATCTGCGTGAACGATTCTTTATGCTAATCAATGCGTTATAAGCACGAAAGCAGGGTGTGCTAAGAAGTGTGCTATGACTTTTGTGATAATACCCGCTTGAAACGACTGAATTATTATTCAGCCCCCTTTATATGGTCATAGTACGAACGGATTGACGTCTACTATTGACTCATAGAGAGTAATAATAAGAATGTCATCCACTCGAAGGAGCTTAATTAGAGCCATCTCAGCAACGGCCACCCCGTCAGCAGCCGGTTTGCTTTTACAAGAGTCAGTGGCCGCAGAGCCAACAGAGACTCGACTTGCAACGACCGCAAACACTGAAGGTTTCTTCTTACAAGGACCAGATGGTCGCAATTTAAGAATTCAGGTGTCGCATCCACATCCCGATGATCCCAATCTATGCGACCGATGGCGGTGGTATCTTTGGACTATTTTCTACTTTGACAAGATACATGCCATGGGGCGGAGAACTGCCGCCACGCCTTGTTATTGGCATCGGATACGAAAATGAACAAGAGGCTTACGACAAAGATTATCGTGGGTACGACCAACCTCCGCCTGACCCTAATTGGACCGGATGGTCGGACGAAGAACGAGAAAATTCTGAAAGCGTAGGCAACGCACCGGCATTAAGGACGTTCCTGAAAAACACCCTTTGCCCGCTTATTGAGGAGAGATTCGATGTCGGTTCGTCTAATTCGGTATTGTATGGACCGCTTGGCGGACTCTTCGCGCTAGATACGATGCTGAAGGCACCTGATGCGTCTCGCAACATACTGGCCCTTAGTCCCTCAATCTGGTTCGCTGATCGTCAGTTTTTGAGGACACTTGAGGAGCGGCTTGAGGACGCATTTGATTTTCCTGAAGCCATTGCTGTTTACGTTGGAGAACGCGAGGAGCGCATTGCAGGTGCCTCGGCAAGAATGACGAGCAACTTACTAGATCTCGGGCGGCTTGTTGCTGAACATCGATCAAGGTTCGAGCGTGCCACGGCGCGCGTACTGCCAAATGAATCACACCACACTATTCTCGCTAGCGCTCTTAGCCAGGGGTTGCAGTTCCTGATATCACCTGAGAGTAAGCGGGGCGAGACTTTCTGAACTACAGTCAAGAACCAGAGTGAACTTGAGTAAATCGAGCCACCGACGCAGGGATTTTTAGTAGTGAGCGTGACATATTTCCAATTTTAATCAGTCAGTTAAGAATAAAAATCAGGGTGTGTTATGAGCTGTGCTATGAATTTCTATTAAATGTACCCTACAACTACTGTGGCTTTATTCTGCCCTTGATTAACCAACCCTTCGAAACCCCTTGCTGCTATAATGAGTATCGTCCCTTATACGAAAATCTACCGAGCTTCTATGCCATTTTTAAAACTTGGATTATGTAATCCTGTTGTACAAGCGATTGAAGAATTGGGTTATACAACTCCTACCCCGATTCAGAAACAAGCCATTCCCATTATTATTTCTGGTAAAGACCTTATTGCCTCCGCTCAAACGGGGACAGGTAAAACCGCCGCGTTTGTCCTACCGCTATTAACCTTATTTAACAAAGAGCGTTGTTTGCGAGGTAAACGTATCCGCGCTCTTATCCTGACTCCTACACGGGAATTAGCGGTGCAGGTTGCTGCGAATGTTGCGCAGTACAGCAAGCATTTAAACCTAAGTTCTATGGCTGTTTATGGCGGTGTTGATAGCGAACCACAACAGCAGCGTTTAATTAAAGGCATTGATATTTTAGTGGCCACCCCGGGCAGGTTGCTGGATTTGGCTCATCAGCGTGCGCTGCATTTTGATGAGCTTGAAGTGCTGGTGTTAGATGAAGCAGACCGAATGGTGGATATGGGTTTTAGTGATGATGTCAAGAAGATCATTGAGCGTTTACCTGCAGACCGTCAAAATCTATTGTTTTCCGCTACCGTAAACAATGGTGTTCGCATCTTTGCCGGTTATTTTTCAGCCAGCAAAATGGGTCGGCCCGCTGTTGAGATATCGATTTCACCAAAAGCCACAACGGCACCTAATATTGACCAGTGGTTAATCACCATAGATAAAGACACAAAGTCGGCCTTGCTGAGTCATTTAATTAACGAGCAGAAGTGGGATCAGGCGTTAATTTTTATCGAGAAGAAACACTCTGCTGCCAAACTAGTGGCTCAACTTGCAAAACGCGGGATTGAAGCAGATGCCATTCACGGTGATAAAAGCCAAGCCATGCGTGAAAAGATTTTAGCTGACTTTAAGTCTGGAAAACTAAAATACTTAGTAGCCACAGGCGTTGCCGCCCGCGGTATAGATATTGGTGAACTAAGTCGCGTTGTTAATTATGACCTGCCCTTTAAACCTGAAGAATACATTCACCGCATTGGCCGAACGGGTCGTGCTGGCGCCGCAGGTGAAGCCATATCGTTTGTGGCGATGGGCGATTTTAAAAATTTATGCGCCATTGAAAGCCGTTTAAATCAAATCATCAACCGGAAAGAGATCGAAGGATTTCCGGTTAGAAAAGTCGTTCCCGTTTCAATTTTAAATTATGTTCGCAAGAGCAAACGGTAGAGGCAACTCATGCCAGTGGCGTCTTACTTCTTCTCTTCGATTTTAGCTTTTAAGTCGGCAGACGGTTTAGAGGTTGCGGCTTTAACTTCAGTGTCTGCGGGGATGGTTCATCACATTAATACCCTTCAATGGTGTGTGCTAAAAGAAACTACAGGGGACGCTCACAACTTAACAACTTAACAACTTAACAACTTAAGGTTGTGAAAAGTGTGGCGGTGAGGCAGAGAACTATGAGTTGAGGACTCTTCTGCCCCGCCCCCAGCGGGCTTTGCGCTACGTTGAAAATTGCTGCGCAATTATTCGAA
>CAJWGN010000016.1 GCA_913031035.1 uncultured Gammaproteobacteria bacterium
TCATATATTATTTAATATATAATTTTGATTTCAACATTTTGCAACAAATAATTATATAAAATTTTGGTCTGTCTCGCAGTACTTTAAATATATAAAGAGTATTGATTGGCATTATTCTTACGCGTACTGAAACGATTAAGAGTAGTAGGGTCTGGGACCCAAGCTGTTAAAAAGTAGTGCTGGCTAAACGCTACCCAGCCACCAATAACATCAACTGATGAGCCGCCATCATCGATGTCGTCAAATTCATATTCTATATAAGGATCTTCTTCAGCGGCGGTGCCGACAAAGCCAAGGTATGTTCTGCCAAAGCCACCAGCGTCGCTTGGGTCGTCAAATGCGTCCCGTTTGATTTGCCCAAAAGGGTTGGCTTGCCATGTGCTGTTTGATTTATTATTAACAATAAAACTTACATCAAAAAGATAACTATCCCTAGTAAAAGAGAATCGTTTGGTTACATCGACTCCGTCTGCTGTTGTTAGAAAAAGATCGACGCTGAGGGAGTCTTCAGACTCTGTCATTTCATATAATTTACGGTTTACCTGGTAACTGGCTCTGCCATTAGAGTCGACGCCATTAGCGCCAATTAGACCGCTTTGGGCTACGTACTCGCGACCGACTGTATTTTCAAGTATTACGAAGGGGTCGTCTGCAACCTCTAATTGTTTGCGGTATTTTGGCAGAGCTAAATAAACAACATCACCGCCGATAGGGTCAATTTTGATGCTAAAGGTATCGGTGAGTATATTTATAAGCTGACCATCACTGACGGCCGTGTTGGAAATGGCGGAACCTGGAATGTCTGCGTTAGCAGCGAGGTTCTGCTCGCCAGCGGCGGGCATTGAGCTAGGTATATCGCTGGATACGTTGGTCGGTAAATCGTTAGGTAAATCGCTAGATGACACAATACTCATGCCTGGAGTGGATAACCCCGCTTGCGGTGCGGTGCCTGTGGCACCGCCTACAGTTGGTGGATAATCGTCTTGCCATGCCAAAAGCATTAGGTAAGTGACAACTGCTAGGGCGGTGTATAGAGCAAATTTAGGTAAATCCATATCGACTGATTACTTAGTTATCTAGATTAATTTTCGGAGCAGGAACGGGGTCAATGCCGCCTTCATGCCATGGGTGGCAGCTACAAATCCTGCGGATGCCAAGATAGGAGCCCCTAAGAGACCCATGGATCTCTATAGCTTCCTTTGTATACTGCGAGCAACTTGGATAGAAACGGCATTGTTGGCCAATAAGAAGGCTCAGAGTCACCTGATATAGTGAGATGAGTCTTATAAGTAAGGCTTTAAGCATTAGTTGGTCGTTGGTTATTGATTAACGGAAGACGAAATGCGAGCTAACTTCTTAGCTAGGTCCTGCCAGAGTTGAGTCAACAGTGATGCAATCGCTTGATTCTCGAGTTTATCAGCATCTTTTCTCGCAAGCACAACTAAATCAAGCTTATCCAGTACGCTTTTTTGAGTTCTGAACGATTGGCGTATTAATCGTTTGATTCGATTTCTATGGACTGCCTTGCCAACATTTTTCTTAGCGATAACCAACCCGATTCTGGGGGTCGGCGAGCTATTTGTAGTAGCCAGCACAAGAAAGTATCGATTTGATACTTTCAGCTGTGACTTGTCGAAGACGTTTTTGTAGTCTGAAGCAGTAAGAAGCCGGCACGATCGTGAGAAGGCGGTGTCTGCCACAGCTATAGCTCTTTTACAGGGAGGAGTAGAGTAAAAAAACTATTAAGCAGATAAACGAACGCGGCCTTTAGCTCTACGTCTTTTAATCACTAGACGACCGCCTTTGGTAGCCATACGCGCTCTAAAGCCATGAGTACGTGCTCTTTTTAATAAACTGGGTTGGAATGTTCTTTTCATGACAATTTTTCCAAATAACTAACAAACCATTGAAACTCGGTTTGCAAAAATGAGCGCGAATTCTATTGTTTTTCACGTCCTATTGCAATGACAATATACATTAATTGTCCCTTTTAAGTGTCAAAATTGAAGGTGTCTATTTGAATAAAGGTTTTGTGAAATAATCCTCTATTTATTAACATGTTATCCACAGTATGTTTATCAACAGCTTATCGTATGTTAGCGTAAATATGCGCTTTTGATGTGCGGGTTTTACCAGTATAATGTTTTTAAGTTATTGATAAATATGGTTAAAATATATTATGAAATACTGGTGGTTTTAGTGTTTCAGTAGTGGATAACTTTGGTGTGAGTCGTTAGAATTCTACATCCTCGATAAGATTAAATAACACTAGCGGGTTTAAAATAGTGGTAAAAGAGAATTGGCAAGATTGTGTTGAAACGTTAAAGACTGAACTACCGACACAGCAATTCAATACTTGGATTCGCCCTCTTCGGGTGGAAGAAAGTGCTACTGAGCTATTTATTTTGGCGCCGAATCGGTTCATTAGGGACTGGGTCAAGAGCAAGTTTATGGATCGTATAGTCGATCTTTATCTTGAGTTAGAGCGTCAGCAGCCAGAGGTTGGGTCTAAAAAACTAACACTTGGCGTGGATTCAGGCATTGCCCGGAAAACAAATGACTCTATAGACCGTCAAGACAGGGTATCCCGGGCCGACGCAACAGCGGTACGTAGTGCCACTTTTGAAAACGAATTTGCGAATGTTGCCCGAGCGGCGAATGTTCCAAGCCTTAAGGAAGTTCCAGAGGTTGCGCAATCTCAGCGAGGGGTGATTGATCCTAGTGATTTTTCGTTATCTCAGGCAGGGCTTCCTTCAGGGGCGTTGCGAAATCAAAACTCTCATCGCAGCAACACGACCAGTGCCACCAACTCTAGTTTTTCGACTAATTCAAGAAACCTGGATACCATTATTGAAGGTAAATTAAGACATCAAGGTGCCTTAAATAAAGACAACACATTTGATAATTTTGTAATCGGAAAGTCTAATCAGCTTGCGAGAGCAGCAGCTCAACAAGTTGCTGAGAATCCAGGGTATGCCTACAACCCACTTTTTATATATGGAGGTGTTGGTTTAGGAAAAACTCATCTCATGCACGCGATTGGGAATTACCTAGTAGCCAAGAAACCAAATGCTAAGGTTGTGTATCTTCACTCTGAAACCTTTGTTGCCACTATGGTAACGGCGCTTCAATTGAATGCGATCAATGAGTTTAAACGTTTTTACCGGTCTGTAGACGCACTGCTAATTGATGATATCCAGTTTTTTGCTGGTAAAGAGCGATCACAGGAAGAGTTCTTCCATACTTTTAACGCACTGCTGGAAGGTGGTCAGCAGATAATACTGACCTGTGATCGGTATCATAAGGAGATCAATGGCCTTGAGGAGCGCTTGAAGTCAAGATTCGGCTGGGGTTTGACGGTTGCCGTAGAGCCACCTGAACTAGAGACGCGGGCGGCTATTTTGATGAACAAGGCCGAGTTAAGTAATGTTGCCCTTCCTTATGAAGCTGCTCTATATATAGCACAGCGCTTGCGTTCTAACGTTCGCGAATTGGAAGGCGCGTTAAAGCGGGTTATCGCCCACTCTGACTTCACAGGAGAACCAATCTGCTTGGACCTGATAAAGGAGGCTTTGCGGGATCTTTTCGCGATCCAGGATAAATTGGTCACTATTGATAACATACAACGATCGGTGGCCGAGTATTACAAAATTAGAATGGCAGATATGCTTTCAAAAAGGCGTAACAGATCTATAGCAAGGCCGCGCCAGGTAGCAATGACGCTGTCTAAAGAATTAACAAATCACAGTCTACCGGAGATTGGAGACGCTTTTGGTGGTAGAGACCACACTACTGTCCTCCATGCTTGTAAACAAATTAATAAACTTAGACACAGTTCGATGGATATCCAGGAAGACTATAATAATCTTCTTCGTTCCTTATCCAGCTAACAGCCGTTGATCTTGCAATAAGAGTAGAGAAATGCATTTTACAATATCTCGAGAGACCTTTTTAAAGCCCCTTCAATTGGTAAGCGGAGTAGTTGAGCGAAGACAAACTTTGCCTGTACTGTCGAACGTTTTGCTTGTTTTAGAAGGGGATCAGCTTTCGCTAACGGGTACGGACTTAGAAGTTGAATTAATTGGTAGGGTCACCGTTGCTGATTCTAAGCAGTCCGGGGCAATTACCGTACCCGCCCGCAAATTGCTTGATATTTGTAAGTCATTGGCGGAAGACTCAATGATTGAGTTGAGCATGTCAGATAGTAATAAGTTGACGATTAAGGCCGGGCGTAGTCGTTTTACGTTAACGACCCTTCCCGCCACAGAGTACCCAAGTGTTGAGGAAGAGCCCGATACGTTTTCCGTAACGCTCTCTCAGAGTCGGCTTAAGGAGTTGTTAGATAGCACAAGTTTTGCCATGGCTCAGCAGGATGTACGTTATTATTTGAATGGCATGTTGTTTGAAGTAAGCGTTGACTATCTCCGAGTGGTAGCAACTGATGGGCATCGCCTTGCGATGGAGACAATGACTATCGACGAGGGAACCTCAGAAATCCAGCAATTGATCGTCCCGAGGAAAGGGATAATTGAATTGGGTCGCTTACTAGTCGATGATGATGAGATTACTCTCACCTTTGGACAGAATCATATTAGGGCTAAGGTTACCGCTACGACGTTCACTTCTAAGTTGGTTGACGGCAAGTTTCCAGATTACAATCGTGTCCTGCCTAAGGGCGGGAATAAGGTCTTAGTTGGTAATGCTCAAGAGTTTAAACAGGCTTTTACTAGGGCTTCGATTTTGAGTAATGAGAAGTATCGTGGTGTTCGCGTCATTCTGTCTAACGGCGAGCTTAAGATTCTCGCGAACAATCCAGAGCAAGAAGAAGCTGAAGAAGTTATTGGTGTCGATTATCAGGGCGAAACGCTGGAAATTGGATTTAACGTTAGTTATTTGATTGATGTGTTATCAACGCTATCTTGCCCAAATGCTAAAATTACACTGTCTGACCCGAATAGCAGTGCCTTAATTGAAGCGGAGTCTGGCAGTGATGCTGTGTATGTTGTTATGCCGATGCGGCTTTAAACCTCGGGGTTTACTGTAATCATAACCACACCGCTCCTCTATTTGGTCTCGTTTATCATATGACAGCTATAAGTAAGCTTCATGTAAGGGCGGTAAGGAATATCGGAGATATTTCGATCCTGCCCAACTCAGGGTTTAATCTCCTCCATGGATCTAACGGTAGCGGTAAGACCAGTATACTTGAGTCCATTCACGTTCTGGCTTCGGGTAAGTCTTTCCGCAGCAACAAGCTTGATCTGCTAGTACAGCACGGAGCCAACGAGACATTGGTGTTTGCTGAGTTAGCAAGTGGTCATAAATTTGGGTTCTCAAAATCTGCTAAAACAGTTCCCCAGTTAAAGTTAGATGGGGACAGCGTAAAAAACTGGGAGTCGATAGCTAGGCTTTTGCCCCTCCTTGTGCTCGATTCAAGTACATTTCAGCTCGCCGATGGTGGCCCTCAGGTAAGAAGATCTTTCTTGGATTGGGGAGTGTTCCACGTGGAACCAGGTTTTCTGGCAAACTGGAGAAACGTAAAGAGGTGTATAGCCCAGCGTAATCTCCTTTTGAAATCCAGAGCTTCCGATACTAGCCAGATCTCTGCGTGGGACGAAGAGTTTGGACATTGCGCGGAATACGTTGATGAGTCTCGAAAAAAATACGTTTCTTTATTTTCCCCGATTTTTAATGAAATCTATACTAGACTCGCGCCGCTAATCGCCGAAAACCTGTCGCTTTCTTATTCACGAGGTTGGGATGAGAGTAAGCGCTTGAGTGATGTTCTTGTTGAGAATCAAAATATAGATTTTAAGTATGGTGCAACGCAGGCGGGCCCTCATCGAGCCGAGCTTATTTACAGGTTCGGCAAGGACAAAGCCACTGATGTGCTGTCCCGGGGCCAGCTTAAAGTTCTGGTGATTGCGATGAAGCTTGCACAGGGAAAGCTTCTTAATAGTTTGTCTAATCAATGCTGTACTTTTTTGGTCGACGATCTTGCTGCCGAGCTGGATTCAGCGAACAGAATAGCTGTACTCGCCCTGCTCCATTCTATGGGGGGCCAGGTGTTCGCTACAGCTGTTGACAGGCTAGATGTTGAGTCTTGCCTGCCAGACGGTGTATCCCAAGCCACGTTCCACGTGGAACGTGGTATAATAAAAGCTTGATTTTTCGTTAAGCTATTCAAAAAATATCCGCAAACCAAAGATAAGAAAAATTTGTGCTACGCGCACTAACGGAGCAAAAAATGACTGAAGAAAACCAATCTGAATACAATTCCGACAGTATCAAGGTCCTCAAAGGACTTGATGCGGTGCGAAAAAGGCCGGGAATGTATATTGGAGATACTGATGATGGCACTGGCCTACACCATATGGTTTTCGAATTGGTGGATAACTCTATAGATGAAGCATTAGCTGGCCATTGTGATGAGGTAAAAGTAACCATTCACATTGGCGAGACCGTCAGTGTTTCCGACAACGGTCGAGGCATTCCTACTGAAATGCACCAAGAAGGAGTTTCCGCAGCTGAAGTGATAATGACCGTACTTCATGCTGGTGGAAAATTTGATGATAATAGTTACAAGGTTTCTGGTGGTCTTCACGGCGTCGGCGTCTCTGTGGTTAATGCCTTATCTGAAGAGTTGAAGCTGACCATTAGACGAGAAAACAAAGTCTATGAGCAAAACTATGTCCATGGGGTGCCTCAAGCACCGTTATCAGTTATTGGTGAAACATTGACCACGGGTACTGAATGTCATTTCAAGCCGTCGAAAGATACTTTCTCGAACGTCGAATTTCACTATGATATCCTCGCAAAAAAGCTTCGTGAGTTAGCGTTTCTTAACGCCGGCGTGGCTATTCGACTGCTAGATGAGCGAAGTGGCAAAGAAGACCTTTACAAATATGAAGGTGGTGTTAAAGCCTTTGTTGAGTACCTGAATAAGAATAAACCAACCGTAAACAAAATATTCTATTTCAAAGCAGAGCGAGAAGAAGACGGAATTACTGTAGAGGTCGCCTTGCAGTGGAATGACTCCTACCAAGAAAACATATTTCCATATACCAATAATATTCCCCAGCGAGATGGAGGCACGCATCTGGCCGGTTTTCGCGGTGCGTTAACAAGGGTTCTTAAGGGTTATATCGATAAAGAAATGTCTTCAAAAAAAGGGAAGGAAGTAACCACCAGCGGAGATGATGCTCGGGAAGGTTTGACCGCAATCATATCCGTTAAAGTTCCTGACCCTAAGTTTTCGTCGCAAACAAAAGATAAGCTGGTTTCATCTGAAGTAAAGACGGTAGTCGAACAGGAAACAGCAGCTTATCTCAACGATTACTTGTTAGAAAACCCTCAAGACGCGAAACTCATCGTAAATAAGATGGTAGATGCTGCCAGAGCCCGCGAAGCCGCTAGAAAAGCTAGGGAAATGACAAGGCGTAAAGGCGCACTTGATATTGCTGGCCTACCAGGCAAGCTCGCCGATTGTCAGGAAAAGGACCCTGCCCTATCAGAAATATATATAGTGGAGGGAGACTCTGCGGGAGGCTCTGCTAAACAAGGCCGAAACAGAAAAAATCAGGCCATTCTACCTCTAAAAGGCAAGATACTTAATGTCGAGAAAGCTAGATTTGACAAGATGCTTAGCTCTGTTGAAATAGGAACTCTTATAAAGGCCTTAGGCTGTGGTATTGGAAATGAAGAGTTCTCTCCTGATAAATTGAGATACCACAGCATTATTATAATGACCGATGCTGATGTAGATGGATCTCACATACGGACTCTTCTGCTTACCTTCTTTTTTCGTCAGATGCGGGATCTGGTTGACCGAGGGCATATCTTTATTGCTCAACCGCCTTTGTATAAAATTCGAAAAGGTAAGCAAGAGCAGTATTTGAAGGACGACCAAGCACTCGCGAATTATCAAATCCAAATCGCTCTAGAGGGTTCTAGCCTGCATGTTAATAAAGAAGCTCCCGGTATAAGTGGCGATGCACTTGAATCACTTGTTAAACAATTTAATGGAGGCTATGCAATTATTAGCCGGCTAGCACGTATCTACCCAACAGAAATATTAGAGTCTATGATATTTACTCGCATGCTGGGCGAAGATGATCTGAAAAACGAGAAAATAGTAGCTGATTGGCTGGTTGAAGTGAAAGCAACCTTGCTACTCAGACAGCCCGGTGTAAGCACTAACTATACCTTCAGCGTCAAGGAAGATAAGGAGCGTAGCGTTTATCTCCCGGAAGTTACATTGAGCTTGCATGGTCTTGAGAGAAGTTATGTTTTCTCAAGGGACTTCTTTCATTCTGGTGAATACAAAGCGCTCGCAGATCTTGGTCATACCCTGAACGGACTTATTGAACCAGGTGCTTTTGTTAAGAAAGGAGAGAAAACCAAAGAGGTTTCCACATTCGCCGAGGCAATTGAGTGGCTAACAAATGAGGCGATGAAGGGTCATTACTTGCAGCGATATAAAGGCTTAGGAGAAATGAATCCTGACCAGCTTTGGGACACCACAATGAACCCAGAATCCCGCCGGATGTTGCAGGTAACAATTGATGATGCAATCACAGCAGATCAGCTCTTCAATACACTTATGGGTGATCAGGTTGAACCACGACGAGAATTTATTGAAGAAAACGCGCTCGCCGCAGAAAACCTTGATATCTAGAATCGTTCATCTGATCGGCTTAGTATTTTTTAACTCCTCTCAAGGGATTGGGCGACAATCCATTCCCTTAGTTGGGCCATGAGTTCATCATCTTTTCGCCCGGCGCTATCGATTGGCGATCCAATATATATTTGGATTAAACCGGGTGACTTAATGAAACTTCGTGAGGGCCAACAAAGACCAGCGTTATGTGAAATCGGAATAATTGGAACCTTAGCTGCTATCGCCAAATTCGCGCCACTACGGCTAAATTTTCCTAACTTCCCTAGCGGATATCGACTTCCTTCTGGGAAAAGAATTATAAAACACCCGCTCTTAAGTCTACTCAGACCTTGCACTAAAAGTGAACGAGCCGCTTCTCTTGGTTTTGATCTGTCTATCGCAATTGGTTTTACTAAGCTTAGCGCCCATCCCCAAAAAGGGATCCTTAACAGTTCTTTTTTTATGATCGGAGATACAGGAAACACCAGCTGATAGAAGAAAATGGTTTCCCAACTGCTCTGGTGATTTGCGATGATTACGCATGGCGATTCAGGAAGGTTTTCTAAGCCAAAAATTTCATACTTTACGCCGCAGCATATGCGTAACCAAAACAGGACAAATTTGCACCAAAGTTTAGAAGCTCGGTAAATAGCGACTTCGCTGAGTATTGGCGAGGACAGGATTAATAAACTAGAAATAGCGATTGTGACCGTAACGTAGCCTACGTAAAAACAAAGGGTCCTTAAGGTATAAAACAGAGAGTTGATCATTTTATGCCCGAAATAATGCTTTCAGCTGCCTCTGCTAGATTTGAGAACACATCAAAATCATTTACCCCTAACGCTTTGAGCTCTGTGAAGGCGTTGTTTCCATTTCCAGTTTTCACTAACACGGGTTTGCAACCATGGCTTAAGGCAGCCTGTATATCTCTGACACTGTCACCGATGAAAGGAGAGGCTTTTAAAGAACATCGCAAATCTTGCTCGATTTTTTCAAGCAAACCAGTTTTTGGTTTACGGCAGTTACAGTGGTCACTCGGTAAATGAGGACAATAAAATATACCAGAAATCTTACCGTTAGCGTGTTCAACCAATTCTCTGAGCTTACTGTGCATACTGGTCAGGTCATCGTTAGAAAAGAGTTTGCGCCCGAGGCCCGATTGATTAGTCGCAACAACAACTTTGAAGCCGGCAATGCATAGATCCGCTATAGCTTGAATACTACCTTCTATAGGAATCCATTCTTCTGGGCTTTTTATGTAGGCGTCTGAATCTTGGTTTATTACTCCGTCTCTATCCAATATGACTATTTTCATAGTGAGGGCTCTAATCCGAGTTTTTGCTTTAACTAGTTAGAATGTAAAAGAGAAACATCAGCAACTTGCAGAAACAAGTCACGTAACCTCATAAGCAGCATAATTCGGTTTACCTTTACCGCTTCTACATCGCTCATCACCATTACATCATCGAAAAAGTTATCTATGGGCTCTCGTAGAGTCGAAAGAGAAACCAACGCCCCACTGTAATCATGATTTTTTATTAAGGGCGCCAGCTCAACCTCTTTGCCTTCTACTAAGCTATACAAAACCCTTTCAGCTTCTGAGTCAAACAGGGAAGGGTCTACCTTGCTGTTCGAATCTTTTAAGCCAGATTTAACGACGAGATTAGATACACGTTTATTTGCTGAGGCTAACGCTTGCGCCTGTTCTAAACCACCAAAATGATGTACCGCTGATATCCGCTTGTCAAAATCAAAAGGACTTCGAGGCTTAAATGCTCTTACAGATTGAAACACCTCTATTGGTATATCCTTATCCTGATACCAAGCGCGCAAACGGTCTAACATAAATTCAAATATTACTTGATCAGTACCTTCTTCGATATCCAAGTTCGCAAAGCCTTCTAGAGCGAAGCCTAGAACTTTAAGAATATCGAGCTCAAGACGGTTCTCTACTAAAATTCTTAAAACACCGAGCGCTGCCCTGCGAATAGCGAAAGGATCTTTAGAACCGGTAGGAGGTTGCTTTATGGCAAACAACCCGGCAATCGTATCAATCTTTTCTGCAAGTGAAACAATATTCCCGGTGAGCGTTTTAGGCAGTGCGTCGCCTGCATAGCGCGGAAGGTATTGTTCTACGATAGCAGATGCGACCTCGTTACTTTCGCCATCTTTTAATGCGTAGTAATAACCCATCAGTCCCTGTAGATCAGCAAATTCACCCACCATGTCGGTGAGCAAATCGCATTTCGCGAGGCTCGCCGCTCTTTTACAGCTGGGAATATCACCGTCAAATTGGTCCGCCATATACACCGCAAGTCGAGACACTCTTTCTGACTTATCGTACACGGTTCCTAATTGCGCTTGAAAGATGATGGTTTTAAGTTTTTCGATTTTAGCTGCTAGCGGCGTCTTTAAATCGGACTCATAAAAAAATCTAGCATCTGCAAGCCGAGGTCGAATAACCTTTTCGTTACCTGCCACTACCTGACTAGGATCGCTGCTTTTAATATTACTGACTGATATAAAGCACGGCATTAAATTGCCGCTCTCATCGACTAAATGAAAATACTTTTGATGAGACTTCATCGCCAAAATTAACGCTTCGGGTGGAACCTCTAGAAATTCTTTGTCGAACTCCCCCGATAAGGCAACCGGAAACTCTACTAAGCCGGTGACCTCGTCCAACAGATTTTCATCTATAACTGCAGTCCCCTGCCGGCTTTTCGCTATTTCTAAAACCTGCTCCCGTATAATTTCTTTGCGTTTACTAAAATCAGCGATAACGAAGCCACGATTCTCCAACAAATCTTCATAGCCGGATGGTGTGGCTATTGCTAACGATGCGCTATGGTGAAAACGATGGCCGTAGGTCACCGCTCCACTTTTAACGCCTAATATTGTAGTGTCTATGAAGCTTTTACCGAAAAGAAGAACGCACCAATGTACCGGCCTTACAAACTCAATGCGCGATGATCCCCAGCGCATTCGTTTTGGAATGGGCAGTTTATCTAGTGACTTTTGAACAATAGCAGGAAGCAGAGAGACTGTTTCGGCGCCAGGTTCATTTTTTGAATAAAAAAGCTTCTCAGTCCCATCCTTCAAGGTGGTTGATAACTGTGAAACTTCGACACCACATGATCTAGCAAAACCGCTCGCGGCTTTTGTAGGCAAACCCTCTTTATCGAAAGCTGCCTTTACTGCTGGGCCAACTTTTTCAACGATGCTGTCTGGTTGAAAATCACTTAGCGCATTGACCCTAACAGCCAATCTACGCGGTGTCGCAAAAACCTCAATTTCGCCGAAACGTAGACCAAGTTCTTTTAATCCAGTTTCGATGCCTGAGGCAAACGCTTGACTGAGTTTCGGAAGAGCCTTTGGTGGCAGTTCTTCCGTTCCTAGCTCAGCTAAAAAATCTTTTGTACTCATTGTTTCTAAGTATCCAAGTATTGTTGTCTAAGTTCTTCGGTAGCAAGTGGAAAGCCCATACTCTTGCGGCTTTCGAAATAACTCATCGCTACAGCTCTTGCCAGGGCCCTAACTCTTAAAATAAAGCGCTGACGCTCAGTGACCGATATTGCCTTGCGAGCATCCAACAAATTAAAATAATGGGATGCCTTTAGTACCTGTTCATACGCGGGTAGCGGCAAGTTTGCAGCAATCAGCTTAACGCTCTGGTTCTCGCAATCATCAAAATAAGTAAAAAGTCTGTCCGTGTCAGCGTGCTCAAAATTGTAAGCTGACATTTCTATTTCATTTTGCTTAAACACATCTCCATAGGTCACGACCCCATTAGGACCGTCTGTCCACACGATGTCATAAATACTATCCACGCCTTGCAGATACATCGCAATTCGTTCGATTCCGTAGGTTATCTCGCCGCTAACCGGATGGCACTCTAAGCCACCGACTTGCTGAAAATAAGTAAATTGTGTCACTTCCATCCCATTCAGCCAGACCTCCCAGCCAAGACCCCATGCGCCTAAAGTGGGTGACTCCCAGTTGTCTTCTACAAACCGTATGTCATGGACACTCATGTCGATACCAAGACTCTCTAAAGACTCCAAATACAAAGATTGAATATCATCTGGCGAAGGTTTGAGAACGACTTGAAACTGATAATAGTGTTGAAGTCGATTAGGGTTTTCGCCGTACCGGCCATCGGTGGGTCTACGGCAAGGCTGCACATAAGCGGTATTCCAACTTTCTGGGCCTATTGCACGAAGAAAAGTTGCCGGATGAAAGGTACCTGCTCCGACCTCCATGTCTAATGGTTGCATGACAACACAGCCTTTGGCCGCCCAAAATTGCTGCAAGGCGAAAATCAAATCTTGAAAGGTTTTTGGTGGGTTTGGCATAGTTACTCGGATTACAATTAGCTCGGTCAAACAAAGGGATGCAATTATCCTCGATTATAGGTCAGTAAGCTATACATGGCGCTCATGTCTAAAAGTCGCAACGATGAGTTATCATTGATAATTGTGTTAACTTAATAAAAACTCAGTGAGACGATCCATTCAAACTATCCTGTTCCATATAATTAGATTTCTATTGCTCGTTCTTTCCTGGATTCCATTGAAGATACTGCATAAGGTGGGCTACGTATGGGGTTCGGTTTTGGCTAAGGTTCCAAATCGGGCTCGCTCGACCACTCGAACTAATCTTTGCCTGTGTTTTCCAGACAAGTCAGACACGGACATCGACATACTCACTCTGCGAAGCCTTCAAAATACGGCCTGCACGGTCTTAGAAATGGGTAAAGCGTGGGTCTCCCCGATTGAGAAGACCTTAGCACTAGTGACTGAAACGAAAGGCTTAGAAGAATTTCAAAAAGATGTTAATTCAGGGTCTGGGGTGATTTTGCTTGCGCCGCACCTCAGTAATTGGGAAGTGTTTGGCATAGTCGCAAGTTACGGCATGAAAGCAAATTTTATGTACAAACCCCCAAAGATTCAGGCGATGGATAGACTGCTTAAAGAAACAAGGTCTCGAAGCAAGCTGAAGCTAGCTCCAGCCAATAGAACTGGCGTTGCTACTCTTCTGAAAGCGCTCAAAGCAGGCGAGTTAGTTGGGATTTTACCTGACCAGGTTCCCGAGCGAGATGGCGGAGAGTATGCACAGTTTTTTGGGCAACCAGCGCTAACCATGGTTCTGGCCAGTCGATTGCTAAAAAAAACCAATGCTAAGGTCTATTGTGGGTTTGCTGAGAGGCTTGCTAATGGAAAAGGCTTTAAGCTGATTATAATGCCGGCTCAAAAGGGCGTTTATGAGGATGATTTGCTCAGCTCTTTGCAGGGTGTGAACGACAGTGTTCAATATTGCGTTGAAATGGCAGCCGAGCAGTATCAGTGGGAATATAAAAGGTATCGCCGACAGCCGGACGGCAAAGAATTTTATCGTAGTTAATTTTAGCTCAGGCTACCGTTTCCAAAACATTGGCGTAAAAAGAACCAATAAAGTAAAGACCTCAAGCCGTCCTAACAACATAGCGAAACATAAGATCCACTTAGCTGTTGCCGGTATAGCGCCATAGTTTTCTGCGACACTCTCCAAGCCTGGCCCCATATTGTTAATACAGGCTCCAACTGCGCTAAAAGCAGTAATAATATCTAACCCAGTCGCAAGCAAGGCTAACAGCATGACCATAAACGCCATCACGTAAACCGCGAAAAATCCCCAAACTGACTCGATAATGCGGTCCGGGACCGGATTTTTACCAAGTTTGATCGGAATTACCGCCCTAGGGTGGATTAGGCGTTGAACCTCTCTAAAGCCCTGTTTAAAAATAAGTAATATCCGTATCACCTTCATTCCACCGCCAGTGGAGCCAGCGCACGCCCCAATAATGGCAGCATAAAGTAGTAGGTACGGTAAAAATAGTGGCCAAGAGCTGAAATCTGCAGTGGTAAAACCGGTGGTAGTAGCGATGGATACCACTTGAAATACACCTTTAATCAGCGACTCACCGAAGGTGGTATAAACGCTAGAAAAGTAAAGAACGGCCACGGTCACAATCGACACCGCTACCAAAATAAATGTATAAAAAAGGAATTCGTGATCAAAGAAATAGTGGCGAGTGCTTCGCCTTTGCCACGCGGTAAAGTGCAGCGCGAAATTAATTCCGGCAATAAACATAAAAATAATGGCAACGGTATCAACAGCAGCGCTGTCAAAATATCCAAGGCTAGCATCGTGGGTTGAAAACCCCCCGATAGCGACTGTTGCAAGGCTGTGTGAAATCGCATCAAAAGTATTCATACCTACCGCCCAATAAGATACGGCGCAGGCTACTGTCAAAGACAAATATATATACCAAAGTGCCTTGGCAGTTTCAGCTAGTCTCGGTACAAGCTTATTGTCTTTAACCGGTCCTGGACTTTCCGCTCGGTACAGTTGCATGCCACCAATGCCAAGCATGGGAAGTAATGCCATAGCTAAAACAATTATCCCCATGCCACCGAGCCACTGCAGAAGTTGGCGATAAAATAAAAGGGATTTTGGTAGTTCATCCAAACCTGAGATGACCGTAGCTCCGGTTGTGGTAAGCCCGGACAGTGATTCAAATACCGCATCGGTAACCGACAACTGTATTTGCGGTGACAGGATAAAGGGTAAGCTACCCGCGGTTCCAAGGACTACCCAAAACAAGGTAACGATTAAAAAGCCATCTCGTGTTCCCAGCTCCTTTTTTGAGCCTGCTGAGATTATCCACAGTGTCAATCCAGTGAAAAATAAAACTAGAAATGAGTTTATAAATGTACCGCTCATCCCATCCGAATAAATAGTGGAGACGACTAATGGAGGTAGGTTGCCCAATGCACTGAAAAGCATGAGCAAAAGGCCTAATATTTTTAAAATAAGGGTAGCGTGCATATTTCTCAGAAAAAACTAAAACCAACCTGGAATAGTCGTTCCACCTCAGGTATACGTTTGCGATCGACTAGGAAGAGGATGACATGGTCATCCGATTGAACGATAGTATCGTCATGAGCTATGAACACTTCGTCATTTCTAACAATCGCCCCAATAGTTGTACCCTCGGGAAGATCTATATTTTGAATGGCTTTTCCTACCACTCGAGATGAAGATTGATCTCCGTGAGCGATGGCTTCTATAGCTTCTGCAGCACCTCGACGAAGTGAATGAACATTCACCACGTCACCTCTTCTTACATGAGTAAGTAGGCTGCCGATGGTGGCTTGTTGAGGGGATATTGCTACGTCTATTTCGCCCCCTTGTACAAGGTCGACATACGCTGGGTTATTAATTAAGGTCATTACCTTCTTAGCACCCAGTCGTTTTGCCAGAAGTGATGACATAATATTTGCTTCATCAGAGTTGGTTAAGGCAAGAAATACGTCCGTTTCCTCAATGCTTTCCTCAATCAGCAAATCTTGTTGCGATGCCTCGCCATTTAAAACAATAGCACTGTCTAAATTCTGAGATAGGTAAACGCAGCGCTTAGGGTCTTTTTCGATAATCTTGATTTGATAACGGTCCTCAAGACTTTCAGCTAGGCGCATACCAATATTGCCACCACCGGCGATGATAAGTCTCTTATACGGTTTATCAAGGCGTCGTAATTCGCCCATACAGGCCTTAATGTTTTTCTGAGCAGCAACAAAAAAGACTTCATCGTCAGCTTCAATAACGGTTGAGCCTTCTGGAATTATGGGCCTGTCTTTTCTAAATATAGCCGCCACTCGAGCATCGACAGATGGCATGTGTTGGCGCAGCAAGCGAATTTCTTGGCCTACTAAAGGGCCGCCATAGAAAGCTTTTACCGCGACCAATTGAACCCTGCCATCAGCAAAGTCTAATACCTGTAGTGCGCCTGGAAGATCGATAAGTCGGGCGATATAGCTGGATACAATTTTTTCTGGGCTAATGACTACATCTACTGCAACGCCACCTTTACCAAATAACTTATCACTTACTAGATAGCTAGACGATCTAATCCGGCAGATCTTTTTGGGGGTTTTGAATAGCGAGTAGGCGACTCGGCAAGCCACCATATTGATCTCGTCGCTCTCTGTTACGGCGATAATCATATCCGCATCCTCGCCACCTGCTCTATCGAGGACATCAGGATGAGACGCTTGACCGGTTATAGTGCCAATATCTATATGGTCTTTTAATTCTCTTAGTTTTTCTGCATCACTATCGACAACTGTTATGTCGTTAGCTTCATTGGCCAAGGTTTCAGCTAGCGTACTGCCTACTTGATTGGCACCGAGAATAATAATTTTCATGCAAGTCCGTACTTTTTGAATTTACTTGGTGTTGGTCTTTATGGCATTTTTCTGATCAATGAAAAGAAAAAACCATCGGGGCCATTTTCATCCGATGGAAGTAATTGTCTACCAAATGGGCATTCTACTCCCCAATCGGCAGTGATGCCCTCATATTTGGCGTTATCGCTAGATTCAAGAAACTTCGCCACAATTTCACTGTTTTCTTGAGGCAGGATTGAGCAAGTCGTGTAAAGAAGCAACCCACCTGGCATTAATGTAGACCAAATTTTTTGTAGAATATCGAGCTGCAATTCATTTAGTTCTGCAATATTTTCAGGACTTCTTAACACTTTTATATCAGGATGCCGGCGAATAACGCCAGTGGCAGAACAAGGAGCATCAATAAGAATACGGTCAAATAATCTCCCATCCCACCAGGCAGCAAGATCCCGAGCATCTGCAGCTTTGAGGTTGGCTCTTAGATCAAGACGCTGCAAATTCTCTTCCACTCGTACTAGCCGAGATTTGGCGATATCCAGCGAGGTCAAAGAGTCAATGAGTGGCTCAGTTTCCAGTATGTGGCAAGTCTTACCGCCTGGTGCGGCGCAGGCATCCAGAATACGTTGATGGGGTTTTAGCTGGAGCAAAGGAGGAATAAGTTGGGAAGACTCGTCCTGTATGCTCGAAAGCCCCTCGGAGAATCCAGGAAGCAGTTCAACAGATTGAGGTTTGCGTAGGTAAATAGAACTAGCTGCCAGATTTCCAGCACAAGCGTCAATCTCGACACTTTCTAATTCTTGCAAGTAGTCATTACGGCTACCTTTCGAAAGATTAACTCTAACGGTCATAGGGGGTCTTTGGTTAGAGTTCTCAAAAATCTGCTGCCAGTGATCAGGCCAATCCTGCTGAATTTGATCGGCCAGCCATTTTGGCTGATCGAACTGAACACATGGAGGGCTTGATTCAAGTTTCAGCGCTACAGATTCTACATCACGTAAATAGTTTCTGAGTACCCCGTTAATTAGGCCTCGGCTCCAGGATTTTTTTAGTTTACCTGCCCCCGAAACCGTCTCATTAATGACAGCATACTCTGGAAGTGACATGTGTCGAAGTTGGTATAGGCCAACAAGCAACAGGCACTTAACATCCTTGTCTTTTGACCTTATTGGTTTCGCGACTAGCTTTTCTAAGACGAATTGTAATGAATAAAAATGGCGGCATGTGCCAAAACACATTTCTTGCAAAAGCGGGTAATCGTCACGATTTTTAAAGGGCTGCAGACCACTGGTTAGTGAACCTTTTTGCTCTATTAACTGCACAATTATGGAGGCTGCCACCGCCCGAACATTTGAAGGCTCGTTAGTTTTAACGGAAGTAGATGCTTTCACTAAGTTTCGTTCATTGTGAACAACGCCCCTACTTTTAGCAAAGTGCCTTTGGAGTTTAATACGTCTAAAACATTCACCGGGTTTTTGCCTGGCAATTGGATTGAGTTCACGAGTAGGCAAGAATTTTTACAGCTAACGGTGAAGCTATTATTGGCTATTTCAACAATAGTGCCGGGTTTTACATTAAAGACCTTTTCACTGTGCGTGGCCTTTAGGAGACGCAGCCTGTTGCCTTCCAAAAAAGCATAGGCCGGCGTTCTGCCAATGCCAGCCCTTATGATTCTGTTAACGAGCTCAGCGTCTTGGTCGAAATCAAGCAATGCCTCGATCTTATCTAACTTAGCAGCATAGTTGGCGTCGGCGTCATTTTGCTTCTGAGCCGTCAGCCTTAAGGCGTGGAATTGATCAAGGGTGTGAATTAGCCCTCGTACACCGGCAGTAATTAGATTGTTTTCCAAGTCTTGACGGCTATCATTATTATCAATGCTGACGGTTACTTTGTTGATCATGTCGCCGGTATCCAAACCTGCATCCATTTGCATGATGGTAACGCCAGATTCTGAATCACCTGCAAGGATCGCTCGCTCTATAGGGGCGGCGCCCCGCCACCTTGGAAGCAGCGAAGCATGAACATTAATACAACCAAACGTAGGCAGGCTAAGAATGTTTGAGGGCAGAATCAATCCGTACGCAACCACGATCAATAGATCAAGTTTTAGCTCTTTAAACAGATCCATCGATTCTTCTGTTTTTAAACTGCGTGGTTGATAAACAGCCAATCCATTTGTTTGTGCTAGGGTTTTTACTGGGCTGGCATGCAATTTTTTGCCACGTCCAGCGCGCCTATCGGGCTGTGTAAAAACAGCAACGGGGGAAAATTCGGTATTTAGCAATGCAGCTAAATGAGCGGCGGCAAATTCTGGCGTGCCGGCAAAGCCTATTTTTAATTTGATCACTGGTTCAAGCAGACTTCTTATGTTCTTTTTCGAGTTTGCTGCGGATACGCTGCCTTTTGAGTGAGCTGAGGTAATCTACGAACAGCTTGCCATCGAGGTGATCTGTTTCATGCTGAATGCAAACAGCCAGAATTCCTGACGCATCAATTTCAAAAGCCCCTCCAGTCTGGTCTTGGGCCTTTATGAGCACCCGCTGCGGCCGCGACACAGTTTCGTAAAATCCAGGAACAGATAAACAGCCTTCGTCGTAGTCAGACAATTCCTCTTCGATTATCTCGAAACTTGGATTAATAAACACCTGAGGACTATCCTTTGATTCGGAAACATCGATGACCAAAATCCGTTTATGGACATCAATCTGTGTAGCTGCAAGCCCGATACCTTGAGCGTCGTACATTGTTTCGACCATATCCTTGGTCAAGTCATCGAGTTTTGAGTCGAAAACATTAACTGGGGTCGCGATTTTTCTTAATCTGGGGTCCGGAAATTCCAGAATTTCTAATATAGCCATTGCCTGTCGAAACCTAGGTTAGTTAAAGTTCAGCTTTCATCACAGTATATGAACTGCCCCTAGTGATAATGGGTGTGTATTGGTAATATATCAATGCCTTTCAGGTAAGGATACTAATGATGAAGAACCGAGTAATAAAGCCTTCACTGCTAACAGTCGCTTTGTTTGTGACTTTTTTTGCGCAGTTTCAAGCTTATTCACAAAGTAGTCTGCTTCTTGCAGAATACCCAAGCGTATATATAGTGAAAGATAGCGACACTTTATGGGATATTGCAGGCCAGTTCCTGCAAGATCCTCTGAGGTGGCCGGAAATATGGGAGCCAGACTCCTATTTAGATAACGCTGACCTAATTTACCCTGACGACATTCTTACTGTTAGTCTGGTTGGTGGGTCACCAAAAATACTGCTTAAGCGCGGTGATAGAGAAACAGTTAATTTAGAGCCTAAAATAAGGGAGATCCCACTTTCGAGCTCTATACCTGCAATAGCACTGGAATCTATTGAGAATAGTTTTACACGCAATCGAATAGTTTTACCGGAACTTTACGAACAAGCCCCCTACATCGTCTCAAATCTTGGTGTTAATCTCGCTATAGGAACCGGTGATGAAGTCTACGTGAGGAGCACAACATGGCCTGTCGGTACCACTTTATTTGAAATTTATCGACAAGGTAAAAGTTACGCAGACGAGTCGGGCGATGTAATTCTTGGCGTAGAGCTAGAATATCTTGGTATTGCAACTATTTCTAAAAATGAGGGGCCGAGCTTACGAAAAATGCGGATTAACAATAGCAGTAAGGAAATCAGAGTAGGCGATCGACTTTTGGTTAGAGAAGAGTCACGGATCGATACAACGATTTTTCCCACCGAACCTGCAGAAGATCTAGAAGGCAGTATTATTTCATTTCAAGGTGCCAGTACTATGGCGTCGCAATTAGATACGGTTGTGATTGACCTGGGAGAGAGCGATAACCTGGTCATTGGAGATATTTTGTCGATTCAGCAAGAAAGCATCCAGATGGTTGATGAAGTTCAGCGCAACAGGATGTCATTTCGCGAGCGCATGAGCACAGTTTTAAAGCGAGACGAGCTGGAATTACCAGGCAAAGAAATAGGTACGATTTTGATATACCGAACTTTCGATAAACTTAGCTATGCACTCATACTGAGTAGCACAGAACCTGCTCAGTTATATAACCGAGTAGTGTCGCCATAAAATCTATGCTTTGAGCATTATAAGTATTTACATACACCATTATTCAAGGATGAAATATGGTTTCAGTTCCACTTCAGGAGTATCTATTCCTCAGCCATTTTTCGATTCTATCTGATCAAAAGTTCTCCAAGCTTCTTTCCATTTACGGGGATTTTAAATCAATAGTAAGCGCAACGCCTCAAGAGCTTGTCTCCCACGGGGTTAATTCAGGCGTAGCGGGACAGTTTAAAAGTGCCCACCGTCTCGCCATTTCTAATAGCGATGTACAAAAAACTCTAGAATGGAGTCACCTAGAGGGCAATTTCATTGTTTGCTATGAAGATATTCGTTATCCCCAAAGGTTAAAAGAAATTGATCACGCCCCTCCCCTGCTCTATGTGAGGGGCAATCCTGATTTACTTAATACAGATCAAATTGCTATCGTCGGCAGCCGCAAAGCAAGCCCGTATGGACTAAGTATTGCCTTTCAATTGGCCAAGCAAACAAGTGCATCGCAGCTTACCGTGACAAGTGGTCTAGCAAGGGGTATTGACCGCAGGGCACACGAAGGCGCGCTAGAGGAAAGCGGCCAAACTATTGCTGTGATTGGTAGCGGTATTGACCGGTGTTACCCTACAGAAAATCGTCGCCTTAAGCGGGAAATTGAAATCAGTGGCGCGGTTGTTTCAGAGTTTCCGCTAGGCTCTCCTCCATTGGCACATCATTTTCCGAGAAGAAACCGGATTATTAGTGGTCTTAGTATCGGTGTATTGGTAGTCGAGGCAGCCACCAGAAGTGGGTCGCTAATTTCGGCCCGTTTGGCTATGGAGCAAAATAGAGAGGTGTTTGCTGTGCCGGGGCAACTCTCTAACCCTCAATCGGCCGGTTGCCATCAATTGATTAAACAAGGCGCTAAGCTTGTAGAATCGGTAGTGGATATAATCGAGGAATTCCCGCAGCTTGAAATCAAAAGTGCGGAGCAATCAAAAAAAGACGCTATAAAAGTGAAAAACAACGGACCAGAGACACAAGGTTTTGGCAATATTTCCGACGATTCGACACAGAAAAAGATTTTGACGGCTCTAAAGTGCCAGCCCTGTCTGTTGGATACACTGGTTTTGGAGACAAACCTAAATATAGGTGACCTTATTGAGAGCCTTTTAGAATTAGAATATCAGGGCAGCATCAGTTTAGAGTCTGGTCGTTATTACTATTGTGGTATTTGAATTGTGGCAACTGTAAGCAAAAATTATTGCTAAACTGACGCCACGATTACTGACTGTTATTGATAGGGACTAATGAGCGCAGCTAAAACAAGCTTAGCATTTATCCCGGTAAAGTCTTTTGTAGCGTAAGTTCACCCTAAACTACGGTAATAAGGATAGAGGCAGGTACATTGGACAAAGTGAATACAGAATCGGTAAAACAGTTTCTTTTGGAGCTGCAGAACTCAATATGCACAGGATTAGAAGAGATTGACGGCCAGGGAAAGTTTCAGACCGATCAGTGGGATCGAGACAGCGGCGGCACAGGAATTAGTCGTGTACTCAGTGACAGCCACGTTATTGAAAAAGGGGGTGTTAATTTTTCTCATGTTTTTGGCAAGTCTATGCCAGCTTCGGCAACAGCTACACGGCCAGAGTTAGCAGGTTGCTCCTTTCAAGCAATGGGGGTGTCCTTGGTTATTCATCCCCGTAATCCGTTCGTGCCCACATCCCATGCAAACTTCCGCCTATTTGTTGCTGAAAAAGAAAATCAGGAGCCGATATGGTGGTTCGGTGGAGGCTACGATCTAACCCCTTATTATGGCTTTGATGAGGACTGCGAGCATTGGCATAAGACCGCAAAAAAGGCTTGCCAGCCGTTTGGAGACCATTATTACGATAGGTTTAAAAACGAGTGCGACGATTATTTTCATATCAAGCACCGAAACGAACCTCGGGGAATTGGCGGTTTATTTTTTGACGACTTCAATGAATTGGGTTTTGATAAATCGTTCACGTTTGTCCAGTCGATGGCCAAGAGTTTTTTGGATGCCTACCTACCTATCGTAAAAAGGAGAGCCGCTGAGCCCTTTGAACCTCGGCACAAAGACTTTCAAGAATATCGACGCGGGCGTTATGTAGAATTCAATTTGGTTTATGACCGAGGCACACTGTTTGGGCTTCAGTCAGGTGTTGGCAGGATTGAGTCAATTTTGATGTCACTTCCGCCCAAAGTTCAATTTACCTATGACTGGAAACCAGAACCGGGATCAGAGGAAGAGCGCCTCTATACCGACTATCTGAGGCCTAGGGATTGGGCTGACTAGGTCAGAGCATTTAAGCGGATAACCAAGATAAAGAGAAAACATTGTGAAAGCATTCGGGGTTGTAGGACATCCAATAGGGCATAGCAGGTCGCCCGAAATTCATGGTCAGTTTGCGCTGCAGTGTAAG
Organism: uncultured Gammaproteobacteria bacterium; assembly: GCA_913031035.1. Classification (GTDB taxonomy): domain Bacteria; phylum Pseudomonadota; class Gammaproteobacteria; order Pseudomonadales; family Pseudohongiellaceae; genus UBA9145. The sequence continues at coordinate 23,380 of CAJWGN010000016.1, forward strand.
CTCGATATTGATTACCTTAAATTTGATGTAGAGCCAGAGAAATTCGATAGCTTTGTCAGTGAATTTTTTGCAAACGGCGGTGTAGGTCTTAATATTACGGTGCCGTTTAAAGAACATGCGTTTCGGCTATCAACACCTGCCAGTGAAAAAGTTAAATTGTCTAAGGCAGTTAATACGCTTTACCTAAATGAAATTGGTGAGCTGGTCGGTGACAACACGGATGGCCCAGGGTTGGTTAAAGACCTATTAAACAATGACATTCTGTTAGAACAAAAGCGCTTATTAATACTGGGCGCAGGCGGTGCAGCGAGAGGTATTTTGCCGTCGATTATAGAGAAATCGCCAGCCTCTATTACCATCGCGAACAGAACAATTGAGAAAGCAGAGCAACTACAACAAGAATTCTCTCACCTACAGTCAATCGATGTAGTGGGTTTTGAGGACGTTGATGGAGTAGACACAGAGCCGTACGACGTAATAATTAACGCAACATCATTAGGTATACAGGGTGAGACCCCCAACATCAGTCCCAAAGCGGTAAAATCAAGCACCTGTTGCTACGACCTAATGTACTCCAGCGACGATACCGCCTTTGTTAAATGGGCTTTAGATAACAAAGCTCAAAAGGCGATTGATGGTTTGGGTATGCTAGTTGAGCAGGCTGCGGTGTCATTTGAGATCTGGCTTGGAGCGATACCCGATACTCGAGCGATCGTTGATAGAATTCGTCGTGGTGAATAATTTCTTTCTTAGGTTTGTGGCCTTGTTTGAGATCGGCTTTGGGTTCTAAGGTCTCGGTTCTACGTTCTACGTTCTACGTTCTAAGTGCTCGGTTCTCGGTTCTCGGTTCTCGGTTCTCGGTTTTCGGTTCTAAGGTCTAAGGTCTAAGGTCTCGGTTCTAAGGTTTGGGTTCTAAGGTCTCGGTTTTAAGGTCACAGCTCTAGCGTTCGCTTATCTGCGCCTAGATTGTTTCGCAATCGCAGCTTTCCCTCTCACGGCCTGTGTTAAGGTAAAATCTATTCAGGTGGTTTTTTACTGAGATTAAGGTCGATATCGAGGCTGTTAGTCATATCTGCCCACTGCTTCCAAACATGATCCCACCCCTTTCCTTTTCTTGTTTCGACGTATTGACGAAATTTGTCTGAACTATAAACAATATCGTGGGATGTCATTTGCCTAGCGGTCTCCTCAACAACATCGTCAAGGTTGTTTGCCAATACCTCACCTAATAGATGATGAACTATTACATTCGCCTTTGTGACGTCCATTGGAATAAGCGGAATTCCCGCTCTAACAATATATTGATCGTTCACCTCTTCAATTAGACGGTGTGCCAGGTAGGCTTGCTCTAAAAGCGCTAGAAACCCGAGGGGTTCTGCACCTTGGCCTTTTGGAGACAGCAGGAAATCAGTAGCAACACCCAGAAAAGGCGAGACATAAGCATCAATGCCGGCATCTTTTGAGGCAATCGACACAGCCCCTATGAAGGAAGGCACATGGGTGATGTATTCGATGACAAAGCTTTTCAGGGAGTGAACGGGGTCAGTTTTTGACAATGCTATAGAGGGAGGCAAACTGCCCATTTGAGCACTTAGTTGTTTTGAAAGAGCATTTGACTCTTTTTCAAGCTGGTTTGCAGCTGCTATGAGCTTTTCAATGTCTAGTTGCATTATCTGACTTTAGTTAAAAAAGTGATCGGCTACAAAAACCCTGACTTTCAAAAAGTGCAGATGAAAAAAAAGGCTATAGGATTAACTATAGCCTTATTTAAGAACTCTTGCGAAGGAGTTAATGTTCTGCTTCTTCGCCGTGTTCTTCTCCGCCGTGACCACCACCGTGAAGATCTTCAGGTGTTAGTGCAACCGCGTCTCTATCGTGGCCCATGTAGCTAAATCGGGCATTTTCTGTGTAGTTGCCCTCAATAGCCATGAACGATATGAATAGCAGCAAGACTATCGGTGGTCCAAGAATGGTGGCTACCAACGCCATCCGCTCCCAAACAACGTGCATGAAGATTGCAGTAATAAACCCTGCTTTCAATGTCATGAACAATAATACTAGTGTCCATCGCATCGCACCTTGCACTTCATAGAAGTCGACTGCGTAGGAAAATCCGCTCAATACGAACAGAAGAATCCAGATTTTGTAGTAAATCCCAAGAGGATGTTGTTGACCTGCTTCAGATGACATATCAGTCCCCTCTTAAAGTAAGTAGAAAAATGCGAAGATGAATACCCAAACTAAATCGACAAAATGCCAGTATAAACCGACAATCTCGATGATTTCGTAACCCTTATCATCGTAGTGACCGCGCCTTACCCGCAGAGCAACCCACATCAGGTAGATAACACCTCCAGACACGTGAAGTCCGTGAAAGCCAGTTATCATAAAGAAGATCGAGCCAAACTGAGCAGCACCAAAGGGGTTTTCCCACGGTCGGATGCCTTCATCCAAAATGAGTTTTGACCACTCAAACATCTGCATACCGACAAAACAAAGACCAAAGAACGCCGTAGCGCAGATAAGCCAGAAGGCTTTCTCCTTGTCTTTGCGATAACCCATGTTTACAGCAAGTGCCATTGTGCCCGAGCTAGTAATCAGAATGAATGTCATAAGAGCGATCAGAATCAAAGGAATCGGATCACTGCCGAACAATGAAAGCGCGAAGATAGCACCTTGGACGGGCCAAGGTTCAGTCGTCGTAAGTCGCACGTGCAAATAGGCGGTTAAGAAGCAAGTGAAGATAAACGTATCACTTACTAAAAATATCCACATCATCGCCTTGCCCCAAGGCACATGATAGGTCTGTTTGTCGGAGCTCCAGTCGTCGACTAGGCCGTCCATACCCTCTTGGGGGCCTGCTTGCGTTAGCGCAGCTTCACTCATCCTTTCTTCCTGTTTTTTACTTTTATATTAGTCAAAATAAGTTATGTATTTGCCATTAGAGCAAACATGATCAACCAGATAATAAGCAGGAAATGCCAATAAAAAGCACAAAGCTCGATGCTTAACTTAAGCTCCTTTGCTTCTGTTCCCGATATCATTCGAATCAAGCCTATACTCCAAACCCATAAACCACCTAGTAGATGGACAGCGTGAACACCTGTTAACAGATAGTAAAAGGCGTTAGCTGGGTTTGATGTCATGTAAAAACCTTCAGCCTGAAGGTTTTCCCAAGTTAGGTACTGGCCAGCAATAAACATAATTGCAAATAACCCTGCTCCTACGAACGCAGTCATTACATTTTTATTGCTATCGGTTTTAGTGATATTCCTTGCCCACTGGAAAAACACACTACTTAATACTAAAAGAACTGTGTTAAACCAAAGTTGGGTAGGTTCGGTCAAAGGAGCCCAGTCTGGCAGTTCCATCCGAATGAGATAGCTGACCGCGAACAGTGAAAAAATCACCGAAGCAACAACTACAAAAAATACCAACGCTACTTTCTCTGGGGAGGTGTCGAAGGTGCCCTCTGCTTTGAGGCCACCTATGATCCCTTTTCTTTCCCAGGGTTTTACAGTGAGTTCTTTAAACAGACTCATAGATTAGCCTTGGACTGGTCGTGGTCCGGGTCAAAATGTTGCTCATCAGCCGTTGGCTCTTCATTCTCAGGTACATTCTGAGGAATGAAATCTTGATGTGCCCCTGGCACGCTGTAGTCATAAGCCCAACGATAAACAGTTGGAAGCTCAGCACCCCAGTTGCCATGAACCGGCGGAGTATCCGGAGTTTGCCATTCCAACGAAGCTGAGCCCCAAGGGTTTGGACCGGCTTTCTTGCCGTAGCGAAGGCTCCAGAAGATGTTGATGAAGAACAAGATTTGCGCTACACCAACAATCAAAGCGGCAATAGTGATAGCAGCATTTAAATCTTGGGCAGACTCTGGAATGAAATCTGTTTCGCCAAGAGCGTAGTAACGACGCGGCACACCAAGGAATCCTAGGTAGTGCATTGGCAGATAGATTGCATAAGTGCCTAAGAAGGTAATCCAAAAATGGGCTTTCGCCATAGGCTCGTTGAACATGCGCCCAGTGACTTTAGGATACCAGTGATACAAGGCTGCAAAAAGAACCAGTACAGGCGACACACCCATTACCATGTGGAAGTGAGCAACCACAAAATAAGTGTCCGACAGAGGTAGATCGATAACCACGTTGCCCAAGAACAAACCGGTAAGGCCGCCATGGATAAAGGTAAAGATGAAACCGATCGCGAAATACATTGGTGCATTCAAGCGAATATCACCTTCCCAAAGCGTTAACACCCAGTTGTAAACTTTCAGGGCTGTTGGGACCGCAATGATCAATGTTGTTGTAGCGAAGAAAAAACCAAAGTAAGGATGCATACCACTTACATACATGTGGTGAGCCCAAACAATAAAGCTTAATCCGCCAATGGCGATAAGTGCCCACACCATCATACGGTACCCGAAGATATTTTTACGAGCGTGCGTACTTAAAACATCTGACACTAAGCCGAATGCTGGAAGTGCAACAATGTATACCTCAGGATGGCCGAAGAACCAGAACAAATGCTGGAACAATATTGGGCTGCCGCCGTTGTAATCTAGCGGAGTTCCCGCTTCAATTACAGCTGGCATGAAGAAGCTTGTACCTGCCAAGGTGTCAAACAACATCATTACTGCGGATACGAGCAATGCCGGGAATGCAAATAAACCAAGAATTGTCGCGATGAAAAGGCCCCAAACTGTTAGAGGTAATCTCATCATCGTTAAACCGCGGCAGCGATATTGCAAGATGGTAGTTACATAGTTCAAACCTCCCATTGTAAACGCCACGATGAAAACGGCTAGTGACGCGAGCATCAGAACGATACCCATGTCATGGCCAGGTGTTCCCGCCATCGTCGCTTGCGGTGGATAAATTGTCCAGCCTGCGCCTGTTGGTCCGCCGGTCACAAAAAAACTAGCTAACAAAATGAGAACCGACAGAAAATATGTCCAGACACTTAACATGTTCAGAAATGGGAACACCATGTCGCGGGCGCCTACCATCAATGGGATCATGTAGTTGCCGAAACCCCCTAACAGCAGAGCCGTAAGCATATAAACAACCATGATCATGCCGTGCATGGTCACTGACTGGTAATACTGACTTGGATCGATCAAATCAAATGTATCGGGAAAACCAAGCTGCATACGCATAAGTAAAGACAAAACAAGCGCTACAATACCGACAGCAATAGCTATGCCTCCGTATTGAATAGCGATAACTTTATGATCTTGGCTGAAAACCCACTCAGTAACCCAACTTTTTGGATGGTGAAGCTCTTGTTCACTGTCCTGATCAGCTAATGGAACGTAAGCCATTAAAACCTCCTAACTACCTAAATATGATACTTGCCACTCGGGCAAACAATTTAAAATAAAACTACCTCTATTGCAGCGTATTAATGTACGCGGCAACGTCTTCGATCTCTTCAAGCCCTGACATTGCAGTGGCCATTGAAACCATTTGCTCACCGTAATCATCTTCACGGTGCAAGCCGCGTATACCGGCCCGAAAATTGCTAATTTGAGTGACAAAATACCAATCACTCATGCCAGCAAGTTTAGGTGCGTCTGTATACCAAGTGCCGTCGCCGCTATCTAAATGACAGGCTGCACAGTTACTGTCGTAAATGTTCGCTCCGTTAGCAACATCACCCGTAATAGTGGGGGTAGATGGAGTGTCTTGGAGAGTCGCGATGTAAGCTGACATATTGCGAACAGCAGCATCATCGACAAGCGTGTTTGCCATTCCAACCATCATTGCGCCGTTGGTATCACCAGGCCCACCGCGAACACCATTTTTAAAATAATTAAGTTGGCGTTCTAAGTACCATGCCTGTTGACCGGCAATTTTAGGACTGTTCAAAGCGATATTACCTTCGCCTTCAGCACCGTGGCATGACGCGCATATAGCATATGCTGCCTGACCGGCCGCGATGTTAGCGGGAGCCATAGATTGCGTTTCCGCAAAGGTCGGCTGCGCTGCTAACCAAATGTCATAATCTTCTTGAGGCTCGATTACAACAGCACCGCGCATTATGAAATGACCAATACCGCATAATTCTTGACACATTATGTCGTAACGGCCTTCTTTCTGCGGATCGAACCACAGGTAAGAGACAAGTCCGGGCACCAAATCCATTTTGACGCGGAACTGAGGCACGGTGTAGTTGTGGAGTGTGTCGTTAGAGCGAAGCAACGCCTTGACTGGTTTGCCCACGGGCAAATGCATTTCAGGTTGAGTGACAATAATGTCGTCTTGTCCCCTTGGATCTTCAAGATTCACCCCGAATGGGTTTGACTCTGTCACCAATGCTGTCTCTGCAAATCCAAGTTGGCCGTCAGCGCCAGGGTATCGGAATGCCCACTGCCACTGCTGACCCATCACTTCATATTCGGTTGCGGTCTCGGGAACAGTTACAAACGATGCCCAGACAAATAAGCCCGGTGCAAGCATTGCGACAACTCCGATGGTAGTGACCACTGACAAACTTGTTTCGAGTTTGTGGTTTTCAGGTTCATAAACGGCTTTATGGCCGTCCTTCTGACGAAACTTGTAAACGCAGTAAGCTAAAAAAAGATTTAGAATTACAAAGACTATACCCGTAATCCAAAATGTGACATTAATTGTAAAATCGATGGAACCCCAATCGGATGCGATATCGGTAAACCACCATGGGCTGGCAAAATGGAACACGACAGATCCAATAACCAGCAATAAAATAACGACCGCTAAAGCCATAAAGCAGTAATCCTTCTTAAGTTAAAAACGAGTCCCAGATCTGGGTCTTTCAAATTGAAAAGCCTAAGACAATAGAATTTGTTTAGTTGTTGTCAAACTTTGTAAAAAACTGTTTTTGAAGCCGTCCTGATTTTTCCAGACTTAGGCCGTACAGTCGAAAAGATTAATCTATTTCCACTGTAGAATTAAGGATTGGGTTGAGCTTCATGATCTCATGTAATTATTTTAATAAAGATCTAGTATTCACATTTCTCCAAAGGCCTAATTTCGAAGAAGAAACGCACACCTCATGCGCAACGGAATGCTATAGAAAATTGCAGTTTCTCGCAACAATTATAGTAGGGTATTTAGATAAAAACGCGCCAGATCAAGCATTTGTGACAGTTTCCTGTCAGTGGCAGATATGTCTGTTTAAATTCAGTAACAATCAGTTAGAAAAACTGTAATCTCTTGTCACTATTAGTTCAGGCTATCTTGAGATTACGCTGAATTTGTGCTTGAATTCGCGCCCTCAAAACGATACAAATCCAGCTCACCAATTGTGACGTATTTGCATCTAAGTGAAACGATTTTATCCTATTTTCCAGAGCAGATATTGTGACTGAAATTACAGTTAGTTCGTCGGCCAGTTGGCGCGATTTTTACGAAATGTGCAAGCCCCGTGTTGTCATGTTAATGATTTTAACCTCCATGGTTGGAATGTTTTTGGCGGTGCCCGGAATGGTACCCATAGATGTCTTAATCCTCGGCAATATAGGGATCGCACTAGTAGCGGGTTCCGGTGCGGTGGTGAATCATTTGATCGATCGTAAAATTGACATTTTAATGAAGCGCACACACAACCGGCCCTTGCCCCAAGGTCGAGTGGATACAACGCAAACTATTTTATTTGCGGCAACTATCGGCGCTGCCGGGATGTTAGTGCTTTGGTTCGGTGTTAACCCACTGTGCGCTTGGCTAACTCTGGCTTCATTTATCGGGTATGCATTTATCTACACGGGCTATTTGAAGCACGCGACACCCCAGAATATCGTTATTGGGGGGCTTGCAGGCGCCATGCCTCCGCTTCTAGGGTGGTCGGCAGTAACAGGCACGATAGAGTCCGACGCTTTAATCTTGGTATTCATCATATTCGCCTGGACCCCCCCACATTTCTGGGCATTAGCCATTCATCGCAAAGACGAATACGCGAAATCAGGCGTGCCAATGCTGCCGGTAACTCACGGTGAGCACGTCACTAAAATTCACATTATTGTTTACACAGTGCTCCTGGTCGTTTCAAGTATCTTTCCATACCTTTCTGGTATGAGTGGCCTGTTATATCTTGGGTCGGCAATAGCGTTAGGTATTGGGTTTTTGGCTTGGTCGTTGATTTTGATGTTCAGGCCTAAGCCTTCTACAGCCATGGACACCTTTCGGTTCTCCATTCTTTATCTTGCGTTGCTATTTTTAGCTCTTCTAATTGATCACTATTTGTTCTAGTTGACGCTGGATCTACCCCTTCAGGATTGAAACATGGCCTTAAGTTTACGAGCAAAACGCGGTCTAGTCGCTTTTGGTGTTTTCGACTTAGCGGTGATTATCGCGCTTGTGTTTTTGTTTGGTCTGAGATCCGAAATCAATTTGAAAGAAGAACTTCGAGACATCGGAGTTACGGTTTTTCCTGATATTCGCCCGATTCAAGAATTCGAACTTGTTGACCAAAACTTTGAACCTTTTACGAGCGGCAAGCTCAAAGACCGGTGGACCATACTGTTTTTTGGATTTACGGCTTGTCCTGATATTTGCCCAATCACTATGGCTGAGCTTAAAAAGTTTTACGAACAGCTCAACCCAAGTCTTAAAGACGACCTCAATGTTGTTATGGTGTCTGTGGACCCTGAGCGAGACGATCCCGAAACCATTGGCAAATACGTTAATGGATTTAACCAGGAATTTTTAGGAATTACTGGCAGCATGGATTCTATTGCCGGTGTTGCGTCTCAGTTTTTTGTTGGCTACTCCGAACCTGTTTATGAGTCTGAGAATGGAGCGCAGGAAGAGGGACAGGACATGCATCAGCACAGCCAGAACACGGTAGAGCAGTCACGACCAGAACCACATCACAGCGAGGCCGGCCATAGCCCTTCCAATATCCCCACTGAAAACTATCTAATTACTCACAGTGGTCATATTGCAATAGTCAATCCAGATGGGAATTATCACGCGGTAATGAGACCTCCACATCGTGTGAAAGACTTGCTCAAAGCCTATGAGATGATGCTTGAAAGTTCCAAATTTTAAGTTAAATTTTGGTTTTTAATCGCACTTGAATTTCTTGATTTTAACCCTTCGAACTTGCAGGCAAAAAATAACTTAATAAAAATAAGCCGCCCGCGACGACTACAATCGACGGGCCCACCGGCGTATCTAAACTGAACGCTAGAAACACCCCTGAAAAAATACAAAAAACTCCTATGACACTGGCTTTTAATGCCATTATTTCAGGGGTTTTTGAAAATTTCCTAGCCGTAGCCGGCGGGATTATTAGCAGTGAAGTAATAAGCAAAACACCAACTATCTTCATTGAAACTGCGATTGTAAGTGCAATTAGAACGATAAGTATCAAGTTCAGTCTAGCTGTATTGTGCCCTTCAACTTCGGCGAGCTCTCTGTGAACTGTAGTTGAAAGAAAGGCATTCCAATTTTTTATAAGCACGGCTAAAACGATGGCAATTACTATGAGCACCCAGGCAAGCTCTGAGGGGGTTATGGTTAGTAGTTCACCAAAAAGATACGCCTCTAAGTTGACTCGTACCGAACTGGTTAATGACAGTACAACTACCCCTAAGGCTAAGCTGGTGTGAGCAAGTATTCCGAGCAAGGTGTCGGTTGCCAGCTTTGGGTTTCGATCAAGCAGTGCCAGCAAAATTGCTAAACCTAAGCCGCTAATTACGATGGCTAGCTGTGGATCGCCACCGGTTACCAAGCCAAGAGAAACCCCAAGCAAAGCAGAGTGAGCGAGCGTGTCTCCAAAATAAGACATCCGACGCCATACCATAAAAGAGCCTAGAGGCCCTGAAGCAACGGCGAGACCGCAGCCGGCCATCAACGCCATTATTACAAAATCTGTTGTTAACAGTTGCAGCACTTTGTTATTCGCCTTGAGTGGGCTTTATTTGCCCTCGAACGTCGTGTTCGTGGTTGTGGTTATGCGTATATATAGCCAAGCTTTCGGCGCTTCTTGCTCCGAACAAATCTAAAAAGGCAGGATCATTACTCACATGTTCCGGTTTGCCATGGCAGCACACATGATGATTCAGACAAACCACTTCATCGGTTGAAGACATAACAAGATGCAAATCATGGGAAATCATAATCACACCGCAATTCATCCGGTCCCGAATTTCACTGATCAAACCATACAGTTCGGCTTGGCCTGAAACATCGACTCCCTGCGCGGGTTCATCCAAAACTAATAATTGAGGCTTTCTCAGCATCGCTCTGGCAAGTAATACCCGTTGCATTTCCCCACCAGAGACAGAGGTCAAAGGGCTATTGAGCAAATGGGGAATTTTAAGCTGATCTAAGGTGGTACGTATTTGGAAATGATCCGAACTGCCAGAAAGTTGAAGAAATCGGCTTACCGCTATTGGCATGGTGGGGTCGATAACAAGTTTCTGAGGCATGTATCCGACGTTTAGATCTGCCCGTTTAGTGACGGTGCCGGAATCCTGCGTCATCAAGCCAAGAATTATTCGTACCAATGTCGTTTTACCGGCGCCATTAGGGCCTATTAAGGTGACGATCTTCCCTTCTTTGACCTCCAGACTCACATTATCGAGCACAGTCCTGCCTTGAAACATCTTGGAGACATCGTGTGCGGCGATTAACGTTGAACTGTCGAGTTTTGGGGGAGCCATGAAGATTCCGAAAGAGATTAAGGGTTGAGCTTATAAGGAGGGCGGACAATGTTATATGATAGCACTGATATCAATTGCACCGAGTTCGCTTTTTCTCAGTACTTTAACGAGTAAATTCTCAACAGTAGCTAGCTAGCCGTTATAAAGTAGCTAAGATAAGTAGTCTAACGAGGCCCTACAAGGCCCCAGTAAAAGGTTCTGTAGCAGCTTAACGCTATCCTAGTCTTTGAGCTGTAATGGCTCTTAGAATCCCATTCATTTATGTGTGGGAGACGTCAAGAGGGCAGACCAGCTTTAGGGTTAACGCCACAGTCATCAGTATCATGGCTATCTTGGACTAAAAAGATAAACATGACTATTGTGCCGGCAAGTGGGACTAAACAAATCAACTGCCGCCAACCAGAGCGACCGATATCATGAAATCTCCTAGTTCCAACACCAAGGCTCGGAACTAACAGCGCAAGCCCTACTAACATTTAAATGGTGTCCAAACCCAGTACAGCTAAAACAATATTGATAATCAGATAAACTAGCATGAACATCCAATATCCTGTTCTTCGTGCTCTACCAGTAAATCAGCATACTTTTTTAATGGGCCTTTAAAATAATCCATATTGTATTCTTTTTATTGTTAAAATTTATTTTTAAACCTAACAAAGGTTTTGTAAATTGTTTTGTAAAGTGTTCTGTAATGTAACCTCAAAGGTGTTCTCTAAAATGCTCGCCCAAATATCTACAAAAGCGACTTCTTCACTGTTGGGCGCATGCCTTCTAATCGCCAGCTTTTGCGGTAGTGTGCACGCGGACATTACTGTTAGCACTACTATTCGGCCGCTTTACTTTATTGCTTTAGCGATAGTTGGCGAGCAAGGAGAGGTTACCGCCTTAATTGACAGCAAATCATCGCCTCATCATTTTAATCTCACACCAAGCGATCGATTAGAGCTACTAAGGTCAGACTTAGTTGTATGGGTGGGGCCAGAACTAGAAAGCCAGCTGAGCAATAGCTTTAGTAAAATAGCTGCCAGCGATAGGATTATCACCACTGTAGCGCTACCAGGTCTAATCTCTCACAAGATTGGCAGCGAGGGTCAAATTGATGGTCACATTTGGTTGGACACCGGCAATGCCGTGCTTATTGCCACCGAAATTGCACTCCAGGCGAAAAGACTGGACCCGGAAAACAGTGAATATTTTGAGAACAACCTAAAGCAGTTTCAATCGAGTCTAGACCGAGCCACGGATAAGATTAAACCGTTATTCAACACGTCCAACGCTAAGGCATTTGCCGTCTATCATAATGCATTTCAATACTTTGAAAAGCAGTTTGGCCTTAGTCACCAGCTAGAGTTAGTTACAGATCCAGAAATAGCTCCTACGATTGCTCAAATAATACAGACCAGGAAAGAAGTTGCCGCCATTAAACCACTGTGTCTTTTTGGTGAGTCTGACGCCAATCCGGAGCTGATCCGTACTCTGTTAAGTGACTACAGGCGAGCTGGCGTTAGCCACTCTAACTCAAGTCCAGCTAACTCAATCCGAGAGGTCACCATTGATCTTTTAGGTAATGGTATCGCCGAGTCACCCTTGGCTTATATCGATTTGATAACCCATGTCGCTGACGAATTTAGTAGCTGTCTAAATATCGACACCGCCAACGCCACAAACAACAGGTAAAAACATTGTCAGAATCAAAACAACTAATTTTAGTGGATGGCTCTTCCTATTTATTCAGAGCGTTTCATGCCCTACCGCCACTATTAAACAGTAAAGGTCAGCCGACCGGTGCGGTTAAAGGCGTTATCAATATGATTCGAGCCTTAATTAAAGGACATCCAGACAGCAATATCGCCATTGTGTTTGATGCTAAAGGTAAGACCTTTCGTAGCGATGTGTATTCGGATTACAAGGCAAATCGTCCGCCTATGCCTGACGAACTGAGATCGCAGATTGAACCTATTCACAGAATAGTAGAGTCGATGGGATTGCCCATGCTTATTATTAGTGGAGTAGAGGCTGATGATGTAATCGGAACTCTCGCAGGGCAAGCGTCGGTTGAGAATATTAAAACGCTTATTTCTACGGGAGATAAAGATCTAGCTCAATTAGTCAACGATGATGTCACCTTGATGAATACAATGACCAACGAGTTATTAGACTACGATGGCGTAGTGAAAAAATTTGGCGTCAAGCCTAATCAGATAGTGGATTACTTGGCCCTAATGGGTGACAAGTCTGACAATATTCCTGGGGTTCCCAGTGTCGGTCCTAAAACGGCAGTCAAATGGCTAACTGATTTTAGCTCAATGGAAGGAATTATAGAAAACGCCGATTCTATTGGCGGAAAAGTTGGCGAGAAGCTTCGTGATAATCTTGATCTGCTGAGATTATCTTATGAACTGGCAACGATTAAGATGGACGTAAAGCTTGATGTTGAGATCAAAGATCTCACTCATGGGGCAGAAAACAAGCAGCAGCTACATGAACTGTTTAGTGATCTAGAGTTCAAATCCTGGATTAGAGAGTTAGAAGCAGACGGCGTGGTGTCAAGTGCAAAGGCTCCGACGACAACCGATGACAGCGACATTAACAGCGAAAATGAAATCAATGTTGTTCCAGAATCAACCGACTATTCAATAATAACGTCGGAATCTGAACTACAGGGGCTTGTGTCTTCAATAGAAACGTTGAGGGTGTTATGCATCAATTTAGAAACCATAAACGAACATTTTTTAGACCTGTCACTTTTTGGAGTTTCTATTAGTCTGGGACTCGGTAAGGCCGCTTATATACCCTTGGCACACAGCGACAATGATGAGCAGATCCAGCTCGATGTAACGACTGTACTTAGTCGCCTTAAACCGATTTTCGAAAATCCTGAAATCAAAAAGGTCGGGTTTGATTTGAAGCGTGTAAAACATGTTCTGCAAAACTATGAAGTCAAATTTGACCCTATTGATTCAGACATCTTATTACAATCTTACATCGTTAATTCGGTCGCAACAAAACACCATTTAGATGAAATTGTTCATCACTATCTAGGACTAAATATTGTCGACTTAAATGAGAAGTTGGGAAGAGGTAAGGCTAAATTAAATATGAGTCAATTGCCGGTGCTAGACTTTTTTAAGTATGCGGCTGAAAAAGTAGACTACATTTATAGGCTGTCAATATTGCTCGCCCACTCGCTTAAGTCTGAGGGTCAACTTCAAGGCGTTTACCACTATTTTGAACGGCCTTTGGTGGAAGTGCTTCAGCGAATGGAGCGCAACGGCATAAAAGTGGATAGCCATGCATTAAATCAGCAAAGCAAAGAGCTTGGTGCACAGCTGGATAAGCTTCAAAAAGAAGTGTTTGAACTTGCCGGTGAAGAGTTCAATTTAGGTTCGCCTAAGCAGCTGCAAACAATTTTTTATGAAAAGTTAGAACTGCCAATACTGAAAAAAACCAAGACCGGACAGCCTTCAACAGCCGAGCCTGTTTTGCAAGAATTGGCTAAGGATTATGAGCTTCCTCGTTTTATTTTGGAACATCGCTCTTTAAGCAAGCTTAAATCTACCTACACGGACAAATTGCCCTTACAGGTTAATGAGTTCAGTGGCCGAATTCACTCCACTTTTCAGCAGGCAGTGGCAGCAACCGGACGATTGTCATCTACCGATCCAAATTTGCAAAATATTCCTATTCGGACCGCCGAAGGTCGTCGAGTTAGGCAAGCGTTCGTTGCCAATACAGGCTATAAATTAGTGGCGGCGGATTACTCTCAAGTTGAGCTTCGGATCATGGCTCATCTTTCTCAAGACCCTGGTTTGCTTAGCGCTTTTTCAAGCGCTCAAGATGTTCATAAGGCAACCGCTGCGGACGTGTTTGGTGTGTCATTAGCAGAAGTAACCACCGAGCAGCGCAGAGGAGCAAAGGCAATCAATTTTGGCCTAATCTATGGGATGTCCGCTTTTGGTTTAGCTAATCAACTAGACATTAGCCGAGGTGATGCTCAAAGTTATGTTGATAGGTATTTTGAAAAGTATCCGGGTGTTCGAAAATATATGGATGAAACTCAAGCCTCAGCAGATGAAAAAGGCTATGTGGAAACTTTGTTTGGTCGCCGTCTTTATCTCCCAGGGATTCATGCTGGTAACGGTATTATTCGTAAGGCAGCCCAACGTACGGCTATCAACGCACCGATGCAGGGGACGGCTGCGGACATGATCAAACAGGCGATGATTGATATTGGACATTGGTTAAGTAGCGCCCAGCTGGATGCGAAAATGGTGTTGCAAGTGCACGATGAACTGGTTTTTGAAGTCGCTGAAAAAGATGTCGATATGTTGATTGAGGGGGTTAAATTCAGAATGACCACCGCCGCTTCTCTCGACGTGCCATTGGTGGTGGACGTGGGCATTGGCAACAATTGGGATGAAGCTCACTAAACTGAAGTCGTGTACCGATAAAACTAGCGTACTAGCACAGTGCGCATAAGTCGTTTACTTAAGCGGGGCTTTCTTCTTGGTACTCCTCGGTTTCTAACCAGTCGCTGAGCTTCTGTCTAGCGCCGTCTAGCCCTGTTTCGTTAACAGAGGAGAAAAGCTGAACACTAAACCCTGGCTGATCTTTAAACTCGCGCTCCACTTCAAGTAAGGTGCTGGTGCAGGGACCTCTCTTAAGTTTGTCCGATTTTGTCAACAGAACGTGAATAGGAAGCCCTGACTGCAGCGACCAATCTATCATCATCCGGTCGAATTCTTTAAGCGGGTGTCGTATATCGCTAAGCAATATCAAGCCGCGCAAGGGCTCGCGGTTACGCAGGTACTTTTCAAGCTCCACCTGCCATTTTTTTTTCACTGCCAAAGGCACTTTGGCATAGCCGTAACCAGGCAAATCCACCAAATAGCGCCCTTCGTCCAATACAAAAAAGTTGATCAGTTGAGTTCGCCCAGGAGTCTTACTGGTCCGAGCTAGACGCAATTGATTGGTAATTGCATTAATAGCGCTAGATTTGCCGGCGTTGGAACGGCCCGCAAACGCCACTTCAGCTAGACTGTCAGTAGGGCAAGCGTCTAGCTTGGCCGCGCTGGTTTGGAAAGTTGCCTGATTAAAATTCATAGGTGGGCTATCGTCAAATTGTAGATAAAAGTGTTGGATTAACCGAATTTGATCACCCAACATTGTCGCTTTATGTCTTTCGGGGACCATTTAAGCCTGTCAGGGTAGCAATATATGACAGATTGCGCGAAGACCAATACAGAATTGACAGTATCGGTATACCAGTTAGGGCTATAGTTACGGTATACTTCGCCTCCGTATTGTATGCGGAATGACGCGTTTGGGGTGGTGTAGCTCTGATACAGTTCTAATTTAGCTTTAAGATGTGCTTTTCAGTTTTAGTAATCAATAGGCTGAATTTACTCTAAATTGAAAGAAATTAGAGCGATAAAGGACAGCAGGGCATTAAAAGGCTCAAAGTGGCATTCTATTAATTTCGTTTAGACTAGGTATATTCATGAAGAAACTCTTATTCGTTCTTGCGTCGGCTCTTGTGAGCTCTTTCGCTCCAAGCCTATTGCTTGCTCAAGGTGACGCGGTAGCAGGACAGGCAAAATCAGCACTTTGTTCCACTTGCCATGGGGCTGATGGCAACAGTGAACTGTCTATGAACCCTAAGTTGGCAGGCCAAAGCGCAAATTATATTGTTAAACAGTTGATGGACTACAAATCAGGCGCTCGCGCTAATGCAACGATGGCTGCTATGGTGGGAAATCTCTCTCCACAAGACATGCAGGATATCGCTGCTTGGTACTCGTCCAAAGAAGTCACTTTGTCCGGCGCCGATGTTGAAAAATTAGAACTAGGCCAGCGCATTTATCGCGGTGGCAATAAAGAATTAGGAGTTATGGCTTGCGCGGGATGTCATTCGCCAACAGGCAGCGGCAATGCACCAGCAGGATTTCCTTCTTTAAGTGGTCAGCATGTTGACTACACCTTAGGTCAGCTGAAGAACTTTCGATCAGGTGCGCGGGCTAACGATAATAGTTCTATGATGCGTTCTGTTGTGGAAAGGCTTACTGATAAAGAGCTTGAAGCGCTTGCAAGTTATGTTTCTGGCTTGAACTAAGCGTAACAATTTGGCGACCGGTCTCATCCCACCTGAAAAGGTGTTGTTGGAACTAAAATCACTGTGATACGGTCTCATTAACATCAAATTTAAGATTTTGGAGCGAAAATGATTAACCGATCTATTCAATTTATTGCTTTTATCATGCTACTTCCTATAGCAACGACTGGTTTTGCGCAAATCGAGAGATTTGTGGCCGGTACTCATTATGTTGAGCTTGATGCACCGGTTAATACCCGAGACTCATCAAAAATAGAAGTCATTGAAGCATTTTGGTATGGCTGCTCGCATTGTTTCCGTTTTGAGCCTTTGGTTGAAAACTGGGAGTCCAGCGCTGGTACCGATGTTGATTTTACTCGCTTCCCAGCAATGTGGAACGGTTTGATGAAGATTCATGCTCAGGTATATTACGCAGCAGAGGCACTAGATGCCCTTGAAGTGGTCCATGAGCCAGTATTCAACGCGATCAACGTTCAAGGTAATAGACTTCAAAACGAAGCCCAGATAGGCGATTTATTCGCTGAACATGGGATAGCAAAGGATAAGTTCGAGACTGCTTTCAACTCTTTCTCTGTTCGCACTAAGGTCAATCAAGCCGAGAAGCGGATGCAGGACTATCAGATTCGAAGCACTCCCAATATGATTGTCAACGGTAAGTACATTATTACCACTGGCGAGAATGTTAAGACACAGGCAGAAATGCTTGAAGTTGTTGATTTTCTAGTAGAAAAAGAAAGGTTAGCAATGAGTACAGCTGGCGAATAGCCCCCCCTTTCTAACATTTCTTTTGCCGATTCTATCTTTATATTTCGGCAGAAATGAGTGAAAAAACCCCTGCCTGTCAGGGGTTTTTTGTTTGCGTCACCGTTACAGCGAGCGGAGAAATTTGCTAGAAAGCTAGAAAGCTAGAAAGTTGCGAATTCAGAAGCTATCAGAGCAAATACTCTGACACTTTTTACGGCTACGGCTACGGCTACGGCTACGGCTAACGACGCCGCCCCTTCCCCACCCCTGCCGATCTCA